>PLKM01000038.1 GCA_003141095.1 Acidimicrobiaceae bacterium | reverse complement strand
ATCGATCTCGCAACGAACCGGTCGCTTCGTAACCGTCTGAACTCTTAGAACTCGGTCCCTGACCAATCGTGCATCGCTGTCGCGAAGGCGTCAACTGATCCTCTTTGGGATTTCCTCTTATAACGAATAGGGCGACTCGCATCCTCACCTTCTATGCCAAGCCCTTTTGGAGAGTTCAGTGACGTTCACTGAANNTCGAACAGGTGACTTAGGCAGTTGTCCATTTCACTTCAAGGTCGCCGGCGCTGATCTCGCGAGATTGCGACGATGACTAAGGCCGCGATGATGAGGAACGGAATCACGTTATGAGTCTGTCATTGAAAGTTGGCTGAAAGCGGGTGCGTCTCCTGATACTCCTATGTCAAGTCGTTGGGCCGACACGACACGAATGCCACCATCCGCTGGCTGAATATATGAACGGGCTTCTCGCAGACGCCGTGCACATCACGTGATGTGCGCCTCAGCTGGAGGCGTTGGTGGTGGTCGAACTTGGTCTCGCCACTGGAATCGTTGTGGAGGTGTTGTTCACCACTCCGCTCACGAGGTAGCTGGTCCAATACTCAAGGCTTCGATTCCCCGCAGAGTCCGTTTGCCACTGTTCATACGCGACGAGAGCGCCCGTAGTTGGATCGAAAACAAGTTCATTGCTGAAACCATGCTGCACCGAAGTCGAAATCCCTACGCCGGACATCCCCTCGGGTGCCGTGGTCGGGCCAACGAGAACGATGCCCGGGAGACTCCCAGCCAACGCCAGAAGCGCGGCGCGCACCTTCGGGGGGGCGTTCCTTTCGTGCAGTAGCTGGCCAATGTAGCCAAACTCCAGAATGGAGTACTCCCCAGTCCCCGGCCGAGCACTTGTCCGACGAGCCATGAGACTCGCGATGACCTTCGACAATTGAGCCCGTTGCGTTGGCAGGGTGAACTCGTCAACCTTCAAGGGACCGTAGTTCCCAGGACCGAAAGTGCTCGATCTCGATATCAGTGGCGCGAGGTCTGGACTGCCCTGCGCCACCCACGCCGCGCGGTCCCGTGCAGTTGGAAAGGTCAAGTTGAACAAGGTAAAGATGCTGCGCCCCGAGCCATTGGCCGCGATCCAGAATTCGGTCTTTACGTCGAACTCCACGTTGTAGGCAGAGCTCCCCAAGTGCGACGGAGGGCCGGAGTTAGATATTTCCTCGGTGTAGACGTACTGACCTGGCGCCAATACGGCTGCGGGAGTCGACAACGCTGCCGCTGACAACTTCTGGAACTCCGCCGCAGCGGAGGCCGCCTGGGGAGTATTGACTGAACCCGGAAGCACTTGCAACAGCACAACTACGGCGACTGCTGCGGCGACGCCGGTCAGGGCGAAAACTCGAACCCGGTGCCGACGCGGCGGTGCAGGGGCTTTCATCTTGGCCTGCACGGCCAACAGTTCATCGAGCAAACGATCCTCGAAGGAACGCTGAGCGCCCATTGGGGTGAGGGTATTCATTGTTCCACCTCCGGTGTTGGGCAAATCGTGGATTCGTCAGTAGTAGTTACGCGTCGTCGCAAGCGCTCGAGTCGCTTACGCCCCGTTGCTGCGCTAATCCCGAGGGACGATGAGGCTTGGGTGACGGTCAGGTCCCCAATCGCCATCGATCGGAGCAACTCGAGTTCTCCCGTGGACGCGGTACCGAGAGCCTCATCGAGCTCACCGACCTGGCGCTCAGCGTCGATGATCTCTGCAATGCGATCCGCGTCGTCACGAGAAAGCAGGGTGCTGCCCCGGAGGCGAAGTCGCAAAGCCTCTCGACGTCCGAGCGACCTGCCCTGGCCATGAGCCTCGTTGCGAGCAATGGAGTACAGCCACGCCATTGGTGAGCCCAGCTCGGGGTCGAAGGAGTGCGCCGAGAAGAGGACTGCGACGAAAGTCGCCGAGACGGCGTCTGCGACGTCTTCGGGCGTACGGCACCGGCGAGACAGGAATCGAGTGACGCCTTCGACGTGGCGACGATAAAACTGCTCCAAGGCCGCAGGGTTTGTAGCGATCTCTGTCAGCAGTTCGGGGTCAGGATGCTGCTGATTATCGCTCATACCTACTCATAGTTCCATAGCTTCCAAAGCGTGACATCGGTGTCCAGGCCCATTTGAAATGCCACCGCGCGCTGGCGAATCATGTGACTCCAGCGTCAATTGAGCCAGAACTCCTCGTCGCGTCCGACGAGCGCCGGACGATCTGGACCGTAGTAAGACCTGTGAAGCGTCTCGAACCAGAGGCTTCCACGAAGCGGAAATGAGGGTACGGCGTGAAGAAACTTCGTACGTACACTGCCTACAGCATCGGGTGCGTCATCGCCTGGGCCATAATCCTGAGTATCTGCGCGACGACGGAGTCGAGTCACCACATGGGGTACATCCTGTGCATTTTTTACGGCTGGGTAGTTTGTTGGGTTTCTGCAACCATCGCGAGGATCACGTATCCTCCTCCTGCTAAGTGGCTTCGTGACCTCGCGGACAGCGAGAACTCCTCGGCTTAAACCAATTCGTCGGTCCTCAAGCTGAAATGGGGACGACGGGTGTACGCACTCTTTTGAATGCGGCACACGGGCCGACGAAGGTTTCCGGCTCTTCGATGAGTGGCGGCCAGGGGGCCGACGGGCACAGTCCAAAGGCTTTGGCTGGTTCAGGATCATTCGAAACCCTGACTCCTGGTATGCCTCGGCCATCCGGAGCGTTCAGTGACGTTCACTCAAGTCCAGTGGGTCCCATTTTGCAAGGTTTTCCGTTCACCAGCGTCCGCCACGAATCGCTGCAGTTCAAAATAACTGCTGACCGATGCCGACATTTTCAATGACCACGATGTCGTGGTGAATCTCAAAGCGCCTCGGTGAATTCATCGGATCGGGTTCCACAGTGGGTACAAAACCGGGCTCCCGGACTAAGCGATTGCGCGCACTGAGAGCACCGCTCACGCTTGCTCGAACGCAACGTAACGATGAAGATTGCAACGCCGGCGCCGAGAAGAACGAGTCCCGCACTCAGCCATAGCCACGGACTCCATTCTTGGGTGCAACTCTGGCCGACGCCGAAGGTGCTGCGAGTCATCGTGCAGACCATGCCCGGCCCACTGCGATTGAGAAACGCAACGTAGAACAGAGGAAGTGCGACTCCTGCGAACAGCCCAGGTATGCCCCGTCGCGACGATGGTTTGCGGACCAGCAATACGGTGGCGATGACGGCAAAGGGTATGAAGAAGATTCCAATCGTAAAAGCTCCGGCGATGACCATGGCGTAAGCGCCGCCGACGAGCATCCAGAGAGCGAAATAGATCCAAGGTCTACGTGAGGCGACGGGAGGCGGCTTCGCCCACGTCTCGCCTGTCCGGTTATTGATCTTTGGTCGTATGGAGATCAGGTAGACGAGCGCCAAGATAAATCCTGCAATGCCGAGGGACAAGGTGAAAACCGCGATGAGAGTTATCCACATCGCTTTGGAATCGCCGACGGCAACAAACGCCTCTCGGGGTTTTGAGGCCGCATCGATAATGGCCCAAATTGAAGTGCCGAGAAACACGACGAGCAACGCGACGAGAATGATCAACACGTGGATCACTCAGCTTTCTTTGACGTCGCTTGGTTCTCGCGCGCCACACAAAGCAGGACCCCGTCGGAACCAGAACCACAAGGATGCCGGCCAGGAATGTCACGGTACCCAGAAGGGCGTTCGTCAGAACGATGATCGCAAGGAACCATGCCAATCACCTCGCAACCTCTGCGCCAGAGCGAACGTGGATGACGATCGTCAGGGGAGGTGGCCAGAAGAATGATGAGGGGAACGGCCACGAGAAGATGTATCAAGTATCCCCTGACTTCAAAGAGGACGTTCGCGGTCAACTGCATACAGCCGGGTCCACAAGAAATTGGTGGTGTGGGCCCCGAGTGGAGGTTGACCGCGCGTCAGGAACAGACGGCCCAGGCAATGGCTCCAACCAGGGGCAATCGGTCGTCACTTTGCATCACCGACCGCTCGTGATGTCAAAGTGACGCTGGAGTTCGTTGGCGTAGGTGCGCCCCAGGATGGGTCCATGATCCTTCAACCAGTCCGAGAGTGCGGTCGCTCCCGTCGCCGGGCCCTCAGTGTCAGCAAGCCCACCGGCCATGGCCTGGTACTCGTCACGAGTCAAGAGCACGTCACCGAGGGCCGCTCCAACGATGCGAGAGAACAGCGGCAGGACCGCTCCGGGTACATGGACCAACCGCGAGCGGCTCTCGACTGCGTCCCTGATCGAACTGACCAGTTCTACGAACGTGGGCCGCTCTGGTCCGACCGCGTCGCTCACGCTGTTGAAACGCTCGGTACCCTTTTGGAGACAGAGCTGGGCGAGGTCGTCGACGTGGATCCCTCGGATCCGGTAGTCGCCCCGCCCACCCACGGCGAAGACGGGCAGACGACGGAGCAGCCAGGCGATGTTGTTGAGGAGCACGCCGTCGCCGCCAAAGAGGATGGCGGGGCGCAGCACCGCGTACGACACGCCGGTCTCGGCGAGTGCCCGCTCGACGAGGGCCTTGCCTCGAAAGTACGGCAGCGGTGAGTCGATACTCGGGTGCGTGATGCTGACGTGCACGATGCGCTCGACCCCGGCGCGCCGGGCCGCTTGGAAGAGCGTTCGAGAGTTCTCGACGGCCATGTCGTGGTCGATCCGCTGGTGAGCGAAGCGCACCCAATAGGTGTTGTAGAGCGTGGTGACGCCTTCGAGCGACGCGACCAAGCCAATCTGGTCGTCGAAGTCGAGCGGTCGAATCTCAATTGGAGACTCACCCGTCGCCCGGTTGGGGTGCCCAGTCAGGGTGCGGACCTGGCGACCCGAGTCGGTGAGTGCACTGGCGAGGGCTCGGCCCGAGTAGCTGAAGGCCCCGGTTACCGCATCCAGGCCGGTATCGGTCACGAGGGCGGATTGAGGTCCAGTGGCGGAATCTGTGGTCATGGCGTCTCCTTTGGTGGTGCGAATGCGCTGAAGGCTCCGAGGAGCGTGACGAGTTGCTGGGCGCGACCGAAGATGGTGAGTGCGCGTTCGCGGTCGCCATCGAGGTGGGTGAGCATTTCGAGCCCGAGAAAGAGCGCCACGATGGTGTAGGCAACGTCGTCTGGCGGTAGCAAAGACGCGAACGGTGAGTCCTCGAAGGTCTTGTCAATCGCGTCCTTCGTGAAGGTGAACCACGGGCCGATGCGAGTCGCGACTTCAGCACCGAGGCCCGGGGTCGACGAGGCGCCGGCAATCATCTCCACGAGGACCGTGACGTGTCCCGTGTCGAGGTCTTCACGGAATATTTGTGCAGCGACGTCCATGAGTTCGTTGGCCGTCGACACGTTCTCGACGGCCGCGCTGAACCTGACCATCCGGTCATCGCTGACTGCGTCAAGGGCAGCCAGGAGCAGATTGGCCACTGAGCCGAAGTGGTAGAAGACGAGTCCCTGGTTCAGCCCGGCTCGTTGGGAGATCGCTCGAGCACTGGCACCTGAGAAGCCCTGTTCTTTCAGAGTCTCGATAGCGGCATCGACGAGGGCTCGGCGAGTATTCGCCGATCGCTCCGTGCTGGCTGTCGCGACCTTGCTGGGGGATCCTGATTTCGCCATCGCACACTTCTCCTCAAATTGAGTAACTGCTCAAAGTATACGCTCAAATATGCGAATGTCAAGTGGGTGTGAGCGTCAATCGTCTTATCAGGTATTGGGCAATCTCTGGACGAGTTACGCGATGTCGGTCATGAATCTTCTTGAATTTTTGCGAGGTGTCCGGTCATCTTCAAGGGAGAAACGAGTCTCACCAAGGCCCGCTCCATCATTCAACCTTTTTCAGAAGACGTGGTCGTACTGGTGCTGCCACCCGTTGACGACGAATGTCGTGAAAAGACGATATTCGAACCTAAAGCAGTAAATGTCGTGTTTTGTGACATTTGTCGGCATCGCGATAGGACGGAGTGATCCAGACTGTAGCAATTCGTCGCACAATATGCTACACTTTCCTCATGACGAAGACCATCGCTCAACGTGAACTTCGTAATGACAATGCCAAAGTGATCGATGAAGTAGTTGCTGGCGAGAATTTCGTTGTGACCCGCAATGGAGTCCCAGTAGCTGAATTACGCCCCCTTCGTGCACTACGTCGCACGGTGGTGCCGAAATCCAGCATCGCAAATTTCATTGATACAGGGCGCGGTATCGATGCGAAGCTCTTTCGGGCCGACCTCGATAACCTCATCAATCAGGATCTCTAGATGACCACGGGGCTACTTGACACATCGGTAGTCATCGACTGGGATGATCCTTCGGTCCAAAGAGCCCTGCCTGAGGAGATCGCGGTCAGCGCGGTCACGCTTGCAGAATTGGCCGCCGGCCCAATTCTGGCCTCCACCGTCACCGTGCAATCAATTCGTCAGGCGCGCCTGCAGCAAACCGAAGCGACCTTCGAGCCAATCCCTTTCGACGCAGCCGCCGCGCGAAGTTTTGGCCAGATTGTTGCAGCTGTTGCGAGTACCGGTCGCACTCACCGATCGCGCATGGCGGATCTACTCATCGCGGCAATCGCTCACGCCAATGGTCTGGAACTCTACACGCGCAACCCGGGCGACTTCGTCGGCCTCGAAGAACTGATTCACGTTATTACCGTCTGAGCGAGGTGAGATCCGACCAGGTTGGCTTCGTGGACCTTGAGTCACACAATAAGAACCACTTGGTCACCGCATAGAGACCACGTTTCTTACAACAAGTCGATGAATTGCCTCACGGTAATGCCGGACTGTCGAAGAATTGAAGCGAGCGTCCCTCGGGCGAGTTCCGGTGATTCGGGATAATGACCGTTCTGCCCTCTTCATCTCGAAGTTTCACGTGACTACCTCGTTGCCCAACTTGTTCGAAACCGATCTTCCCAAGCGCCGAGACGGCCTCTTGGCCGGAAACAACCGGTAGCGCCGGACTCACGCAGGAATTAGGATAGTAGTAATGATTGGTGGCTCTAGCGAGTCGGGAAGATCCTCCCCTTCGAAGAACAAACCGAGTGCTTCTTCAAGATTCGCGACAGCATCATCGACAGTCTCGCCTTGACTAACAACGTCGACGTCAAGGCACCTCGCGACATACCAAGGTGCTTCGTGAGTGACTGCGACAGTGAACTTCATATTGCGAATCGTACCAGCGACCTGTGTCATCAGGCCCGATTCGTATTCTGTTCCGGAGTGGGCGCTGGGGGACTCGAACCCCGGACCCCTTGCATGCCCATACCTCCTTTTCCAGTTCGTTGACGTTCGTCGGCGACCATATTTGGTTGCAATATTTGGGTTTCAGCTCGCCGGTGTTCGAGTGCAACTGTACGCAACCGCCGGTGTTAAAGGAAGTGCGCATGTAAATTGTGCGAAGGTCTGTTACTTCCTTCTGGGATATGTGTCCGGCCAACTCTCCCGAAGTAGTTATTCCAAAGTGGGCGCCTATTCGGTTATAAGGAGGGCGCTACCGGCGCTTGAAGTGCGCGCCACCCACTCAGTATCGGGACGTGCTGTGACCTACCGCTCAACATCTTCACTGTTTGCCGAAGGTGGGTGCGCGATACAGGTCGTGAAACGGAGCAGTACCGCGATAGAGATCAGTTCGGAATCGAAGCTCCTCTTTCCTGCTCAAGGTATTCCACGGGATAGTCAAGTGATGTTCATGCAATCCCAGAAGCTTCCCCTGGTTCACGCATGAACATTTCTAGATGAGATTGATCGCGCTTCTGCTGAGTTTGCTCTTTGGTATCGGCGAGCGGGTTCGATGGATTCGAGCGACTTGCTCGCGGGTTACAGTGCCAAAGAGGGGTTATTTTGCAGGGTAACGCCGTTGCTCTGCCAGAGGTAGAAAGAAGCACCCATGGCTGAATTGATCATGCTGAAATTTGACAGTCCCTACGGCGCACAAGGCGCCCTGACGGAAGTGCGCGCGCTCGAGGAGTTGCACTACGCGTGGTCGGACGATGTTGCGATAGTCGAGAAGCACAAGGGCGGTTTCGTGGCGCTTCACACTCCGCACGGTTCAGCTGTTCGCGGCGCCTTCTACGGCAGTCTGATAGGCCTCCTCCTATTCTGGTGGTTCCCGCCGGCGTGGTTCTTTGGTGGGTGGCTTGGCGGCATGGGCGGCGGTGCTCTCATTGGCGAAGCAATGAAGAGAACGGGGATTGACGAGACATTCGTTGACCAGGTCAAGTCCGAATTGACCCCGGGCACCTCGGCACTGTTCCTCATTGGTGCGAGTAGCGACGCTGACGAGATGGCGAGAGCCTTCGAAGAGCATCATCCCACCAGCGTGATTCGCCACACCCTGCCCGAACCGACGCTGAAGAATCTCAAGAAAGAAATGGGTACTCAGGACAAGGCTTGACGTTCTCGCACGCCGTATCCGCCAGCATGCGCAAATAATCACCACGTGTTGAAAGTCCGGGCAGCGCCATTCATGCTTTGATAGTCCGACGCTTGGTTATACGCGCTCTGCGTCAAAAGGCATCTTGCGGAACTTTGCGGAGACGAGTTCAACCAGTTTGAGCGCTTTTGAGTCGCCTTCCGTCGGCCAGTCAGCCAATCATTTCAAATCGGTTGGTGGGCTGGATTTAGTGGTCCGTCCGGGGTCTTGAGTCCGGCACCTTGGGATTAGAGCGGCAGGATCTTACGGCCCCGAATGGGGTCGAGCCCACATTGTGGAGGAACGAGGATTCGAACCCCGGACTCCTTGCATGCCATGCGGTCGATTTCAGTTCGCTGACGTTCGTTGGTGACCGTATTTGGTTGCAATATTGGGGTTTTAGTTCGCCGGCGTTTAGGCGCGACCGCACGTAACCGCCGGCGTTGCTAAAGGCGTTGCTAAAGGAAATTATCGCCCAAAAGTTCGGTCTTGTCTTCACCACCTCCACCGACGAACTTCGCACGCGACGTCAGCAGGGGCGCCTTATGACTTGCATGCGTGCAATATGTCATGACGCTCATTGCGGTGGTCCGCTCTTGAGCGTCACGACTGTGCGGTGGGTGGTGCCGTACTGATCAACCCAGTTGAGAGTCACTTTGGTGCCGGGCGAAATCGCGAGCAGCATGTTCACGAGTTGCGTCGGCGAGGTGATGGTCTTGGCGTTGAGCGAGGTGATGACGTCGCCGTAGCTGAGTCCTGCCTTTTCGGCCGCGGATCCGGGCACGACACCGACCACGACTACACCAGCCAGGAATGAGCCGTTCTGGTAGTAGCCCGAGTTCCTCACCTCTACCCCGAGGTAGGCCGTCGCGCCTCGGTGGACGTTGACCTTGAAGTTCCCGGCCTCGATCTGACGGGCGATCGACACCGCCGTGTTGATCGGGATCGCGAATCCCACGTTGGCGCCGGACTGGAACTGAAAGCTGCTCGACGCGGCGGTGTCCATGCCGATGACGTTGCCGGAGGCGTCGGCCAGTGGCCCACCCGAGTCACCCGGCTCGATCGGAGCGTTCGTTTCGATGAGCCCCGTCAGCTGCTCGCTCGTTCCCGCGGCCTCGTCGCTCGCGGTGATGGACTGGTCCAGCGCCGTCACGCTTCCGCTCGCCGAACTCGGCGTCCCGCCGGCCCCGCCCGCGTTGCCAATCCCGGTGACCTTCGCGCCGACCCTCACCGACGAGGAGTTGCCGATCGGCACGGCCTTCAGCCCGGTGGCGCCCTTCAACTGCAGCACCGCTATGTCGGCGGCGACGTCGTAACCGACGACCGTCGCGGTGTAGCTCTTGCCGTTACCGACGTCGCGCACCTTGATGGCCGTCGCATCGCGGATCACGTGATTGTTCGTCAGCACTTCACCGGTGGAGGTGAGGACCATTCCCGTCGCTGCCGCAGTGGCATTTTCGTAGCCGAGCTTCACATTCCCATCAACGATACCGGCGATTACCTTCGAAGTCGTGCTTGCCCCAGCACCCGAGACCGGTGCGAGGGCGCTCACCGCGAGCACGACGAGCGAGAGAGTTGTCGGTATCCAGTTGCGAATTCTGTGCAAGTTGCGCCGGCTCATTTCAGTCTCCTTTGATAACGGACCCTTCAATTTCGTGAGATGTCGCTGGGACAAGCAACGCGAGTCAGCTCGCTCCTGAGCCGTGTGCATCCTCACAGCGAAGTTCCGGTCATCGTGCGCCGCGGGAGACGAGATGGAGTCTTGCACGGATAGCGAAGGGAGCGGCTATCAACTTATGACCTTGGAGTAGGGAATGATCTGTGATGCTGACGGCACCGAAACGCTGATGTGCTCGCCCCACTTGGAAAAGGTCGTGGTGCCGGTGCGGCTTGAGGAAGTGCTGAGCTCGCGGATGGGTAGAACTGCCGTTCCCGCGGAGAGGGTGAGGACAGACTTCGACTTGGACGTCGAACTGGTGGCCTTCGTGGTCCAACTCAACTCGTAGTACGGCGTGCCGTCGATGTCCCTCGTCGAGTAGGTGGTCCCCTTGGCCGTGGGCAGCAGGTTGGCCAGCACGGGAATCGTGATGCTCGACTTGAGACTCTTGTAGGGGGTTGTTCCCGCCTTCATGGAGATTACGTCAGTGCCGACCTTCTTCTGTTCCTTGGTACTCAACCCCATGAGCGAGATGAGGCCGGCAGCGTTTCCGCTGAGGTAGGCGTACGTGGGTGTCACCTTGATCGTGGCTCGGTCGGATCCTTTGGTGATGGTCTCCACGCCACTCGTTGCACCGATATCGGCGACCAGCTTTGTCGAAGTTGAGGAGGTCTTGGAGGTGAGTAGTACGTGAACGCCCGGCTCGTTGGCGATTGTGGCCTTCGTGGTGTTGATCACGGAGCTCGCGGTTGGGTCCTTGACCGAAGCCTGGGCGGTGATCGGAGCGGCGACCACCATTACCAAGGTGGCGAGGGAGAGGGAGGGTAGGAGAAGTCGATGACGACGTAAAGAGATCATAATTCAGTAGCCTTTCTGGAATTGCGGGGGTGCATTTGTGTTCGTAAAGCGCCAGACGAAATGGCTGGAGTGCTGGTGAGAGTCACAAGAAGTTTCTGTGAAGCAAATCTTCTGGACAGGTGTTTGGTGGTCCCGACTACTCACCGGTGACAGATGTTCTCGTGATGAAAGCCGGTCTTGGACGACACCGACCATTCCCGCCGGGTGAGGCGAAGGGAGACCACACCCCGCTCGGACTGGAATGGTCGGTGTCGTTGGTGAGAGTGGCGTGGAGGGTTATCCATTGGACTAGGCCAACTCCCTCAGTACGCCATCTTCGATCTCGAGGCGGCGNNCCCACCTTTTCGTCATGCGTCACCACCAGGACGGTGGCCTGCTGCTGGGTCGCCGCCGATCGCAAGAGCTCGACAATCTTCTGACCCGTGGAGCGGTCGAGACTCCCGGTCGGTTCGTCGGCGAGGATCAGTTGCGGTTGGGCGGCGAAGGCTCGAGCAATGGCCACGCGCTGTTGTTCG
>PLKM01000069.1 GCA_003141095.1 Acidimicrobiaceae bacterium | reverse complement strand
CGATCGCGCCCGCCGTTCTTTGCCGCATAGAGCGCGCGGTCGGACGCCTGCGCGAGCGACTCACTATCGATGGCGTGATCCGGGAGTACGGCAATGCCCACGCTCATGGTTATCTGGTGGTCAATCAGTGGAATCTTGATGTCCGCGACCGCCGCTCTGACGCGCGCGGCCATCTGAACGGCGCCTTCCGTGTCGGTCGAAGGGAGCAGGATGAGGAACTCCTCGCCGCCGTATCGACCGACGAAGTCGCTGGCTCGCATCGTGTGGGCGAACGCCACGCCCACCGCCGCGAGCACCTCGTCGCCCTTGCCATGACCAAATACATCGTTGACCAGTTTGAAATGGTCCAGGTCACACATCAAGGCGGCGAGGGGCTCGGCGGACCGGGTGGACTGGGCGACCATGCGTTTGAGCGAATCCTCAAGCGCCCGGCGGTTGGGCAAGCCCGTGAGACCATCGGTCGCGGCCCGAGTCTCAGCGACGGCGAGATTGCGCAGGTTGCCGAGGATCGGCGCAGAAAACAGCACGGCCTCGTTGATGGAGCGCAGGTCATTGCCTTCGAGGTTATGAGAGTGGTTGACCAGCACCGAACCGATGACCTCGCCACTTACGAGCAGCGGGATGCACGTAGTTTGGCCCGTGCAGTTGGAACAGACCGTGCACGTCAGGAGCTCGTCTTGGCCCGTGGCGCCCACGTGCGTTTGCGCCATGCGCATGGCCAGACAACTGCGCGGCTTGGCTCCTTCGAGGGACTCAGCCAGTGGCGAGCCCACCGGGACCTCGGTGACCGCTTCGAGTCGGTCTGCGCTGTTGTTCCTAATGAGAATCGTAATCGTGCACTCGGGAATCGCGAGTTCCAGATGATGCTTGAGTAGTCCACGGGCCTCCTGCTCGTCTTCGGTGAGTTGCATTGCGGAGGCGAACTCAAATTTGGCCTTCTCGTACACCTCCTCGGCCTGCCATCGGCGCGCGAGAACATCCAAAGTGGTGCCGAGCTCATCGAGTTCATCTCTTCCTCGAACGGAGAGCTGCTCGGTGAAGTCGCCGTCCGTCACCTTCTTCGCGAACGCGGAGTACGCGAGGATTCTCGACAGGACCGATCGGACCAACCAAGCCAGAATGCCTCCGGCGATGAGGAGCACGAGGACCAGCACCAGCATCATCAGATGGACACTCGAGTTGTAGTTGGCGATTACCTTGTGATAGGAGGTCTTCGCCTGGGTCGCTTCAACCTGGACGATCGAATTGGCGGCTGCGGTCATGGGTGTGAAGATGTTTTCGACCTCATTGATTTCGATTGCTCGGGCTGCACTCGTGGGCCCCGCGAGTTCGACTTTCGTAATGAGACCTTGGAGATAGGCCCAGTCAACACCGATCGCCTGCATCGATGCGTGCACGGATCGATTATCCGAACTTTCCTCCTGCAGCGTCTCAATTGACACGGCAATCTCATTGGAGATTCGGTTCAACTCGGCGTTGACCCGCAAGGCGGCGGGACGGCTTGGGGCGAGGAGCAACTGAAGCGTGGCCGCGTGCTCGTCACCCAGTGACGTCGCGAGGTTGGCCGCGCGCTCTGAATGAATGACGTCAGTGGTGTAGAGCTGAGTGACCGCGGAACGTTGCACTCGCAGACCGGAAATCCCGACCCACGTCGCGGAGAACACGGCGACCAAGAACACCAGTAGCACGAGGGCGAGCCTCGTCCTGATGCTGAACGAGCGTCTGGGTATGACCGACCTCACAAGCGACTCCGAAATGAGCAGCGACCGCAGGAATGACCAGCGATCGCTCTTGAGGATACCGCCACGTTCTCTGATCGCACCGCAAATGGGGTGGACACGCGCGTTACCTCACATTTCGTTCGCCACTGACAACTTCTCGTGACAAGGCCCAACCTACTCGTGTCGAACGCCCCCGAGGAATCACTCGGCATCGTTCACGGAGCTCTTCTCGCCCACGGTTCGGCGTGCCACGTTACTGCAGGGGCATCAAACTCGATGGGCGACGTCTCGATGAGTGAGCGCTGGCGCCGTGGCTGGTGATGGACCCTTAGTTCACGTCGAGGCGACTACGAACTCACTCGGTGACCATCGCCGAGTAGTGAGCACGTTGTGTTGAAGTAGCGAATGGGACGACGCGTTGACAACGTTGTCGCCGCAGAGGCGACGCGTCACCACAACTTGGACAGATGTCCCGCGACGACCTCAGAACCATCGATTGGCACCGTCGCGGACGATGAAGGGTCCGATCTGTCCGCACCGACAGCATGGACTTCGCTGAGGGTCGAACGGACCGATGCACTCAAGAATCGCGATGGTTGAGCCCAGGAGTGCTCGTCACGCACGCGATGATGATGGTAGCGGAGCGGCACGTAGACGGCGAGGCTGCTCCGTGCGCGCGTGACCGCGACGTAGAAGAGACGGCGTTCCTCTTCCAGCCCTTCGAGAGTTCCGAGCGACATGTCCGAGGGAAAGTTGCCGTCGGCGGCATGGATGATATGAACAGCGTCGAATTCGAGCCCCTTGGCCGAATGCACGGTCGAGAGGACCAGCCAGTCCTCGTCAATCATTGGCGGACCCGCCAGATCGCCGGTGGAGGCCGGCGGTTCGAGCGTCTGTTCTGCCGCCACGTCGCTGAGTCGTGTCGCTGCAGCGCACGCCAGCACGAGCGCTCCAAGATCCTCAAGCCGGGGCGTGGCGTCGTCGTACGACGCCACGATGAGCGGCGTGATCGCTTGTCGGATTCGCTCCGCGTGCAGCGCCACCGGCTCGAATTCCTTCGGGCACATCGCTTCGACGAGGCCACGCGACATCTCTCGGGTATCGCTGGGCAGCACGTCGACCACGCCAGACCATCGCCGCTGGACTTCTCCGTGGGAGAGGGGAATATTGCCGTCGATGTCGCGCAGCGCGTTGATGGCGCGGCGGCCCTTCGCCGGACCCACTCCCGGCATGAGTTGGAAGAGGCGGAACCACGCCATCTCATCTCGGGGATTGTCGGCGAGACGAAATGCTGCGAGCAGGTCCTTCACGTGCGCCGCCTCGAGGTAGCGCAGACCGCCGTACTTGACGAAGGGGATCCGTCGTCGAGCGAGTTCCAGCTCGAGGTCGGCACTATGGTGTGCCGCTCGAAACAGCACCGCCTGCTTTTGCAGGGCAATACCCTGTTCGTAGAGTTCCAGGACGCGGTCGGTGACGGTTTCGGACTGGTGACGCTCATCGGCACAGTGGACGAGTTGTGGCGGGCTCGCCCCGAGAACCGGGGTCTCCTCGCGAACAGCGGAGCAGAATCCCTCGGGGGCATCGGCGGCGATAGCGTTCGCCACCTGGAGGATCGCGGCGGACGAACGGTAGTTGACGTCGAGGGTGATGGTCGTGAGTCCGTTGAAGAAGCGCTCCGCATCCAGCAAGAACCTTGCGGACGCGCCACGAAAGCCGTAGATCGCCTGCGCGTCGTCGCCGACGAGGGTCACGCGAGGGTCAAATCGACGCAGTCCCACGAGCACGTCCAATTGAAGCAGATTCACGTCTTGGAACTCGTCGACGAGAATGTGGTCGTACGAGGCGCCGATCTCTTCTCCCAAGAGGTCATCCTGCACGGCGACCCGCCAGTACAGGAGCAGGTCATCAAAGTCCAGCAGTCCGAGTGAGCGCTTACGCGCCACGAATGCGGTGAAGACCGAGGCGACCTCGCCGGAACTGTCCGCGCACCAAGGCGTGTTCTCCAGCATCACGTCGGCGAGGGGCGTTCCGGTGTTCACCGTGCGTGAATACAAGGCCGCCAGGGTCGTCTTCTTCGGCAGTCGCCTCTCGCCACTCACGATGCCAAGTTCGCCGCGAACGAGGTCCATGAGGTCGGCGGCGTCTGCGCGGTCGAGAACCCCGAAGCCGTCGGGCAGACCCACCCCAGCGTGGTGACGGCGAAGGGTTCGGTGGGCCACCGAGTGGAAGGTTCCGCCTGAGACCCTGCGAACTTGATCAGCGCCGCGAAGCGCACGAACACGGTTGATTATCTCGCGCGCCGAGCGACGAGTGAACGTCAAGAGCAAGATCCGCTCGGGCACGACGCCTCGCTCGAGAAGAACCGCCACCCTCGCGGTGAGCGTCATGGTCTTTCCGGTCCCGGGTCCGGCGATCACTCGTAGGGGACCGTCGCCGAAAGTTGCCGCCTCACGCTGTCTCTCGTTGAGTTCCTGCTGAAGGGCGAACATACGTTCGACTCTAGCGACGACGTCTGACATGAGCCGGGCTCACGTCACCCTGGGGCGTTCGCGGCTCCGGACTCTCAGCATCGTTCTTCCTCATGAAGGCCGATTTTCGATAGCAGGAGGTCGAGATCAGATCCGAAGAGTGGAGGGGTCAACGCTCGAGTCCCCGCATCACTTCGGGCGAAAATGAACGAATACCCTGCCGAAGTTGTGCGAATCCTTTTCGACACGATCGTAAAGTGCCTTGATCTCCTTCTGATCGAGGAAACGCAGCACGCGCTTCTTCAGCTGACCGCTTCCCTTGCCGGGGATTATCTCAACCAGTCGGGCCTTCTTCTCGATGGCCTCGTCGATGACTGCTCGAAGTGCACGGTCGATGTCGCCACCCCGGTTGTAGATATCGTGCAGGTCCAGCTTGATCTTCACGTGCGATCTCCAAACGGTCGCTCCAGCGGATTCATGCCCGGCTCTCCCTTCGAGTTGGTGTCAGTCGCTCAGTCGGCGTGTCCGTGCGCCGCGACAGACACCGGCTCCCATTCGCGCCACGTCGCCAACCGGGACTCGTAGTCAGCCGTCGCGGTGGCGAGCGGTCCGTTGCCAAAGAAGATGCGAAGCGGTGGCGTCTCGGCGTCGACGACGCGAAGCACAGCCTCTCGCGTTGCCAAAGGGTCTCCCGAGACGGTCTGTCGTTGGGAGCGCAAACGAGCGCTCCTCTCACGCACGGCATCGTACGCGGGCAGGAGTTCAGCGTGCTTCGCCGAAGAGCCGCCCCAATCCGTGGCGTAGCCCCCGGGTTCAATGATCGTCACCTTGATCCCGAAGTCCGCTACCTCGAGGGCGAGCGATTGGCTGATGCCCTCGAGGGCCCACTTGGATGCGTGGTACATGCCAACGTTGGCGAAGGCGGAGATTCCCCCGATCGAGGAGACCTGCAGGATGTGCCCGCTTGCCTGCTCGCGCAGATAGGGAAGCACCGCCTGGGTGACCCAGAGCGCGCCGAAGAGGTTCGTCTCGATCTGCTCGCGCGCTTCTTGCTCGTTGATCTCTTCGACCATTCCGAACTGACCGTAGCCCGCATTGTTCACGACGACGTCGAGTCGCCCGAAGTGGTCATGGGCGACGCGCACAGCGTCGAAGACGGCGGTGCGATTCGTCACGTCGAGGGGGAGTGCCAGCACCGATTCGCCGTACTTCGCGGTGAGCCCCTCGAGCGCGTGGACGTTGCGGGCGGTCGCGACGACCTTGTCACCTCGATCGAGCGCCGCGAGCGCCCACTCGTGACCGAATCCCCGCGACGTGCCGGTGATGAACCATATCTTTGACGCCATTGCTCTCTCCTCTGCCACCGTTCTCGATAGAGACCACGTCCAACTTTCGAGTTCGAGCCCAGCGTAAGCGCTGCTCGGCGAAGGCAACCAGTACGGATGGTCAACTTTGAGCGACAACGAGGCGTCTTCTCGCTTGCCTCTTGATCGGTGCTGTCGCTTTCGAGATCACCGGCGGGCGTGGTCATCACCTTGTACTGAATGCCCAGGCTGTGCGTGTCGCTCGAGGACTGACGGGTAATTACACTGGCGCCGTGATGGACTGACGAAATATTCCCTTCGGTCTATCCCTCATTCGCTTGAGAAAAAGGAGAATTTATGAAAATCGGAATCATCGGTGCGGGCAACATTGGCAGCACACTCACCCGACGTCTGAGCGAGTTGGGACACGACGTCTCGGTGGCCAACTCACGTGGTCCAGAGACCCTGCGCGAACTGGCCACCGAAACAGGCGCCACGCCAGTGACGGCGTCTGAGTCTTCGCTCGGTGCTGAGGTCGTCATCGTCACCATCCCGGAAAAGAATGTTCCCGATCTTCCGGTCGGGTTTCTGGATGGGGCTGCCGACAACGTGGTCGTGATTGACACCGGTAACTACTACCCACGTCAGCGCGACGGGCTTATCGCGGAGATTGAATCTGGCGTCACCGAGAGTCGATGGGTGGCCGATCAGATCGGCTTCTCGGTCGTGAAGGCCTTCAATGGAATACAGGCCCAGCACCTGCTCGAGTTGGGCAAGCCACAGGGAACTCCGGGACGAATCGCCCTACCCGTGGCGGGCGATGACGCGTCGGCCAAGAACGTCGTGATGGATTTGGTCAATCAGCTCGGCTTCGACCCGGTCGACGCCGGTGGGCTCGACGATTCGTGGCGACAGCAGCCGGGTAGCCCCGTCTACGGTCGAGACTTTGACGCCGACGGTGTCCGGTCAGCGCTGGGCGAAGCGAGCCAGGTGCGGGGTCCGGACTGGAAAGCCTAAGGACAGTCTTTCTGCAGCTGCCACGGTTGGCGGGCGCGATTCTCGCGAGACGAGACGACTCGTGTACGGAGAGTTCTCGCCGGCGAAGACCGTGACAGTTGTCATCGCGACGATTGTTCGGTCATCGAACTAGTCGCCTCCGATGGACGCATGACTACTCACGACCGTGAGTCCCCCGGGGCCGACGCGCCGCGGTCAGTTGAAGCCGTCAGAGCCTTGGCTCGTGCGGCTCGTGCGCTCGTGCGCTCGAGCGAACTCAACATGGTCCACTACCGCGTGCTGAGCGCCATCGCGTCGGGAGAGGATCGAGCATCTCGCGTCGCCGAACGCCTCGAACTTGGCCGACCCGCCATCAGTGCCGCGGTTGACGCACTGTGCCGCGCGGGCTACCTCGTGCGAGGTGAGGTGAAATAGGACCAGCGTGCATTCGATCTGCAGCTCACCGACGCCGGCAGCGCCCTGCTCCAACGTGTCGAAGCCGAGATGGTTCGTCTCTTCGATGATCTGTGCCAGCAGACCCCTGACGGCGACCGGCTGCGCGAGGACCTCGCCTCGCTCGGCGTTGCTCTCGACCAGGTGGCCGAGCGTCGACTCGCCGAGCGGCGAAGGACCGGGTCGTGAGCGAGCCGACAACCTCGCCCGGGTGGGCGCGTCATCTTTGGAGCTACATGCTCGGTCATCGGCGCAACGTGTTTCTGGCCATGTCGGCCGCCGTCGTTGGAAGCATCTGCCAGACGATCATCCCGCTCGTCGCGCGCGTCGAGGTCGCCGCCCGCGCCGTTGGCGCCCATGAGTTCATCGCCGAACTACCGGGCGGGTATCACCACGAACTCTCCGAGCGCGGTCGGTCGCTCTCGTCGGGTCAACGCCAGCTCATCGCGCTCGCTCGAGCCGAGCTCGTCGATCCGGCGCTCTTGCTACTGGACGAAGCGACCTCGAACCTCGACCTCGCGACCGAGGCTCGCGTCACGGCCGCGATTCACGAGGTCTCGCGCGGTGGTACGACCATCATCATCGCCCACCGCCTGCAAACGGCTAGACACGCCGACCGAATCGTGATGATGCACCAGGGAAGGGTCGCCGAGGTGGGCACGCACGATGAACTCATCGAGCATGGCGGGCGTTACGCCGTGATGTGGGAGGCGTTCGAGATGGTGGATAGCGCGCTCGAGCACGGCTTGGAGACTTGAAACACCGTCGAGGAGATTCTGTCGGCGGAAGCCCCTGCCCTCGTGGATCTGCCGTGGTTCGCGTAAAATTGGCTGACTACCGGTGCTGACGGGGCGTTGGTGGGGCATCTTCGTCGTGGAGCTGCCGTGTTGTTGGGCACGCCAACCGGGTCTGGCCATCTCCGACATGGGTCGGATGACGCTTTTCGAGGCTACGTAGTGGCAGTCTCGTGGATTCGTACGGAGCGGTCCGATGCGACTGTCGATTCGTCGCTCCACCGCTTCAACCTACGTGCGGGGCGGCTTATCGGTCTTTCGAGAGGGTTGGTTTGCCGAGCGTTGGAAGGATGAGGGCGTTGCCGGTGAGATCGAGGTAGTCGGCCGCCAGTTGTTGCAGATCAATGCCCTGCAAGAACTCCCGCGAGCCAAGGTGCTCGGGCCAGATGACGACCCAGGCTTCTTCGACCAGTGGCGTTCCCCCGGTCGAGCCGCTCCAGAACGATGGGGCGAACCGTGTCTCCTGGGCCCACGTGATGAACGTCACGTCGGGCGTGTAGCCGCCCGCGAGGATTGCGTGGCCGCCGTCGATGGGCGACCCGCTCACGTCGGTCCACGCCTGGTCGTTCGCGAACTGTTGCTGATTGGCGTCGAGCACCGTGATGCCGAGCCAGAGTCCTCCGAAGATCGCCAGCGCCGCGTCGACCTGCGCCGAATCACTCTGATCGACCTTGGCGAAGGCGACCGCTTTCACGCCGTCCGGGCCGCCGTTGGCCTCGAGGTACTCGAGGCCGGTCTGCACGTCCATGCCCTGGTCGGCACCGCTGCCCGGGCCGTTGGTCTGGACGGTTCCGTTGGGTTCGAACTGGGGGTTCTGCGTTTCGTAAAACTGCCACACCTGAGCCTGGGTGGGGTAGTACTCGCTCGAGAGCGTCGCCGTGGTGAGACGGCGCAAATTCGCCCAGGCCACGGCATTACAGTCGCCCGCCACGTCGTTGCCGAGCATCTGCCAGTTGCTGAGCGTGGCGAGGTAGTCCTCGCTGGTCGGGTGCGGAGGCACCGTCGAGCGCAGGAAACTCTTCAAGAAGAGCGCCGGTGCGTTCTTCGGTGGCCGACGACCGTACTTGTACGACATCACGTTCTCCTCTCGAACATCTGCTTCGCTCCCGATCGACAGAACCGTTCAAAGGGAACTGCTGGTCACGCTCGTTGGTTGCAACCTACTGGAGCGTCGCCCACCAGTAGAACCGTGCCGATCGGTGAGCAACCCGTGCGAGTGCGCACATTCCTCCTCGAGTCGCCAGCGTGTCGAACTAGGCCCTGACGGGCGAAGCGTGGAGACGGATCCGAGAGCTCGAAGCCGGCCACTAGGTCCAACAGTCGAGCCACGGTGAGCCGTGGGGCATCATTCGTGTCGCGCTCAGCGTGAGCGTGAATGGGTGGAGGAGCAGAAGGCCACTCAACGGGCGTTCGGAATTTGCACGTCTTGACGCGCAGTGAAACGGTGCTCGAGAAATCAGTCGCCTCGACGTGTCCCCAGGATGCGCAGCCCTGCTCGACGCAAGTTCACGAGTACACCCAGACCTTGGTCCCAAGGGGCAACAGGTTATTCGCCCAGATCCAGTCGATGGCCTCGTTGCTCACCCGCACGCAGCCGTGCGAGACCGGAGACGCCGGCACGTAGGAGTCGCCGTGGATTGCGAAGCCGCCGTCGAAGTACCTGGGACGCCATAACTGGCCGAGCGAGTCGGTGACGATGCCGTCCACTGCGCGGTAGACGTGAAAGATCCCTCGCGGCGTCTCGGCGATGGCGGTGACACCCTCGTCGACGTATGTGTATCCGCCCCCCGTCGAGGTGTTGAACGTCCAGACGAGTGACCCGTTCCTCACGATCATCAAGAGGTCATCGTTGAGGTTGACCTCGACGACGTACCCGGACGTTTTCCACGGCTTGGGTCTGACGCCGCGCTTCAGCGCGGCCGCGGTCACCGGACCGACCGCGCCGTCTCGTTGAATGGAGGCCGCCTTCTGCAAGGCGTACACCGCCTGCTGGGTGCTGTCGGCGAAGATCCCGTTTGGTTGCCCGAGCCAGTACCCGAGCGAAGTGAGGCGTCGCTGCAGAGCGAGCACCGATGCTCCAGTTTCGCCGAGACGCAACGTCGGAGCCGGACGAGGTTTGGCTGTGGTGGTCGTCGTGGGCGATTTCGGCGCCACGGTGACGGTCGTCGTCGAGGTGGATGGCACGGTGACAGTCGTCGTCGAGGTGGATGGCACGGTGACAGTCGTCGTCGAGGTTGAAGGTGCCACTGTGCTCGTAGTTGTCGAACTGGCGAACGCCCCTCCGCCGAGGCTGGCCCAACTCACTGAGAAACCCGCGATGACCGTGGCAACCACTAGCAACCCGCGGCGTGACCGCGAAAAACTCCTCATGCAGATATCATCCAGTTTGGACTTCGTGTTGTCTAGAGCCGAACTACCCAAAATATCCGCCGGATAGGGTCGGTCCTGGCCCGTCACCCGTGCGTTTGCCCGCTTCAGCGTCCGCTGTCGCGTCCTCACGTCGCCAAGACTTGTCCACGAACCCCGCCAACGCCTGATGTCGCCATCGCGAAGTGTTGGCTACGTCGTGGAGTGGTGGAGTCCCTCAATCCCCGTATCAGCGACACCCGTTGACCGGTTGCTGACGATTCTTGGTCGTCCCTTCCACGCGAGCAATCGACTACGTCACCCGTACTTCGAGGTGTGACTCTTGACGGGAGTTCTCCGAAAGCCCTGCAACGGAGCACCCGGCCTCATCGCCGGTGAGACGACTCGGTTCACCACGGGACAACAGCGACTCGTGCAGATTGTGTCGATCCGTTGTTCCGAGAATGCATAAACCACAATGCCGATAGAATTTCTTGAGAGTCTGGGTGTGTGCGTCGAGACTCCAGAAAGGTACGCCGACCATGAAGATCGCGGACGACATTACTGAACTCATCGGGAATACGCCGCTGGTGCGTCTGCGCCGGCTGACCCGCGACAGTCAGGCTCAGGTGGTAGCCAAGCTCGAATACTTCAATCCGGCGCACAGCGTGAAGGACCGCATTGGCGTTGCCATGATCGACGCCGCGGAACAAGCCGGCTTGATAGGGCCCGACACGATCATCCTCGAACCCACCAGTGGAAACACGGGGATTGCGCTGGCCATGGTCTGCGCCGCTCGAGGATACAAGTGCGCATTCACGATGCCCGAGACCATGAGTAAAGAGCGCCGGGCGTTGCTGCGAGGCTACGGGGCCGAGTTGATCCTCACGCCCGGACCCGACGGCATGGGCGGGGCGATTGCCAAGGCGGAAGAACTCGCCAAGAGCGATTCGCGCTATTTCATTCCCCAGCAGTTCGAGAATCCGGCCAATCCGGCGATTCACCGCGCCACCACCGCGGAGGAGATCTGGAACGATACCGATGGCGAGGTCGACTTCGTTGTCGCGGGCGTCGGCACCGGAGGGACGATCACCGGCATTGGCCAGCTGCTGAAGGAGCGCAAGCCCGCGGTGAAGATGATCGCCGTCGAGCCGGCGGCCTCACCGGTCTTGTCGGGCGGCCAGAAGGGGCCTCACCCTATTCAGGGCATCGGCGCGGGGTTTGTCCCGGCGATTCTCGATACCAGCGTCATCGACGAGATCATCACCGTGCAGAACGCGGACGCCTTCGATCTCGCTCGGCGTGCGGCACGCGAGGAGGGCCTGCTCGTGGGCATCTCATCGGGGGCCGCGATTTGGGCCGCACTCCAGGTGGCGGCGCGCCCCGAGAACGCGGGCAAGTTGATCGTCGTGATCATCCCGTCCTTCGGCGAGCGCTACCTCTCCACGCCGCTCTTTGAAGGACTCAGCGACTAAGTATGTTGGCAGCCATGCGGCGCGATCTGCACTCGGTTCGCGAACGCGATCCCGCAGCGCGCTCCCTCCTTGAGATCGCGTTCTGTTATTCGGGCGTGCACGCTGTCTGGGGCCACCGCGTGAGTCATTGGCTCTGGCAGCAGGATCTTAAGTTTGCGGCGCGCGCGTTCTGCGGGCTCGCGCGGTGGCTCACGGGTGTCGAGATCCACCCGGCCGCCGTGCTCGGCGCGCGCCTCTTCATCGATCACGCTTCCGGGGTGGTCATCGGCGAGACCGCTGAGGTCGGCGACGACGTGACCATCTACCAGGGCGTCACGCTCGGAGGCACGAGTCTGAACCACGAAAAGCGTCATCCGACCATTGGCGACCGGGTGACCATTGGTGCGGGAGCCAAGGTTCTCGGCCCCATCACCATCGGTGACGACAGTCGCATTGGGGCGAACTCCGTTGTCGTGAAATCGGTACCCCCCAATTCGGTGGTGGTCGGCGTGCCCGGCCAGATCATTTCGCGCAGCCGGCCCCAGTTGGACGCGGAGCGGCCGGACCTGGAGTCTGCGTTCATGCCGGACCTACTCGGCTCGAGCTTGCAGTCGCTGCTGGCGCGAGTGGACCAGTTGGAGACACAGGTGCAAGGTAGTGCCAGCCAACGCGACGCCCGTCCTTCCGAAACCGGGGTGTGGTCCGGCGAGGACTTCTCGATCTGAGTTCCTGAGGAATGGTCTGGGGACCGACTCTTGTCAGCGCGGTTACGCGCCACAGATCACGTGTCGCGCTCGCGACGGGTTCTCGATCTTCTCGCGACACCGGAGGCTTTCAGAATGAACGGCCGAGCTTGCGCTCAGGCACAGCTGCGCGCGTACGCCGACGTGCCAGGCTGCCGGGCTTGACCGGAATTGGGCGTCACCATCAGGCACGACTCGTCAACACCCACGAACTGACTGGCGGGGATCTGCTTCAGTTGGTCGACTTCGTCTGCCGTCCATCGCCTGTCGGCCGTTCCTTGGAAGAACCAGTTGCTGCCGTTGTCGGCGAGGATCAGACCATACGTCTTCATTGTGGTGACAACGGTCTGGCAGAAGGAGCTGCAGGTCGAGGCGGGTAGCGAAAACGACGCGTTCAGTCGGAAGCGCGCCCCCATGGGCGGACAGTCGGGGTTGGACTGACCGGCTTGGTGGCGCGCGGGCCAAAGGTAGGAGCGCTGCGTGCACTGCGCGGTGAAGCGAATGGCGTGGTTCATGGCCCCCGAGCGGACCTCGTCATAGTTGACGAGCCCCGGAAGTATCGGTAGTCCAGCGGCGTCGGCCGACGTGAAGCCCGCGGGTCGAAGGGCGTTCGAGTCGAGGTTCCAGATCGCGCCAGAGCCCACCGTGGATCGTCCGTTGGCCCGGTAGTGGGTGTCGTACGTCTCAAACAGGTTGCACGCTGGCGACGCGGCCGACTTCGTCGCCGTGACCATCAGGGCATGGCGATCGGAGCCCCCTTCGATCGGGGTCGTGCCGGTGAGCGGATAGGGGCGCCGGTCGCTCTCCGAGGCGTAGAGGAACTTGACGGTGGTGAACTTCGTCCGGGCCGCGACGACGACCCAGGGGATCCCGTAGGGCTTCGTGGGGTTGGACGAAGGTCCGTAGTCGGGGTGGAGAAAGGTAGTTTCCGCATTCATCGAGGCGAGCCAGGTCGCGCTGTTGGCATCGACTGCGAGTCCGGTGACGGGAGTGTTCCAAACGTTGTCGGCCGGGAAGGCGGGACATCGGGTGCCGGGGAGCATTGTGCCCGGGGTACCGGCCCGCAGGCGTGGCGCCGCGTGCTCGTGCTTGGTCGCCGCGGAAGCCAGCGGAGCCTCGAGGCTCGCTGCACCGATCAGTGCGGTGATGCACAGGACGGTGACTGCCCGCCACGCCCTAGCGATCGACACGGAAGAAGGAGAAGGTAGCAACCACCACGGCACTCAATCTAACGTCGAACTTTTGGCGCAGTCGTCTCGGCCGGCCACGAGGCTCAATCGAATCGTGGTTTGGATGGCTTCGTTAGAGTTCGAGGAGATGACCGAACGATCTGTCTCCGCCGAGTCGCGAGCACCTTCACGTCCGTCGTCGTCACATTTCCGGCCCGACATTCAGGGCTTACGCGCATTGGCGGTTCTCCTGGTCGTTTTCGCGCACGCCAGTGTTCCCCATTTCGCCGGGGGTTATATCGGCGTCGATGTCTTTTTCGTCATCAGCGGCTACGTCATCACCGATCTGCTGCTTCGCCAGCCCGCGCACTCTGTTCGTGCGAATCTGAAGTCCTTCTACGCGCGACGAATTCGACGAATAATTCCTGCGGCCACCGTTGTTCTGGTCGCAACGGTGATCGCGACGTACATGTGGCTGGGTCCCAATACTGGGGTGCCACTACTCACCGACGTTCGCTGGGCCTCGCTCTTCGCGGCGAACTGGCACCTCATTCAAACGAGTAGCAGCTACTTCATTCCGGGCGTGCCTCCGTCGCTCGTCACCCACTTCTGGTCACTCGCCGTTGAAGAGCAGTTCTACATTGTCTTTCCGCTGCTCGTGTTTAGTCTCGGCATGCTCGTCGCCGCGAAGCGCCGGCCGATCGCGCTGGGTGGCGTCCTGATCCTCGCCATCGTGGCCTCGTCGTGGTGGTCAATACACCTGACGCCGATCAACGCCATCGATGCCTACTACTCACCGTTCACTCGTTTTTGGGAGCTCGCGTTGGGTGGTCTGATCGTGGTGCTGCCTCGGCGCTGGGCTGAACGAACGCCGCGTCTCAACGCGGTAGTCGGGGCGCTCGCCATCGTGGTCGTGGTCGTGGCGGCGATGCGCCTGACGGACTTCAGTGTGTATCCCGGAGCGTTGGCGTGGTGGCCCTGCGGCGCGACGGCGTTACTGCTGTGGACGGGACAGGCCTCTGCGGTCGGTGGTCCGGCGACGTGGTTGTCCTGGCGACCGGTGCAGTACGTCGGCAACGTCTCGTATTCGTTCTATCTGTGGCACTATCTCTGGCTCATGTTGCCCCAGCAGTATGCGACGTCGCCAATGGCACCGTTATCTCGCGTACTGCAGGTGCTGGCCGCCTTCTTCTGCGCGGTGATCTCGTACCACTTTCTCGAGAACCCGATCCGCCGGTCCAAATGGCTGGATCAGCGTCCCTACGCCGCGGGGCTACTGCTGGTGGGGTGCCTGCTGGTGACGTGGAGCGTCACTTTTCTCTACGCCACCCTGTAGCCACCCGCGTACCTGCGAGACCTCATTGGCGCTGCGTCCGGCGACGTCACCGCTTGGCTCACCCGACGGGCGGCGCTACGTGCCTGACGCGGTGACTACTTCGTGAAGATCTCGGGATACGCCGGCTTCACGGGCAGCTTGTAGAGCAGGTGCAACTCGTCCACGACGTACGTGGCGAGGACGTTCTGGCCCACCGCAGTGGGGTGAATCCCGTCGGCTTGCCGGATCACCTGCTGTTGGCCGTTCACCATGGCGCTGAATCGGAACTGCCCTTTGGCATTCGCGAAAAATTTCCACGTGGAAAGAAACGTCACGTGCGGTTTGGTCTTGGCAACTTTGGCAGAAATCGAGTTGATGACCTTCATGCCTTGGCGGTAGTCGTTGGGATACATGATGGGCATGCCGATCCACAGTACGGCACTTCCTGCTTCTGTCGCTTCGTTCATCATGGTGGCCACGTTCTTCTTGTACTGCGTGCGCCAGACCAGTGTGTTGAATGCGGCGGGGTGTCCGTTCACCTCCATGCCTTGTTCATCGTTGCCGCCCAAAAGCAGAATGGTCAACTTTGGGTGATACTGCGCGAGAAACTTCTTGAGGTGCCGGGGCCAGTTGTAGAACCAGGCGTTCGCCAGCCCCGTCTCCGATTTTCCCTCCAACTCAAGCTTGATCTTGGGCGACTTTTCCAGTTGGTGATAAAGCCCACCCCCCAGGTCGGTGCCGAGGGAGTCGCCAATCACCAATATCGTGCAGTCGCCACTCTTGGGCAGTTTGAGGGGCAGCGTGGTCGTGGTCGTGGTCGTGCTCGTGCTCGTGCTCGTCGAGTTGGACTTTGCTGAGGAATTCGTCGTTGCTCCAGCCGTTGTCGTTGTAGAGGCGGCGCCCGCGCCGGAACTTCCCGCGGTCAACACGAGACCGATCAATGCCGCGGTCATCAACACCAAGTGAACACGTGGCGAGCGGCGGGTAACCCGTGGCCCACGAGAAGTTTCGAACATTTTTAGCGGCAGAAATCATGCATTGATCGAAACCTAACTCATGTCGTGGTCGCTGAACGCTCACGGACTTTACAATCCGATGACGTCATTCATGCACCACAACGTTGGCGAAGCGGCGAAGGGGTGACCGGAACTGTTATCCGTGCCAATGTCCACGGGGTCCCGCGGCTAACTATTGGGTGGAACTTCCTCGCGACGCAAGTGGGTGTCGATTTCCGACTCCTCGTCGACCCGGAAAATTCGATTGAAGACGAGCAGCTTGAGCACCCAAAAGATTGCGAAACTGGCGAGGTTGGCGGCATCCACGATGCCGGTGTTTATGAGATGACTCCACTGATGAGTGTGCACGAGGTGCTTCGCGAAGGAGGCGCCCAGTACGGAGAAGCCGATGCCCAACGCGGCCATCACGGAAAATGGCAGGATCTCTTTACGGACATGACTTCGTCCAGTCTTGCCCCATGTCCACCTGCGGTTCAATCCATACGAAGGGATGGCCCCGATGACGTTCCCGACGAGCGTCGCCTCCACTTCGCTTCGAATGATCTTGAGGCCGTAGACCAGCGAGATGACGATGACGGAGACGATCGTCGAAACGACAGAGACCGACGTGAAGCGAATTAGCTTGCGCCCTTGGTGGGTTTTCGACCACGCAATGATTTTCCGGATACGGCTGCGCACGAGGTCAACGCTACTCGTGGTGCCCAATTGAGGTTTCGGGACCCCAGGACACAGACGGTTTGCTCCACGGGGATGCCTGTACGCTCCTGCTCGCCACCGGCGCGCGGTGAAGCGAAGCGACGAATCACGCGTCACGCTCGAGAGAAAAATTAGGCCGCTGTCATACTGAGCGAGCGGCGAGCTTCTTGGTCGACGATGTCAGATCGACGCGCGTGGCGTCGTTCGACGTCGCTCTCGACGCCCAGGTGATCGGATTCACCGCCGAGTAGCGCAAGTGTCGTTGGCACTTCCGAAGTGGGCCGCGGGCGGTGGGCGAGTGCACGTCGCTCAAGCCATCTGGGTTGTCGAGTCGGGTGGGCGTACCATCGTGGTTTATCCATGCCGCGCTTCTGACGCCCTCCTTCGCATGAGTGTGGCGCACTGGTGATCGGACCACTCTGGCCCGAGACGGGTGCGGGGCGAGTCACCGGTCCTCCGTGGCAAATCGATCCGGCCTAGTTTGTGCCCGGTGGGCGAACATTGTTATTGTTGCTGTGCGTAATCTATAGAATGCTATGTGTTAAATGATTTAAGTGTCATAAAATATAGAATATTACGTTATCATTGCTATAATAATTAAATTGATTATTCTACGTATTAACTTCTTATCTACGCTTAAATAGGAGAATTATGCAAATACAGCGGAGTTATAAGACGGTCGAAGAGTGGGAACTGTCCGTGGGCGAACAAGTGCGGGCCACTCGGATAGCGAGCAACTTCGATCAGCGACAACTGGCGGTGCTCGCGAACGTGTCCGTGGGCGCGCTCTCCAATCTGGAGCGTGGCAAAGGTTCGTCGCTCAGTACGGTAGTGGCCGTGATTCGTGCCCTCGGGCGCACCGACTGGCTCGAGGTTCTCGCTCCTCCCGTGAGCGTCTCTCCACTTCAGATGCTGCGCGCCAAGAAGAGGTCGCCGCAGATGCGGGTGCGAGCGGCGTCGAAGAGTGTCCACGCGGGCGAGATCCTTTGATGGCGTACCGGCCCGTTGACGTGGTCGAGGTGCGTTGCTGGGGATCACGGGTTGGCGCTCTGGCGCTCGACGAGCGGTCGGGGTTCTACGTGTTCGAGTACGAGCGCTCGTGGACGGACGCCGGCGCCGAGTTGGCGCCCACCACCATGGCGACCACGGCATCGACGCGGCGTTTCGTTTTTCCGACATTGGCTCCGAACACCTATCACCGCCTTCCGCCAATGGTGGCGGACTCCCTTCCCGACGCCTTCGGTAACGCCCTCACGACCGCGTACTTGGCCAACGAGGGCGTCGCGGCGAGCACCATCACTGCGCTCGACCGACTCGCGTACCTGGGTACCCGTGGAGTGGGCGCCCTGGAGTTCCATCCCATGCGAGGTCCCCGTACCAGAAAAGCGACGGCAATCGAACTCTCGGAACTGGTGGTAGCGGCCCGAAGTGCGCTCAGCGGTCACACGCTCTCAGAGCTCGGGATTACGGACGCGATCTCGCATCTCATTGCCGTGGGCACGTCGGCGGGCGGGGCGAGGGCCAAGGCCGTGGTAGCGCTGAACCCAGCGACTGGCGAGCTGCGATCGGGTCAGGTGCCCGCCGACCCCGGCTTTGAACACTGGCTCTTGAAACTGGACGGTGTCGGCGCCGATCTTGACCTGGGTTCTTCAGGTTCGTTCGGACGAATCGAATACGGCTATCACCTCATGGCGACGGCGGCGGGCATTGAGATGACGCAGTGCCGTCTGCTCGAAGAGGGCGGGCGCGCGCACTTCATGACACGCCGTTTCGATCGCCTGGGCAATGGTGAGAAGGTGCATTCGCAAACGTTGTGCGCCATGGCGCAACTCGACTTTCGCCAGATCGGTGCGCACGATTACGGACAGTTGTTCTTGCTGATTGATGAACTGGCCCTGGGTCCCGAGGCGCGCGCGGAGGCGTTTCGCCGGATGGTCTTCAATGTCGCCAGCGCCAACTGCGATGATCACACCAAGAACTTTTCTTTTCTGCTCACCAAGAGCGGTCGAAGGACACTGTCGCCGGCCTACGACGTCACGCACGCACACGCTCCAACCAGCCAGTGGACTCGCCAGCACCTGATGGCGGTCAATGGGCGCACCACCGACATCGAGCGTTCCGACATTCTTCAAGTGGGCGATCGTTTTGCTGTTCCTGGCGCGACGGAGATCATCGATCAGGTGATTGACGCGGTCACTAGATGGGCAAGCTTCGCCAGTGAAGCAGGTGTACCGGGCGCAATAATCGAGAACATCGCACGCGATATCGAAATGTGGTCTCGACCCCTGCGCGATCGGGCGCGTCCTCGCGGGCGATCGGCGCGTTAAGCCGCTGGGACGGTTGTCGACTCCGGTGGGTTGGGGGTGTACTCCGCTACCCAGTCGACCAGCATCGACACCGGGTGCGTGGGGCACTGCTCGTTCAACGAACACTTGGTTCGCTGCTCCAGGTCAAGGGTCATGGGACTGCGAGGTATCTCCGAGGCGACCGAAACCGATCCCCACACCTGTCCGTCGACGGTGTAGGTGATCAAGGTGGGAGTCCAGATCACGCCCCAGGTGTGCCATTGGGTCAGCTTGATGCGAAGTAGCCGCTGATCAATGTGGTTCGAAGCGCCGTAGTGGACGGACGACGACATGCTCGCGACTCCGCCACCGGATTCGCTGAAATCAATCTCGGGTGGCCAACTACCGGACGGCCAGAGCAGCTCGGCTTCGTTGGGTCCCGGCCCGGTCACTCGAGATCGCACGAAGTACGCACCGAAAGTCTGGGTGAGCCCGCACTGACACAGACCACCGGTGACCCACCGGTCATGCCACGACCGGTCCTTGTAGGTGTTGAGGCGCAAGAGGCCAGCACCGAAGGCGATATGGGATCCGCCGAAATGGGCTCCCGGGTCACCGCCCGGCAGTCCGGTGAACACGTCCCAGCCGGCGGGTAGTGAGGAGGTGGTGAAGTCGTTCAAGTAGCTCTGGCTGTAGCCCGCCATTGCGTCGGCAGCCGGAGGGGCCTCGCCCGAAGGCTCCGAACTGTCAGCCGTGCCAATGGGGTAGGCACGGTTCGCTGCTTCGTGAAAGACCGGGATTGTCGTCGCGGTGGCGGCGGACCCGGTAACGGTGGGGGTGAACGACAGCGCCGCGCAGAGCACGACGCCAGCCGTCACGAGCGACGCCACGGTAATCGGAGCGCGCCGGTGGCGTCGCTTGGGTGCGGAGTCGAGAGAAGAGGTATCGATGGAAGAGTTCATAGCGAGGATGGGTGTGGAGCGGAAGCTGTGAAGTAGGACACGAGATCACCTTGCGCGCCCGTAAAAGACATGATAATCCCAAAGTCCCCCTCGCCACGCGGTTCAGGCGTTGGAAGCGGCTTGGCCCCAGGCGCCAGCGTGTTCAGAGGTCGCAAAGTGCGGGCCAGCGCGCGAGCCGATACCGCCGCTCAACTGGGAGATTGCCAGCAAGTAGTTTCTCTCTATGCGACGTTTACTTGCTTTCTTGATGGTCATCGGTGTGGGCTCGGGCATGGTGGGGGTCTCGGGGGCGTCCGGCGACTCGACCACCACCACGACATCCACGTCGTCGACAACCACGACGACGCCGGTGACGACCACGACGGCGAAGCCGGTATGGGTCGCGCCGCTGACCGGCCTGCCCGACCCGACGAGGATCACAAAGCGTCGCTCGGCGCTCACGATCAAGATTGACAACACGTCCGAGGCGATGCCGCAGTACGGAATCGACAAGGCCGACGTCATCTACGAGGAGATCGTCGAGGGCGGTATCACGCGGCTGGCCGCGATATTCAACTCGCGGCTCCCGACGATGGTGGGACCCGTCCGGTCGGTGCGTCGAACGGACCGTGAGATCGTCTACCCCATTGGAGGGATCTTCACCTTTTCCGGGGGAGCCCAGTACGCGATTCAGAGCATCGAGACCGCTCCGGTGAAGCTCTTTGATGAGTCCAACAGTGGCGCCGCGATGTTTCGCGACTCCAAGCGGTACGCCCCCCACAACCTGTTCGCCAACGCCGCGCTGCTCATGACCAAGGGTGGGGTCCCCAAGCCGCCGCCCGCGCTCTTCACGTACCGCACCTCGAGAGAGCCAGCGAGGGGCGCGCGGGTGAATTCGTTCACCGTGGGCTTCGCCGCGGGCTACGCCACGTCCTATATATGGGACGGGAAGACGAGATCGTGGGATCGTTCGATCTTTGGTGTGCCGGACGTGACGGCGGGCGCCGTGCGGCTTTCGCCGAAGAACGTGATTGTCATGAACGTCCTGTACCGGGGTGGTGTGGGTGTGCTGGGCTCGTACGCCCAATTGACGGGTTCGGGACCGGTAGAGATCTTCACCGGCGGGCGAGTGCAGCGAGGAACGTGGTCGCGCCGGAATCTGCGCAAACCAATCGTGTACAAGGTCGCATCGGGTGCCGTGATCGGACTCACTCCCGGTCAGACGTGGGTTGAACTGCTGGACACGTCCGAGCACGCGGTCATCACGTCGACGATCCATTAACAACACGGCCGCACGCGTTCTCGGTGGCGCTTCAGGGCCACTGGTTTTTTTGGCACTGCTGTTGAGATAATGAGGTCTGCGGCTTGGTCTGGCGTCTCGAGGCACCGCCTCGCGGTTCTATAGTCAGCCTTGGTCCGGACACGTTGGTGCGGCCACACTGGAGGCGCGATGAAGACAGCTATCACGGAACTGTTTGGCATCGACGTACCGATTCTGGCGTTCACGCACTGTCGCGACGTCGTCGCCGCCGTCACGAAGGCGGGGGGCATGGGCGTGCTGGGCGCGGTGGCCCACTCCCCGGAGCAGTTGGAGATCGATCTCGACTGGATCGAGACCGAGGTCCATGGCCGTCCCTACGGCGTTGATCTCATTGTCCCGGCCAAGTACGCGGGCTCGGACGCGGGCGGCTACACCCTCGACGACATTCGTAAGCTCATCCCCGCCGAACACGTTGCCTACGTTGACGACATCCTTCGTCGTTACGACGTGCCGCCACTTTCCAAAGACGAGCCGGGCCGCGGGACACTGGGACGAGGTGGGGGTGAGAGCAGCGTTGCGCCGTTCTCCGCGAGCCAAGCGGACCCCCTGCTGGAGATCGCGCTGGCTCACCGGCCGTCGCTCGTCGTGAACGCGCTCGGACCTCCTCCGGCGCACATGATCGAGCGCGTGAAGCAAGAGGGCCGTCTGCTCGGTGCCCTTGCTGGAAAGGCCCAGCACGCGCAGCGTCACGTGAACGTCGGCGTCGACGTCATCATCGCTCAGGGCGCCGAGGCGGGTGGACACACCGGAGAGATAGGTTCCATGGTGCTGATTCCTGAGATCGTGGACGCCGTCGCGCCCGTGCCCGTGCTCGGCGCCGGCGGGATAGGACGTGGCCGCCAGATGGCTGCCGCGATGGCGCTCGGCGCCCAGGGCGTGTGGTGCGGCTCGGTGTGGCTCACGACCGAAGAGGCGGAGACGCATCCAGTCGTGAAGCAGAAGTTTCTCGCCGCTACGTCGTCCGACACGGTTCGTTCTCGTTCGCGCACCGGCAAGCCCGCCCGCCAACTGCGCACGGCCTGGACCGACGAATGGGACGACCCGACGACTCCCCAGCCCCTCGGTATGCCGCTGCAACCAATACTCGTCGCCGAGGCCATTGCGCGTATCGACCGGGCCGCGTATCGTCCGGGTTCGGGCGCCGAGAAGCTGGCCAACTATTTTGTTGGACAGATCGTCGGCACGATGAACGAGACGAAGACCTCGGCGCAGGTCGTCTTTGACATGATCGACGAGTTCATTGAGACGGTGCAGTCCCTCGCCCGCCAACTCGAGGACTGAAGGCGTCGGGTCGCCAGGTCGCGGCGAGTTGGCTCAACGTGCCGGCGACGATGGCGATACCGCCCGCAGATTCCGCTGAATCCATCTGCAAGTTGGGACTTAAGTACCCATCAAATCACTTATGAAGTCAATCATGAAGGGTATAGAACTTTACCGGAGGTAAAGGAGACCCAATGAGGCGCTTTATGGCGGTGTCCACCGCGCTCGCGGCGGCGGTTTTTATTTTGTCGACTGCAGAAGTCGGATCCGCGGCGATCACGTCAGCGGCGAAGCTCCAGTCGGAGGCCCTTACTATTGGCCAAATGCCGGCGGGTTGGAGGGTTGCCAACTCATCAGGCGACTCGGGGGTGGGGTGTCTCGCGAATCTCTTAGAGCCAAAGGGCGTCACACAGATCCACAACGCGCAGGTCTACTACCTGGGCAGCGGGGGCCTTCCATTGTTCGATGAGAAGTTGGCGACGTACCCAAGCCCCAGCGCCGCGTACAAGAAGATTGCCGCCACCATCGCGAGTTGCCGGATCGTCAAGGGAGCGTTTAAGGGTTACCCGGTGACAGGAACGGTCGCCCCGATGAGCTTCTCGCACTACGGAAACGCGAGCGTGGCGTATGCCATGAGCCTGACGAGCGTGCATATAACGGTGAAGTACGACTACTTGATCGTTCGCAAGGGCAATGTCGTGCTCGGGATACTGGAGGGAAATATTCCCTCAGTCAGCGTCAGTCAGTTTCGAGGCCTGGTGGTGAAGGCGCTAGCAAAGATCAAGTAGGGCCTGATTCAAGGTCACTGCGCTGATCATTCGATGAGACGCGCATATGAATGGCAACAGCGTCGCTTGAACGATGAGGTTAGTCGAGCAATCCAACGAGAATCAGCTTGCCCATCCTTGAGGCAGGGACGGGCAACACACCATCACGAAACCACCGACACGCGGTCTGGGGGTGTATTTGCTGACTGCCTGCCCACTCACGAAGATTCGTCATTGTTCACCATTGCAGAGTGCAGTGACATCAGTTGTAACCCCGCGCTGAAGCGGCGCGAAATCCGACACCTGGCTCGCACCGGATGAAACCCGAATGTGCGAGTCCCTTGGCAAAACGGACGGATACTCTTGGGCATAGAAGATTTCGACAGAAAGAGTGTGTCCCGACGCCAGCTCTTGGCGTGGATCGCTGGCGGCGTCGGGGCACTCGTGGTCGCCGGCGTGGCGGGATATGAACTGGTCGAGCATGACGTGCTGCCGGGAAAGTATGTTCTCGACCAACTGGACGGGGCCTGTTCTCTCGCGGTGCCAGTTCTGTCCTTTGGTTCACTCGGGCCAACTAGTTCGGGTCGCTTCTATTCGAAAGCTCGTAAGCGTTCAGTCGGCTACACGATTGCGTACCCGCCCCACGCCAGACTCGGCGAGGAGCTTCCTCTCATTGTCATGCTCCACGGCTACGGAGGCGATCACAACCACGCGCTCTTCGCCATGACCCCAGCGCAAGCCGTGGCCCTCAAGGTCGATGGGAAGGATCTACCACCGGCGGCGATTGTGACCGTCGACGGTGGGAACGGCTACTGGAATCCACATCCCGGTGATGACCCCATGTCGATGGTGGTCGATGAACTTATTCCAATGTGTCAACGGCGTGGTCTTGGACGATTGCCCAAGAAGATTGCGATGATGGGGATTTCAATGGGTGCTTACGGCGCCCTTGCCATTTGCGAACGCAATCCCGGGCTGATCGCCGCTGTCGCGGCGATCAGTCCAGCAATCTGGACTTCGTACGCTCAGGCGAATGCGGCCAACGCTGGCGCATTCCCGTCGGCGGCGGCCTTCACTGCCGGCGACGTCATCGCTCACGTCGCGGCACTCGAAGGAATCCCTGTTCGAATTGCGTCAGGACTGGATGACCCCTTCTTGTCGGGTGTTCGAGAGTTCATCAAGGTCCTGCCCGAGGGGGAGACCGTCGTGGTCGCACGTGGTTGCCACACCGAGGCATTCTTCCTCGAGCAAGAGCCCCCGTCGCTCGACTTCCTGACCCGACACCTGGCCTAATCGTCGCCCGTTGGAAACCGACGGGGGACCACGTTCATTGTCCGGTATCGTCGTGTGGCGCGTCACCGAACCCTCGCCCGCGCAACCTCGCTGAACTCGATCGCGAGGTGCATTCGCGGCGATTGTCGACGTCGAGTCCTTGGCCCAAGTGGTCGGACGCCGCGTCGAGGCATTGGCCTGGTCGGGTGTTCCCAAGTGCGGCGAGCTCGCGGATTCTGGCCAGACTCGACAGAAGATCTAGATAATCAACGGTCACCACCTCGATTCGCGAGACATAAGGCGTGCCTCACCGAGTTCTCACAGGGTTCTCACAATCTTGGCGTTGAGACTTGTAGTTGTTCAGGATGATCTTGAGCTAATGCAACGAAGGGATCACTATGTACAAGAACACCGGAAAGATCGCAGGACGAGTCACCGCAGTTGCCGCACTTGGAATGGGCTTGGCCGCGGGCGGCGCGAGCGTCGCGTCGGCGTCGACGTCGCACGGTAGTCAGTTCACCTCCAACGAGACAACGAGCGCCAAGGACTCTGGAAGCAACTGCGCTTCTGGGACCCGCGGGATCGTGACGGCCGTCACCGCAACATCGGTGACTGTACAAAGTTTCAGTGGGACGTCGACGACGTTCGCCATCAGCCCGACGACAACCTTCTCGGAGGACTCGACATCCGCCACTGCCGCAGCTCTCGTAGTGGGCGACCACGTTGACATTTCGGCGTCGTCGACGTTGGCGACCACCGCAGTCAACGTCAATATCCAGTTGGCGCGACTGTTCGGAAAGGTAACGGCCGTGAGTGCTGACACCATCACGATTGGCGATGGTCAGGGCTTCAGTCGCACCATTGTGGTGAGTTCATCGACCACCTACACGAGTGCGGGAAGTGCTTTAACGCTGAGCGCAGTGACGGTCGGTTCGGTCATTGGTGCTCGAGGAACAATTGACGCGAACGGCACCACGTTGGACGCCTCGAGCGTGACGATTGGCAGCGCGGTGGGTGGCTGGGTGAAGACCGCCCAGACGACCGTGTCGTCGTTGGGTGGCGACACCTCACACGGTCACGGTTTTGGCTACGGTCACGGTCACGGCGGTCGAGACTTCTCACGAGGCGGCAACCGTAGGAACTAACGAAAGTAGTCCTCACGTCCTCTAGATGGAGCCGGTTGTCCGTTGCACTCGTTCGAGTGATGCGGGCAACCGGCTTCGTACGTGCGGGCACCGTTCGATTGACCGCCCCGACGGCTCCATTACGAGATGAGTCCACCACCGCCGTTCGACTGCGTGGATGTCGTGGTGTCAAAGCGAAGAACGACTGCTCGGTTTCGTTGCTTCATCATTGGTCACGACGTAGGCGCCACGCTCGCTTAGTGGCGGAACTGCAGATAGGCCAAGGCAAGGGCCATGGCCACTCCAGCCCAGCACAAGGTTCTGAGTGCACGCTCGAGCGGTTGGAGGATGGTCCGCTCGCTAATTGCGACGGTCGTGCCATCCGAGCGGACGATGGTGCCTTGCACTGAAGCAGTCCGCCGGCGAAGGTCGCGAGCCGGTGAGGAGAGTTGTTGTTGGATCAGCGTGATCAACGCTCCGAACGCCGCCGCGAAGAGAGACGAGACGCCGAGCTTGGCGTGCTGAGCGAAGTAGGAGGTCAGCACCGGAAACGCTCCCCATCCGAGTACGAGGACCGCGGTGCTGTGCAGGCGCCCGTGGAACAGTTCGAGGTTGTAGCCAACGGCGATCAGCACGCCGACGACGATAAAGGCGCCGAGGTAGGGGCTCACGAGAAACATGCCGACTATCCCCAACACGACCGCACCGCCGACGCCAACGCATGAGGCGGTGACGAGTTGCCACGTGGGCATGGAACTCTTCAACGGTCGTCCGTGCAGTTCATCGAGGGAGTGGGCGCCCACTCCCACGGCCAGAAAAAACGCGACGAGCGTCACCGCGAGCCGCACCGCGTTCACCGGGCCCACGAGGCACGCACCGATTGTCACCAGTGAAAGATGGAGCATGGTGTAGGGGGGGTGCAGCACCGTCCACCACTCGCGCAGGCGGGGGCGACTCAAGAATTTGGGCTGGGCGTAGAACGACGGGCCGGCGACGGGGGCCTCGTTGCGGGGGCTCTCTGACATTTCTATCGCGTCCGGTAGCCCCACATCACCACACCCCCACCGAGACTCATGGTCCGGTATTCAACGTGCTCGATACCCGCGTGCTCCCACGCACTGACCGTCCAAGCAATGGGGTAACTCTTGTAGTGCCTTGAAATACTGGGGCCGAGGAAGCGACCGACCTCCCACCACGCTTTGCCACCCGTGATGTAACCCGCCACCGGCAAGACTGCTCGCGTGTAACACCACCACGACACGCGCCAGCCCCACGACCGGGGAACGGCGAACTCGAGACTCGCAATGGACCCCCCGGGCTTCACCACCCGCGCGAGCTCTTCGAGCGTTGCTTTGGGGTCTTTGACGTAGCGCAGAAGGTAGGTAAACGTCAGCGCGTCGAACGTTGCGTCGGCGAAGGGAAGTTGCTCACCGCGTGCCAGCACGAGTGAAATCCGCTGGTCGAGCCCCGCCCTTTGCACGTCGGACTGACCCTGGCGCAACATGGCCTCGCTGAGGTCCGCTCCGACAATATGGGCCGATGTTTTCTTGGCTAATCGTTTGGTCACGGCGCACGGTCCGCACGCGACGTCCAGCACGAGTGCCGGAGCGGATCCGACGACGTGATCAACCATTGCCGAGCGCCACCGGCGGTCTTGTCCGAAGGAGAGAATTGCGGCGAGAAGGTTGTAACGAGCGGGCAGCGGAGCAAAGAGGCTCTTGGCAAACTGGTTGGGAGTCTCTCGGGACGCCGCGAGACTCCGATTTCTAAATTTCATGGACGTCACCTCGAAAAGGCACGACCCGGGCCGATTCGCGAAGAGTCCAGGACGGCTTGCCGGCAGTGCACTTGGGCCCCGCCGAGGCGCTAATCACATCGTCGACAGAGGCCTCGTGAGCGATGAGAGGAGCTCGGTCTCTCAGGTGCTCGTGGCGCGGAGCGAAGGGTCTTGAGGTTCTTGCCGCTCGCACCATTGGTCCACCTCCGTGTCATTACTTGGCAACGGCCAAGCGCGATGAGCCCTCTACGAACTCGTTAATTTCCATACCTTAATGGAAGGCCCCCTCCCCGGTCGTCGAGGACTCGCGGGCCGTCCTTACGTATCGTTGCAACTCTGAGATGTCCGAGCCGGGCAGAGCCGAGTCGGCGGTGCCTGATGCTGCTCGCGAAGCTGAAGTCGACCCTTGCGGGCGTCAATGGACGACGATCCCTGCAGTGCCGGTGCGACCTTCGAAGCCGTTGACGATGGAACGCTGATACGAGTTCGCCACACCAACGTCCCCGACGGCCAGCGCGATTACGAGAACGGTGGTTGGCAACAAAGTTCTTTCCATCCGATGCGCGTTTTCTTCTCGTCGCGCTGAGCAGCCGACTCGCTGATTTCGAATCTCTAACGGCGAATCTCTGGCACTTTCCAGGGCCTTTCCAACCACTGGTCAGGACCCCGTCGCTCCGTCACGGGCTTCGTGGAATAGTCGACTAATTCCATCATGTTTATACGATAAAGTAGGCGAACCAACATTGTCACGGCATAATGGCCGCGGGAATAAATGAAGAGGAGATTGAAATGGCGGAGTGGGGATTCGAGACACGACAGATTCACGCCGGAGCGACGGCTGATCCAACTACCGGCGCGCGGGCCGTCCCCATCTACCAAACGTCGAGCTACGTGTTTCGCGACACGGCCCACGCCGCGGCGCTCTTCGGGCTTTCCGAGCTGGGCAACATTTACACCCGCATCATGAACCCCACGCAGAACGCGTTCGAAGAGAGGATCGCATCGCTGGAAGGTGGCGTCGCCGCCCTCGCCGTCGCCTCAGGCTCTTCCGCCGAGACCATCGCGCTGCTCAACCTCGCTGAGAACGGCGGGCACATCGTGTCCTCGGCCTCGCTCTACGGTGGGACGTACAATCTGTTTCACTACACCTTGCCCAAACTTGGGATTGAAACCACGTTCGTGCAGGATCCCGACGACCTCGCCGAGTGGGCCGCCGCGATTCGACCCAACACCAAGGCCTTCTACGGCGAAACGCTGGGGAACCCCAAGGGCGACGTGTTCGACTTCGAGGGCGTCTCCAAGGTGGCCCACGACAACAAGATTCCGCTCGTTATTGACAACACGCTCGCGACTCCGTACCTCACGCGTCCGCTAGAGCACGGTGCGGACATTATCGTGCACTCCGCCACCAAATTCATTGGCGGACACGGCACGTCGATTGGCGGCGTCATCGTTGACGGCGGAACCTTCGACTACGAAGGCAGCGGTCGATTCCCAGGCTTCACCGAGCCGGACCCGAGCTACCACGGCCTCATCTTTGGCCAGTTGCCCGAGTCCCTCTTCCCAGCCCGATTCGTCTTGAAGGCGCGCCTGCAGTACTTGCGCGACATCGGTGCCGCCATTGCGCCGCTGAACTCGTTCCTCTTCCTGCAAGGACTCGAGACGCTGAGCCTGCGCATCGAGCGTCACGTCGCCAACGCGACGGCGGTCGCCAAGTGGCTGGAAGCGCGCGACGACGTCCGTTGGGTCAACTACCCGGGACTTGCATCGAGCAAGTGGCACGACCGCCAGCTTCGCTACCTCCCCAAGGGTGGCGGGGCCATCATCGCGTTCGGGATTGAAGGCGGTGCCGAGGCGGGTAGGAAGTTCATAGAAGGACTGGAGCTCTTCAGCCACCTCGCGAACGTGGGCGACGCGAAGAGTTTGGCCATTCACCCCGCATCGACAACCCATTCGCAGCTGACTGAGCAAGAGCAGCTTTCCACCGGCGTGAGTGCGGACCTCGTGCGGCTTTCGGTCGGCATTGAGACAATCGACGACATATTGGCCGATCTCGACGCCGGCTTTGGTGCCGCCAAGGACGCATGAGCCCGAGGGCGCTCGGGTACTGGCGCCCGGGCGACGATCCTGGACGGCGCACGTTTGTAACGCTGCACGGTGAGAGCGGACAGGGGTTCGCCTTCGAAGGTGGCGGCGATCTTGCCTCGGTGACGGTGGCGTACGAGACGTGGGGGACGCTCGACGCCGCTAAGTCAAACGCCGTCCTGGTGCTGCACGCGCTCACCGGCGACTCCCACGTGACCGGGTCCGTCGGCCCCGGCCACCAGACGCCGGGGTGGTGGGATGGCATTGTTGGTCCCGGCCTCGCCATCGACACGGATCGCTTCTTCGTGGTCTGTTCGAACGTGCTCGGCGGGGCGCAGGGCACGACCGGCCCGTCGTCGCTCGACGAACACGATCGCCCCTACGGTTCACGCTTTCCGGTCATCACGATTCGAGACCAGGTTTCGGTGGAAGTACAGCTGTCAGACTTCCTCGGCATCGACGTCTGGCACGCGGTGGTGGGCGGTTCGATGGGCGGGATGCGCGCGCTCGAGTGGGCGGTCGGCGTGCCAGACCGGATTGCTCGCGCGGTCGTGCTGGCCGTGGGCGCTGCGGCAACGGCTGATCAAATTGCGCTGAGTTCGCTGCAGGTGCGAGCGATCAGGTCCGATACCAACTTCGCGGGCGGCGACTACTACGACACCGGCCACGCTCCCTACGAGGGACTCGCCATTGCTCGAGGACTCGGCCAGTTCAGTTATCGAACCGAGGAGGAGTTCGAAGCTCGCTTCGGCAGAGACGCGCAAGACGACAACAACGTCCTGGGCAGTGGTCGCTACGCGATCGAGTCGTATCTCGGCTATCACGGCGAGAAGTTGGCGCAACGATTCGACCCCAACAGCTACGTCGTGCTCAGCGAGGCGATGAACCACCACGACGTCGGGCGCGGGCGGGGCGGGATAGCGAAGGCGCTGAGCGGCGTGAAGGTCCCCGTCACGGTGGGTGGGATCGCCACGGATCGGCTCTATCCGCTGCGCCTGCAGGAGCAACTCGTCGAGTTTCTTTCGAACGCGGATCCGCTGTACGTGGTCTCGTCGGCTGCGGGCCACGACGGATTCTTGCTCGAAATAGACCAAATTGGAAAGATCATCGGAGGCGCACTGCGCAGCTAGATCGCCCCGGAGACCGTTGAAGAACGGACGACGTCGCCATCCAGCTCGCCCGTCGCTCCGCCGGCGGTTCGTTCAACCTTGAACGGGCGACGTCATCCCGGCGAGGTGCGTGGCCGTGTTGATGGCGTTCACGAGTTCATCAAAGTGCGACGCGATGGACGCCGGGGCACCAGATGCGATGAGCGCCTTCTCGGCTGCGCGGTAGAGCGGACGAAGGCTCGTGAGCGGCGCAAGGGTTTCGGAGCTAAACCAATGGCCCAACCCCTCGAGCGAGTCGAGACACGCTGCGGTCAAAGTTTCCAATTCGTCGAAGGCGGGGACCGTGGCTCCTCGTTCGGCCTCGATGCGCATGGCGTGAATGGCCCGCAGGATGCGCATCGTCGTCGCGAGGAGGCTTCGACCTTCGGAGGGATCAATCCGAGTGGCGGCGGGTTCTTCGACCGAGCGGCCGACGGCGGCTTCGGCCTTGGCCCAGGCCATTCGAACGCTGCGAGAGCACTGGGACACCTGGTCCGGCTCGACGGGCTTGGTTTCGACGAGGTCAATCACCACCGACAGGTAGTCACGCAGCGCCACAAACAACCCGGACTGGGCCGCACTGACTCCGGCGCGCGGTGACGTCGGCCATACGAGGTAGGTGAGCACGGCAATGGCGCCACCGAGTGAGATGTCGATGAGCCGGTCCGTGGCGGTTCCGAGGGTGTCCGTGGTCGACGTACTGAGAAGGACGAGGACCATGGCGGTGACGAATCCAATCGACACCGAAAAGCTCGCGGCCCAGGTCGAGTAGGCGATCCAGCCAATGAGCGCCACGAGCGCTACGGTCATGGCGAGATCCGGGCGCAGTTCGCTGACGAGCACGGCAGCGAGCGTGGCACCGATCATGGTGCCGATGACTCGCCCCAAGCCCCTCTTCACCAGCGTGCTGTAGTCGGGCTTTAAAATCACGGCGACCGCGAAAGGCAGCCAGTAGCTTCGCGGGAGCGACAACAACGACCCGATGAGTATCGACATGGGCACGGCCACCGCGAGGCGAACGGCGTGTCGAAAAGCGGGCGAGTCCCCCCTCAGGTTGCCTCGAAACGTTGCAACGTCGAGTCGGAGCCGTCCGAGGTCGGGCCCGCGCGGCGTGGGCATGCTCGGACGCCAGGCCTGGCGGGTATCGCCTTCGCGCAAGTGCTCCACGAGGTTTCCCGCAGACCGCAGCTGTCCGCCAATGGCGCTGAGGTGCGACAGGCACTGGCGGGCGATGATGTCGAGTTGCGAACTGCCGTCATCGAACTCGTCCTGGAACCTTGTCAGCGTGGCTCGATACTCGCTGACCGCCTCTTGCCACGCCGTGGACTTCGCTGAACGGCGAAGCCCCATCGCAAGCTCGTCGAGGGCGCGAGCAACTGTCTCGAGCGACGTGTCGATGTGCGAGTAGTCACGGGTGTCGCCCTCGCTCGTCAGTCGAACCCGCAGACCAGCCAGCGTCGTCAGCTCGAGACGGATTCTGCGAGCCTGATCGAGAATCGCACGAAGGTCGCGCACGTCGGTTCGACTGAAGAGCGACCTCGCCGACAGGGCGGTCTCGGCGAGGTCGAGCGTTCCGAGCAGATCGGTGGCGGGCCGACTTGGCTCGGATCGGGCGAGCTCTCCCACCGCCTCGAAGGCGTTCGCGAGTCGACCGCGCTGATAACGAAGGGTCGGCGGAAGGCGTAGGGCGACCAGCGCGGTCACCTCGACTAGTGCGCCGACGACGACAAAAAGGCTCAAGTGAAGCGCCAACGTGGGCGAGCTGGCGAAGCGTCCCAGCACGACGTAGGCAATGACCGCCTGCGAGCCGATCGTCGCCTGGGTCTGTCCAAAGACGACCATCATCCCGGCGACAAAGCACCAGGGCACCAGTACCGCCACGTGAAGCCACGGTACCGGACTCGTCACGGTGCCCACGAAGACCGAGAGGCCCATCATGAGGGTGTCGACCATCGCGAGGCGAAGCGAGAGTCGCGGCGCTCCGACGAGAGAGACAATGGCGATCAAGTTCGCACCAATCGCCATGGCAATGGCGCTGGGCGCGCTGGTGACGGCGAGACCCAACGCGAAAACGGCCACCAACGGAAGCACGGTGATCGCGCCGGCCACTGGCGTGATGAGCGAGAAATTGATCTTTAGTGAATTGCGGGGCGCGGACTGGGTCTTGATCACCGAGATCGCGCCCCCGAGCCCCGTCGAAGGTGGCGTATCGTCGACGCCTTCAGCCATCACTGCTCGGTACCGTCACGACCGCAACTTTAGTCTTCGCCAATTTGAGCGAACGAAGGCTTCGATCATGCGCGGACCCAGCGCCGACGCTCGCCGGTCATGGCGTTAGGCCGTGGCGCTGACGAGCGAATTGAAGAGCGTGATAAGACAACGAGACCCCCGCCGCGTTGCGGCGGGGGTCTCGTTGTTGATGATGTGGCCTACTTCAGCCAACTCGGAATCAGAGCGATTGCGAGCTTTGTCGATACCTTGATTGGTGAACTCTTGGTGTTGGTGGTTGTGAACACCGTGGTGTTTGGCTCAACCACGAGGGTTGGAGCCGAAGTGCCGTTTGGAGCGACCGTCGCAATGACGCCACCCAATAGGCCCTGGTGGTTCGACGACGAGTACTTCAGCGGCGTAATGGCCGGTGTGGAGAACGTGGTCGACTTGAGCGACTTCAAGAATCCCGCGCGAGTGACCGTCTTGCCTTCGGCCTTGAGAGCCTCCACGAATGCCACGGCATAGCCTGCACCGTAGAACTCGTTGCCGGTGAGGACTGACGACGCCGTGAAGGTCGGGAAGTCGGCCTTGTCAGCGAGCAGAACCTTACGCACCCACGGTACCCATGGGTCACTCTTGTTGGTAGGCGCGGGGAAGTAGTCGAGCGAAATGGCTCCCGCTTCACCGACGTTGTTCACCAACGTCGGGTCCGAACCCACCGAGGAGATGATCCACTGCGGCGAGTAGCCGAGCATGTGAGCCACCGTCAAGATTCCACTCGTGAAGCCCGGCACCGAGTCCAGTACGACAACTTGTGCCTTGTTGGCCTGAAGTGTCGCCACGTCCTGTTGGATGTCGCTGGTTGATCCGGAGATCGCGTCGGCGGCGTTGTAACTCAAGTCGTTCGCCGACGAGATCGATACGCCGCCGTCAGTCAGTCCCATGTAGCCGTCCGCGCCGAAGTCGTCGTTCTGGCCAATGAATCCAACGGTCTGACCCGCAAAGTGCGAATTGATGTAGCGAGCAAAAATCTTGCTCTCCGCCACGTAACTCGTTTGGAATCCAAAGGTACCGGGGTAGATCGAAGGCTGGTTCCAGTCTCTCGAGCCGGAGGCCACGAACAACTGCGGAACACCATTCTGCTTCAGGTAACTAAGGACACTGTCCTCCGCGGCGGTTCCTAGTGAACCAACTGTCGCGAAGACGTGGTCTTGAGCGACCAGCACCTTGTTCTGGCTCAGCGTGGTCGTGCTGGCGCCGGCGGTGCATCCGAGTCCGTAAGCAGCCAAGTCGTAGCAGTCGTCGAGACGGATGTACTTGATGGTTCGTCCGTTGACGCCGCCGTGCGCGTTGACATACTTAAAGACAGCGTTCGCCGCAGCGGACACCGGTGCGTAACTGGCAGCGACGCCAGAGAGCGGCACTGACGCTCCAATAGTGATTGTCTTGGCGGTGACACCGGGCGTACTCGTCGAGGCTTCAGCGTTACTGGCGAGTAAGCCAGTAGACACCATGCCGAGCGTGAGCGCCGTCACCGAAAGCAATGTGGTTGAACGTCTTAACTTTTGAATCATTGAATCCCCCTAATTTGGTCTTAGGGGGAACTTAATTCACATTCTCGACACTTTCCAGTTTCCGACGCGATTGTAAAGAATGTTTAATCTTTAGGCCGACTCCCGCGATACCGCGCGGTGCGAAAAGCATCGTCAAGATGAGTAAAGAACCAAAGATGATGCCTTGCATGTTCGCTCCCAGGTTAGAGCTGGGATTCACCCCGGTGAGGGAGTTGACGTACGACACCAGATTGGGGCTGAAGGAGTAGATGATGCCGCCAATCACGGCACCGCTCAGCGTACCGATGCCACCGAGCACCATCAGCGTCAGCAGCGTGATGGAAAGGGTGAGGGGAAAGGTTTCTGGCGTCACCGTGGCGTTGAGGAGGGTAAAGAGTGCGCCACCAAGGCCCGCGAACGCCGCAGCGACGACGAAGGCGAGGGTCCGGGTGCGCGGCAGGTTGATTCCCATGAGTTCGGCGGCGACATCATTGTCACGTACCAGGCGCATGGCGCGTCCCGAGCGGCTGTGAAAGAGGTTGGCCATGAAGAAGAACATCACGCCGGCAATGACGACGGCCAAGTCGGCCGACCACTGCGCATTGGCGTTGATGGCGGCATTGATGCCTCCGAACTGGTGCAAGAACCACTTCGGTGTCGTGAGCGTGTTGAAGAAGAGGCCGCCTTCGCCTCCCGTCATCGAGGTGAAGTTCTGCGCCAGTGGGGTGATCGCCGCCGCAAAGGCCAGCGTCATTCCAGCCAGATAGGGGCCGCGCAGACGCGTGGAGGGGATGCCCACCACGAGCCCGCTGAAGGCGCCGGCCACGGTGGCGAGAAGGAGCGTGAAGACGAGCGGTGTCGTCGCGTGATGGTGGGCCCAGATTCCCGCCGCGTACGCCCCGACCGCCATGAACCCTGAATTGCCCAGCGAGATCTGTCCACTCCAGCCAATGAGCCAACTCAGACCCAGGATCACGATGGTGATCGCGGCACCACTGGCGAGTTGTGAATCCGCGACCGGCGGTAAGAAGATCGTAACGACGAGCGCCAGGATGGTCAGACCCAGAACGCATATGAAGCGCGCGTGGGTGGTTTCTTGTTTTCGAAGAGAGCCGAGCCAGTTCATTACACTCTCCGCCCGACGGTCCTGGTGAAGATTCCCTGAGGTCGAATCATGAGCGCCACCACGAGAATGATGATGCCGCCGAGCGGGGCAACATTGGGTGACCAGTAGGCGAGAATGAATTGCTCGGCGAGGCCAATGAGTAATCCACCCGCGATCGCTCCAATCGGTGATTCAAGTCCGCCCACCGCGGCGGCGATGAAGCCGGCGACGAAGACGCCATCCATATCAGTGGGGAAGAGGCCGAAACTGCCCGAGGCGAGAATCACCGCGGCGATGGCACCCACGCCCGCGGAGAGTATCCAGCCAATTGTCAGCATTCGATTCACGCGAACGCCGAGCAGGCGCGCTACTTCTGGAGCCAGGGCTGACGCTCGAAGTTGCAGTCCCAGTTTCGTGAAGCGAAAGAGAGCCGCAACGAGCAACATGATGACGACGGCGAGAATGACCTGGAAGATTATGAACGGCGAGAGATAGACGAGATTTCCGTGGGACTGAAAGAAGACCTGTGAGAACGGTGCGGCGATGTTGCGCGTGGTACTGGTCCAGATGGCGGTGGCAACTGCTTCGATAACCCCGAGAAAGCCCACCATCACGACGATGGGATTGATCTCCGGCTTTCCATAGAGCGGCCGAATCAAAACTCGTTCGGTTACTCCTCCAAACACCATGCCCACTACAACCGAGATCACCAGACACCACCAGTAGCCGATGCCCCGATCAATCTGGGTCATGCCAATGTAGGTGGCGAGCATGGCCATCGCCCCTTGGGCGAAGTTGAGCACGTGGGTTGACTGCCAGATAATGACGAGGCTCAGCGCCACGAGGGAATAAATGACCCCTTGCGCCAATCCCCCAAAGATATTGTGCATGAAAGCGGACGTCAAGAACGAACTCATTACTCAACCAATCCCAGGTAGTAGCGCCGGAGGTCTTCGTCGTCGGCGACTGTTTTGGCGTCGCCGCTGGCAACGACGGCACCTAAGTGCAGTACCACCGCGTTGTGGGCAATTCGCAGCGCACTCTTCGCATTCTGTTCCACGAGAATGACCGTCAAGTTCTCTGACTCACAAAGCTGAAGAATCAGCTTCATGAGTTCCGAAGTGACCAGAGGGGCCAGACCGAGCGACGGCTCATCGAGGAGCAGCACTTTCGGTTGGGCGATGAGGGCGCGAGCCATGGCCAGCATCTGGCGTTCCCCGCCCGACAGCGTGGCGCAGTACTTCTTTCGACGATCTGCGAGCGCGGGGAACTGTGCGTACTGGGTTTCGAGACCCTCGGCGAGGTTCACTTTGCTCGCGAGCGCGCCCAGGCGCAGGTTGTCTTCTACCGTCAACTCCGCAATGACGCCTCGACCTTCTGGAACGTGCGCCAAGCCCAGTCGACATATGTTTTCGGTGGGCATGCGAAGCAACGACTTTTCCCCCAGGAGGATGTTCCCGCTCTGGGGCGTGACGAGCCCGGAGATGGCTCGAAGAAGGGTCGTCTTTCCGGCACCGTTCGCGCCGAGTACCGCGGTAATGAGGCCAGGCGAAGCCTGCAAACTTACGTTGCGAAGTGCCTTCACCGCTCCGTAACTGACTGACAGGTTGTCAACGCGGATCATCAGTCAATCCCCAGATACGCGGCGAGCACGTCAGGGTTGGTGCTGATGTGCTCTGGGGTTCCGGTCGCGATCACTTGGCCAAAATTGAGCACGACGAGGTAGTCAACGAGTTGCATCACGAAGTCCATGTTGTGCTCGACCAGAAGCACGCTCATCGACGTGCGCAGTTCGGAGATAAGGCGGATGAACTCGGCCAGCTCCTTCTCGTCGAGGCCAGAAGCCGGTTCGTCGAGCATGAGTAGTTGAGGTTGCGACATGAGTGCTCGGGCGATGGAGACCTTTTTCGCGATTCCGTAGGGAACCCCGCTCGGAAGCGCTCCGGCGAATTTTGCAATTCCCAGGCGATCGAGTTGGAACATGGCCTCGCCTCGCAGGGCCTTTTCGACACGTAGACCCGACGGGAGCCCGAGAATTGACGCGCCAATATGTCCACCGGGACGACTTTGCGCTCCCGCCATCACGTTTTCAAGAATGGTGATTTGATTGAAGAGCCCGACGCCCTGCAAGGTGCGAGCAACGCCGGCCCTTGCGAGTTGTGACGGTTTGAGTGCCCCGTGCCCTAGACCTGGAAACTCAACCGTGCCCGAGGTCGGCCTTTGAAATCCACATGCGACGTTGAATGCCGTGGTTTTTCCGGCGCCGTTTGGACCAATGAGGCCAACGATCTCGCTTTCATGCACGCGAAAAGATACGTCGTTGAGCGCGTGCAGTCCGCCGAAGCGCACCGTGACATTGGAGAGCTCCAGAGTAATTCGTCGGGTATTTGGGTCCGTCATACTGGAATTAAACTAGCCGGTTGTCGAGGAGGCGCAGTGTCTCGATGGGCTCGATAGATTCTTGCTTCGCCTCGACACTGTTTTTGCACGATGGTTCATCTCGTCGGCGCAGCGTTTCGATATTTAGAGAGCCGTGAGCTTCGAGGAATGTGGGACTAATTGCCCTAGTTGGCCGTTCACCTCAGGGGCCTACTGTTCGAAAAGCAGGGGGGTTCTGCCCGGAGTTGAACTATTCATGGGGGGTCGGCATGAACTGGTCCGTGGGATTCGGAGTTTTTGGGGGCGCGCAGTGGCTCGCGTCCCACATGCTCCCATGACGGCCACGAGACCGAGCGGCGAAGGCAAATCGGGCAAGTTCGAAATCTCGCACGACGCTCTGCTGGTTGACGGCCGAGTCCCTCGCGGAGCAATCCTCGCCGTCTTATCGCTGACGGTACTGATCATTAATCTCGACGGCACCATTTTGAATGTTGCGCTGCCGACGATAGTTGCGAGTCTTCGCGCAACCTCGAGTCAGCTGCAGTGGATTGTGGATGCCTACATCGTCGTGCTGGCCGGTCTGCTCCTCATCGCGGGCTCGCTCGGTGATCACGTGGGACGTAAATGGGTGTTCATTGGCGGGCTCGTCATCTTCGCAGTTGGATCGGGGGCGTCGGCGTTCGCGACGACGCCCGACAAACTCATCATGGCCCGCTCATTCATGGGCATCGGCGCCGCGGCCATCATGCCGTCCACCTTGTCAATTCTCACGAACGTCTTCGTTGAGCCGAGAGACCGGGCCCGCGCCATCGGCCTGTGGTCAGGCACCAACGGCCTGGGGTTGGCCATTGGTCCGGTAGTTGGTGGCTGGCTGTTGACGCACTTCTGGTGGGGATCGGTATTTCTCATCAATGTGCCCATCGCCATCGTTGCCTGCATCGCCGCGGCGCTGATCGTGCCGGATTCGAAAAATCCCGCCGCCAAACGGCCCGACCCGTTTGGCGCACTACTTTCATTGCTCGGCCCGGCGCTCTTGTTGTGGGGGATTATTGAGGGCCCGACCAGAGGTTGGGGCTCACACCTTATTCTTGGCACGATTGGCAGTGCCTTGTTAGTAGTGGCGGTCCTCATTCTCTGGGAGAGGCGCACGAGTCATCCCCTGTTGGAGGTTTCATTCTTCAATTCGCGGCGATTCTCGGTCGCGATCGGCGGCCTCGGTCTCACGATCTTCGCCTTGTCGGGTGGGCTGTTCTTGCTCACGCAGTACCTCCAGTTCTGCCTCGGATACAGCGCGTTCCAAACCGGACTTCGTATCGCCCCGATTGCCCTGGTTTTGTTGGTGGTCGCCTCGCTCTCGCCGTTTGCCGTGCGATACCTGGGGACCAAGGTGGTCGTGTTCCTGGGCATGGCGCTCATCACCCTCGGGTTGGCCCTGCTCGCCGCCACCACGTTCCATTCGACCTACGTCAATGCACTCCCATCGTTTCTCCTGATGGGCATCGGAAGCGGACTTTGCGTGGCACCCTGCACCGAGTCAGTGATGGGCTCGGTCCCGATAGATCTTTCTGGGGTGGGTTCGGCGACGAACAGCACGGCGTTGCAAATTGGTAGTGCGCTCGGGGTGGCGGTGCTCGGGAGCCTTCTGAATACTCGGTACCAGGCGGACATGGCATCGGTGCTCCGCCACTATTCGGTCCCTGGATCAGTTGCCAAGGCCACCGAGGGATCGCTCGGCGGGGCGCTCGAGGTCGCGCATCATCTCGGGGGGACGCTGGGGTCGCAACTGCGCCACAGCGCCCAAGATTCGTTCATCAGCGGGATGGTCTTCGCCGTCTCGGTGGGCGCGGTCATCGCTGGCGCCGCGGCGGTGTTCGTGCTCTTGCTGCTGCCGTCGCGGGCTCCGCGCTCGGGCAACGAGGAGTAGTCGGGTCGCCAGCGAAGACCCTCTTAAGGCTGATTGAAGGTGGCGGAACTCTGAAATGGAGGTTCTCGAACGAGTGACGCGGAGTTGGCGACGAAGGGGTCCCTGTGGATAGTTAGGCCTGATCGGCCGACTTTTCAACAACTTCTTGATGGTAGGCAACGAGAGTTCGGCTTGTTGTCACTGAACCGTAACGGTACCGCCGAGGAACTGACGCGCTTCTATGGCTACTCACATGATTTTCGAAAACAAGGTCGCCAAACTTGCAAGTGTTCAAGATCATTTCAGATCGATAAGTCCAAGGGGGCACTATGAACAAGAATCACTTCAAGCGCATAGGCCGGACAATTGCCACGGTGGCAGTTGGAATGTCATTAGTCGTCGGCGTCACGGGCGTCGCAGTGGCGGGTGCAAGTCCTGATCGTCACGTTTCGGCGAAGAGTCATGACTCGCAACGCGACGGACGTCAGGCGCGGTTAGAGCGCGACCGACGTCACGTGCGCTTACAGATTGAAGGCGTCGTGAACGCAGTGACGAGCACGTCGGTGACCGTTCAGCGTTCACGCATCACGTACTCGACGTTGACCATCACCCCGACGACCACATTCTTCGAGGGCTCCACACCAGTCACCGCAGCGGCCCTCGTCGTTGGCGAACACGTTGACATTACTCGTCTTCGTTCGGCGTTGACGATTGCGGCGAGCATCACCATCGCCGCCCCGAAGGNNAAGGCCGTCGTCCTCACCGGCAACGTGACCGCAGTGACGAGCACGTCGGTGAGCGTGGAGGGTTCGAACAACTCTTCAACGACGTTCACCATCGCCCCGACGACCACCTTCTTCGAAGGCGGCAAGGCAGTGACCTCGTCGGCCCTCGTCGTTGGTGAGCGCGTTGTCGTCACCACCTCGTCGGCGTCACCCACGACCGCGTCGAAGATCTCCATTAAGTTGGCGACCCTNNCCGGCACCGTGACCTCCGTGAGCGGCAACGTCATCACCATCACCGGTGGTGAAGGCTTCACCCGCACCATTGACGTCAGCTCGGCCACGACCTACAGCGAGGGTGGCAGCGCCACCACGCTCAGCTCGGTGATCGTTGGCTCGAAGATCAGTGCCGATGGCATCGTGAGCGCCGACCAGACTGCCCTCGACGCACTCGTGATCACCATCGCCGCCCCGAAGGCCGTCGTCCTCACCGGCACCGTGACCTCC
>PLKM01000060.1:24883-47721 GCA_003141095.1 Acidimicrobiaceae bacterium | reverse complement strand
GCACCGCCGCGCCGATCAGGAACGCGTCGGCGGCGATGACCAGCACCACCGTCGTCATGTACGTGAAGGTCACCGAAAGGGCCGTCCGGTTCCCGATGGCCCTGCCCATGTAGAGACGGATTCCCGCCGCGGTGGGATAGAGGCCGTTCAGTTCGGAGAAGATCGCCGACACCAGGATGACGACCAGACCTCCGATGAAGATGGCGAACGCCGCCGTGGCGCCCGGCGCGTAGGCCAGGATCGACACGACACCGAGGTAGTCAATCGCGGCGAACGCCAGGCCCGCCGAGGTCGCCGTCGCAGTGGCGCCACCCACCGACCGGCGAAGGGTTATCGGCGCCGGCTCAAACGAGTCGTCGCCCGTCAAGATTCGGGCCAGATGACGTAACTGATGGCGTCGAGGCGCATGACGTCCTCCTGGGAGCCCTTCACGACGATCTCACCTCGTAGGTACTTCTGGACCGGGTTGAGGTCACCCCAGAACATGTCGCAGAACGTTTCCGATGTCGCCGTGACGACGATGTCGGGCACCCCCACGTGACCTTGCTGCGTGGAGGTTATCTCCCCTCGCACCACGTCCATTGAGAAGGTCTGGGGCGTGTCGGAACACACGAAGTGGAGCATTCTCGACCAGTCGCGCTGCATCTTTCGAAGTCGTTGGTTCTCGTTACAACTAATGGTGTAGTCGGCCAGCGCCTCGCTGATCTCGTCCCAATCCGCCACAATGTTCCTTTCACTGCTTCGCTGCGTCGCGCACGGGCCGTCGGCGCGCTCTCGTCGTCGCTTCGTCCGGACCGGCGCCGGCTCGCAGATCGTTCAGCGCCAACCTCATGGCGTCGAGCAGGAACTCGACCTCGGGCTCTTCGATCACGAGCGCGGGCATGAGGCGCATCACGGCGGGCTGATTGCCGCTGTAGATCGCGAGCACCCCGTGCTGGGACAAGTGATAGGACATCCTCGGGCCGAGCGAGTCCTCCACGTACTCAACGCCCACCATCAGGCCTAGACCGCGAACGTCGGCGATGAACTCCGGGTAGTCCTTCGCGATTTCGTGAAGGCCCGCGAAGAGAAGGTCCCCCATGGCGGCGGCGTGCGCGACGAGGCCCGTGTCCTCGATCACGTTGAGCACCTCGAGCGCGACCGCGCAGGCCAGATCCGAGCCCCCGAACGTCGACAGGTGAATGAAAGGGTTGGGAATCAGGAACTCGCGCAACTCCTCGCTGAAGACCGTCGCGGAGATGGGGACCAACGATCCGCCGAGCGACTTGGCGGTCGTCATGATGTCGGGCACGACGCCGTAGTGCTCGCTCGCCCACAGCTTGCCGGTTCGACCGAGTCCGGTTTGAATTTCGTCGAAGATGAGCAGCGCCCCCACCCGGTCACACGCGGCGCGGACCTGGCTGAAGTAGTCGGGCGGCGCCACGACGATTCCGCCCTCGCCCTGGACCGGCTCGAGCAGCACCGCGGCGGTACTCTCGTCGAGCACCGCGTTGATCGACGCGAAGTCCCCGAAGGGAACCTGGCTGAACTCGGGCATCAGTGGCTCGAAGGGCTCTCGGAACGCCGCGCGTCCCGCCGCGGAGAGCGCGAAGCCGGTGTGACCGTGATAGCCGTTCACCGTGGAGACGATCTTCGAGCGACGGGTGGCGCCGCGAGCGAGCTTGATGGCGAAGTCAATGGCTTCGCCCCCGCCCGTTCCGAACATGGTGCAGGAGAGGTCCCCGGGGGTTATCCGGGCCAGGCGAGCTGCGAGTTCGGCCTTTTGCTGCGAACAGAGCAGGAAGTTGCCGTGGTCCAACCGGTCGAGGGCGGCGTGGGCAGCGGCGACCACTCGGGGATTTCGGCGCCCGACGTTGAACGAACCCGCCGAGGTGAAGCAGTCGAGGAACCGACGTCCATCGAGGTCCCACACCCAAGGCCCGCTTCGCTGGGCCTCGATGATGTCGAGGCCTGCCGCGCGCATCACGCGAACCTTCTGGGGATTCAGATACGTCGCGAACTCGTCGAGAGCGCGCTGCTTCGCCACCGGGTCAGGGAGAAAATCAATCTCGTTCGCCCAGGGACCGTTCACGCTCTCGTTGACCATCTTGGGACGATACATCTGGGCCACTTCGCGCCGCAAAACGTGCGCCGTCTTCGCGCCATCCGTGCGAGGCGACCGTTGCCAGGCGTTGCGTGAGCCGACCCAACGTGCGAAGAGGTCTTCAACCTGCTCGACGAGAAACCAATCGGTCGTCGAGGCACGCTGACGTCGATCCCGAGGAGCCGTTCCACCCAAACCTCTTCACCACCTACCACTCGCTACGGTTCGCTGCGACGCAACTTGCTCGCGGGCGGCGTCGTCGAGCCCGGCACCGGCGCACGCAAGAGCGTGCCGCGCCCGGTGGCGTGGGTCGTTCGAACAACGACCGTCAACCACGCGACGAGCAGAGCGGCGTAGCCAACGCCGCTGGCCCAGCGAAACGCGGGAAGCCCCGTCTGCACGGCGAGCCGGATAGTTCCCGTGACGGTGACCCCGACGGGGAAGGTGAAACTCCACCACGTGAGCGAGAAGGGCATCCTGCTGCGCATGGTTCGAAGAGTGAGCGACGCCGCGAGGACCACCCAGAGCATGGCGAAACCCCACACGGGGACGCCGAAGAGCACGGCAAAGGCGGTCATCGCGGTGGCGAGCGTGGAGGAGACCGCGAGGTGCGCTTGAGCACCCAGGATGCCCGAGACGGTGATGGACTGGCCCAAAGGACCGAGAACGATCCAGAGCGTCGGCACCCGGCCGCTATTGGATGAACCAAAATGTGCGAGTCGTGACCATATCAGGGTGATGATGATGAACGCCGCGATAAGGCTCATCCCAAAGAGGGCGTAGCAGCCGTAGAGCAGGGTGGCCCGACCGTCTGGCGAGGCCACGTACGGAATGAGCAGTGCTCCGGTCGAGGCCGAGACCATCGGGGGCACGATGGGCATCAGCCACCCACCAAAAGCGGCGTCGGATCGAACCTCGATCTCGGTGAAGAGACGATACGGGATAAGCGTCGCCGTGACGAGACCCGTGACGGTGCCGAGCGTCCACAGGACCCAGTCGAGATCAACCGCGAGACGAAGTCCGAGCAGCGAGTGCGCCGCGAGCAGCGCCCCGGCCCCGACGGTCATGAACGCCATGGGGGGTGCCCCGTAGAACTGGGACATCTGCACGTCGTGGCCGTAGCTGCGCGCGGTCTGGGGCGAGCGTAGCCAGTGGATCGCCGTCGCCACCAGCAGTCCCACGAGCAGTGCCGCCGCCAAGAGCCACACGACCTGGCAGAACTGCTTCAGTCCCGGAACGTCAAATGGAAGGATGGCGCCAGCGTTCGCCACGATGCCCGTGCCCATCACCGAGGCGTACCAGTTGGGTCCGAGGTACCTCGATCTCGCAGCGTCCGGCTCTTGGGATGAGAGGACTCCGGCAGCGACGCGTTCTCTTTTCATGACTCTCCTCATGTGGCTCCCACCAAGCACGGTGGCTTGATGTGCGATCACTTCCATTGTCCGCCGCGACGTCGCGAACGAGAAGACCGAATCTTTCAATGGAGGTATAACGTCTGCTTATGCCTCTGATCGAACCAATCCCCGATATTCGCTCCCTCGAGATTCTTCGTGGCGTCGCCGAGACGGGATCGATCAGCCAAGCCGCCCTGCGCTGTGGCCTCAGCCAACCAGCGGCCAGCGTGCGACTGCGCTCGCTCGAGGACGCCCTCGGCGTGCGACTCCTGGACCGGTCCCACGGGCGGGCTCGCCTGAGCACGGCCGGGATCGCGGTGGTTCAGTGGAGCGAGGAGGTGCTGAAGGCCATGAGGGAACTCCAAGTGGGGGCCCAGGCCCTGAGGTCGGACGAGCACACGCAACTTCGCATCGTAGCCAGCATGACCGTCGCCGAATACCTGGTTCCGGGTTGGCTCAATCGTCTTCGATCCTCTGACCCCGATGTCATTGTCTCGCTGGAGATGGGTAACTCCCAACACGTCATCGACGTGATGCTGCGCGCCGAGGCGGAGATTGGCTTCGTCGAAGGTCAACACCCTCCGCGCGAACTCTCGTCGCGCGTCGTGCAGTCCGACGATTTGGTCGTGGTGGTGGCACCATCGAGCGAATGGGCTCGTCGAAGAAAACCAATTAGTGCGCGGGAGCTCTGCGCCACCCCGCTCGTCTTGCGCGAAGCCGGTTCGGGAACTCGCGAAGTTCTGGAGAGTGCGATGAACTCGCATGGTCTTTCAGTTATCCCCTTGGTCGAACTCGGCTCCACGACCGCCATCAAGGCGGCGGTGGCATCGGGTGCCGGTCCGGGCGTTCTCAGTCGACTCGCCGTCGAGGCTGACGTGCAAGAGGGACGACTGGTCGCTGTCGCGACCGACGACGTCGCGCTCAAGCGCTCGATCCGGGTCGTGTGGTCAAAGGAACGGCCCCTTACCTCCACGGCCAAACTGCTGCTTCGACTCATCGAGGAAAACGCCACGCTGCACCTCGCCCCACGTCAGTAGGACACGCCCTACGTCGCGCTACTCCCATCAACTTCGCGCTCACCATCACATCGGACGTTCTTCGAGTGGTGAGAAGCTGCGTCGCTCGGGATCAACGCCGAGCCCTTCGTCTGACAACGTCCGATTCAACTACCGCCATACGTTTTAAGGTAATGGTCATCATGATCCCTCTTTCCGTACTCGACCTCGCCACCGTTGCCACCGGCTCCACGCCCGCCCAGGCGCTGAAGGAGACGACTGAGATGGCGTCGGTCGTGGAGCAACTCGGCTACAAGCGCCTCTGGGTTGCCGAGCATCACGGGATGCCCGCGGTCGCCAGCTCCGCGCCCGCGGTCCTTATTGCGCATCTGGCGAACGCCACGACGACACTTCGAGTGGGTGCGGGTGGCGTGATGCTGCCCAACCACTCCCCTCTCGTCATCGCCGAGCAGTTCGCCACCCTCGAGGCGCTGCATCCGGGCCGGATCGATCTGGGGCTCGGGCGCGCCCCGGGCACGGACCACCGCACCGCGCGGGCGCTTCGTCGCGCTGGGGACCTTCGCGCCGACGGCTTCCCCGACGACGTCGTCGAACTGATCGGCTATCTCCTACCCCGAGAGGGTCCCGCGGCCCACCCCGCGGCCAACCCGGGCAGCGGCTACCTGCCCGAGGTATGGCTGCTCGGTTCATCGACCTTCAGCGCGCAGTTGGCCGGCCAGCTCGGGCTGCCCTTCTCCTTCGCCTACCACTTCGCCCCCAAGCTCCTCGACGAGGCGCTCGACGCCTACCGGACCAGTTTTCGACCCTCGATCCTGCTCGATGCCCCCCACGTCATGGTCGCCGCGTCGGTACTGTGCGCCGCGAGCACGGACGAGGCGACGTGGCTCTCGGGGGCCACGGCGCTGAGCATCTTGCAGCGACAAAGGGGTCGCATGGAGCTGTTGCCCTCGCCCGAGGAAGCCGAAGCGCACGCGTTCACTCGAGAGGAGATGGGGGTCGTCAACGAGACAATGGCCACGCATCTCATCGGTGATCCCTCCACGGTGCGCGATGGACTCGCGGCGTTGCTGCGCCGAACGGACGCCAACGAGTTGCTGCTTTCGACGCGCACGCACTCCTGCGAAGCCCGGGTGGCGTCGTTCCGACTGATTGGCGAAGCCTGGGGACTCGTCGCGCCGACGCGAGCGCAGTAACCTCGCGTGCAGCGAAGGAGAACCCATGATTGAACAGGTCATCGAGCGTTGGCACCAGCACCTACGTGGAGAGCTTCCGGGCGGGCTCGACGCGTTGCTCGACGATGACGTGGTCTTCTACTCACCCATTGTCTTCACGCCCCAGCGGGGCAAGGCCATCACCACCCTCTACCTCTCCGCCGCCAGCGTGGCACTGCCGGGCGAGGAGTCCCCGACCCCGTCCGAGAGTGCGTCCACGTTCCGCTACACCAAGCAGGTGCTCAGCGGCTCGCACGCGGTCCTCGAGTTCGAAACGTCGATTGAGGGCAAGTACGTGAACGGCGTCGACATCATCTCGTGCAACGAGCGGGGCCTCATCACAGAGTTCCGCGTCATGATTCGTCCCCTGCAGGCCGTCAACCTGGTGCATCGCCAGATGGGTGAGCTCCTCGAAAAGATGAAATCCTAGGAAGCGACGTCCGTCGGGCGTCGCTTCGACGCCAGTGGTCGCTCCCTGAGCCGCCCGGCGTCGAGGGAATCAGATGACCGGCGACATCCCGCCATCGATGCTCACGCCGACGCCCGTCAGGTAGCTGGCGCGAGGTGAGAGCAGAAACATCGCGAGGTCCGCGAACTCGTCGGCTCGACCAATGCGCCCGAGGGGAATATTCGACCCCTTGGCCATCTTCTCGTAGAACTCATCGAGCTCCATGTCGGCGTCCCGGGCGAGACGCACCCACTGTCCCGACTCGATCAGTCCGATGAGAATCGCGTTGACACGAATGCCCCGAGGCCCCACTTCGTTCGCCATGGCCTTGGTGAGCGCCAGTCCCGCCGCCCTCGAGGCGGTCGTGGGGGTGGAGTTCGCGTGGGGCGTGCGCGCCATGATGGCGAGCACGTTCACAATGGCACCCTTGGTCTCCTCGAGCGCCGGCAGAACCCGACGCGAGACGTGCAGCGCCGAAATGACCTTCAGCTCATAGTCATCGCGCCAGGTCTGGTCATTCGAGCTCGCCACGGACGTCCCCGCGGAACGCCCCGCGTTGTTGACCGCACCGTCGAGGCGACCGAAACGAGAGAGCGTCGCGTCGATGAATTCGTCGAGATCGGACTCGCTCGTGACGTCGGCCTCGAAACAGAGGGCTTCGCCTCCGAGCAGCTCCTGCGCCCGGGCCAATCGTACGCCGTCGCGACCGCACACCGCCACGCGCGCGCCCTCTGCGACGAGTCGGTGGGCGAGCGCGAGGCCCAGCCCGTCAGTGCCACCGGTGATGAGATAACTACGCTCGCGCAGTTCAAGGTCCATGCGAACATCCTACGAACCGTTGCAACTGAGTGATCTTTAGTGAATCCACTCATGCTGCACTCCTCACGGAGTTGTTCGGTCCAGAAGACTCTGGACCTCCCTTCCGCGTGTCATCGCCAGCTGCTGAGCGAAACTCAGTCTGATGCTCGGCTCCACGCTTCACCGGGGCTCCAACTGAACCCAGGCTCGCCCAACGAGCGAGATTGATGGCCGCATTGTCGTCACGCTGGTGTGTAGAGGAACATTCCTCACAGGTCCAGTGCTCGGACCAGCCAATGTGCTGCACGTGACCACAGCCGTGGCACGTCTTGGACGAGGGAAAGAACCGATCGGCTTCGATCAAGGTGGACCCGTACCAGGGGCACTTGTAGCGAAGCTGACGGCGGATCTCGCTCATTGCTGCGTCAGAAAGTCCGCGCCGGCGCGCACGCGCGCCCGGCAGGCCCTTCTGGTGCAGCAGTGACGCCGCGTCCAGACCTTCGACCACCACCACGCCGTGGGTTTTGGCGAGGTTGGTGGTGAAGACGTGAATATTGTGTTGGCGAATGTGAGCGACCTCCGCGTGGAGCCGAGTGATCTTGGCGCCGGTCTCTGCATATTGACGCGAGCCGCGGGTGCGACGACAACGCTGGCGCTGGAGCCGACGCAGTTCCTTGAGCCGGCGTTCGAGGGCCCTCGGGTTGGCGAGTTCCCCGATCACCTCGGTCGTGGTCGCGACCGTCGCCAGACGTCGCACCCCCACGTCGATGCCCACTACCGAGTCGGGCCGGGCAACGCCGGCCCGCTGGGGACGAGCGACGCTCACCCGCACGGCCGCGATGATCCGGTCCCCGTGTCGCGAGAGCATGACCCCGAGGACCTTCGCGCGACCCAGGGCGATGAGCCGTTCGAGGCGTCGGGTGTTCTCATGAGTGCGCAGCGTCCCGAGAACCGGCAGGGTGAGGTGACGCCGGTCGGCTTCGAGGCGCATGGTGCCGGTCGTGAAGGAGAATCGGTCCCGGTCATGCCCGCGCTTCTTGAACCGGGGAAAGCCCACTGGCCGTCCGGCCGTCCTGCCCGAGCGAGACTTCTGCCAGCGCCAGTAGGCGTCACTCGCACCGCGCACCCCGTCGGCGAAGACTTCCTTGGAGACCTCTGGCCACCAGACCTCGCCGGTCTCGGCGTTCACGCAGACAACGTCCTTCTCGGCGTTCCAGCGTTTGCGCAAGGAGTAGAAGGAGGGTGAGCTGGTTGACTCGCCCGTCGCGCGGTAGCGCTCGAGGTCGGTCGTGATCGTCGCGAGCGCCCAGTTAAAGGCGAAGCGTCGAGCCCCGAAGAACCGGGCGATCTGGGCCGACTGTTCGTCCGTGGGCTCGAGCGCGAAGGTGAAGGCCTGGACGATCTGGCCGTCGGGCGGCGAATACCTACGCGGCATTGGTCGACTCCTGCGCCGCCGCGAGGGCGTTGGCCGCGCGGTAGGCGGGCGCACGTTTGCCGTAGAGGCGCGCGCAGAATGACGTCAACACTTCAGTCATGTCACGAACGAGGTCGTCGTCCACCTCGGCGTCACAGATGGGTCAGTGAGCAGGACGAGGAATTTTCGGCGTTTGCCGTTGAGCCCCGAACCAACTTCGGTGACTACTCGGTCAATCGCATAACCCAGCGACGTCACCCAGCCACTCAATCTCGCCACTTGACGATCGAGGTCCGCTCGTTGGTCGCCAGAAGAGACGCGATCGTCGATGGCGATTGTTCCGCGTTGGTGGAGGGAAACTTCGAGGTCGCCCGCCAGAATGAGCCGACCCATCTTTCGTGCAGGGACCGGCAGGGTCCCTTGGCGAACCACCGATAGGCGGTCTGAGGGTGTATCCCTTGCGCGTCGGCCCACTCACTCAAATTCATTACTTCGTAGTTTTGCGGTGTGGTGTGACACACATACTGGCGTAAACCCCGCAATCGTCGCGTCCGGATCTTCGACGTCGCGCCTCGACACTCGCGGACGAGTCACGTGACCACCCCGGACCTCAGTGCTCCTGCAAGGGTGGCCCCGAGGAACTCGAGCTCAGCGATTCTCACCCGCCGGTGCGGTGACGTTCCACGTATCAGCCAGTGAGGCCGGCGGTGAGGCCGGCCAACGACGTCACCTGGTCCGCCGGCGGGATGGTGACGGTGACGGGCACCCCGTAACCGGTGATCACTTCAGTCATCGAAAGACTCTCCGTCTGGCCATTGGCGGTTACCGAGGTGTTCATGGCCAGTTCGGCGAGATCCCCGCTGGCGTTGACGTAGACGTTCTCCGACACGGCCCCCGACGACGCCTCTGATGAAGCGCTCGAGATCCACGAGGGCAACTGCTTCAAGACGGCGCTGGTCTGACTCTGCACCTGTGACTTGCTCGCGACCACCGTGTACTCGTGCAGCGACACGCCGTTGACACTCACCACGCCGTCGTCGGTCACCGTGTCGCCCAATTTCGCCAGAACCTCGAGTCCGGCCAGCGGATTTGCCGACGAATTCGTGACGCCCGACTGCTGGAGCTTGGAAATATCCAAGGGCATGGAGATCCAAGGAGTCGGAAGCGTGGCCGCTGCGGCGCCGGACAGTCGTAGGTACATCGTGGAGTTGGCGAAGACCACGTTGCCTTGGCCCAGGGAGGCGAGCGCCCCGCCGTAGTTCACGCTCATGGTGCATTCACCCGATGAGAAGGCGCACGCTCCGCTGCCGGTGACACTGGTCGAGACGGTCCCGGTGATCTCTTCGTCCATGGTGAACGACGCGGACCTCGACGCCACCGTCGAGACCAGGGCGTTGCGCACGATGGTGGCGGCGTTCGCCGGCGAATTCGACGTCCACACGCCAATCGCCACCGCGGCGATCACGATCGCCGCCGTCAGTGCGACGTAGAGAAGAGACCCCGGCGGCGGGTAGCGGCGACGCCGTCGGCTTCAATCACGTGCTCGACGCCAGCGTCATCCACACCAACCTCTTTCGAACCGTTGCTGGCTCGAACCTACAGCCCGTCACACCCTGCGCGCTCGATTGAGTTCCTGGCGGGCCGTGACCCGCTACCGGGCGCCGCGCGCGTGTCCGTCGCCGCGCCAGCAGCTACAGGTTCTGCTCGAACTCCTCGATGACCGCGTGACGATCCTCTTTCGCGGGCATGTCAAAGTAGGGCGGGTGCTTGATCCAGTAGTACGTCATCGGGACCAGACCCAACGCCATCGCCCCGAGTCCGAACCAGATCGCGGCGGGCGTGCTGTCCCAGAGGGCGGGGATCTCCTTCACGAAGACGTAGGCCATGAAGATGGCGCCCACGAAGGGCCAGAGGCCCATGAAGACGAAGTTCGGGAGTGAACGCAAGAGCTGGCGACGGTAGAGGATGACGACCGCCAGCCCCGCGAGGCAGTAGTAGATGCAGATCTGCAGGACAATGGCGGAGATTCCGTCGGCCACGAGGCTGTTGATCGACCCGACGAACTGCGAGCCGATGAAGAGGATCAGCGAGAGGATCGCCACCGTGATGGTGGCGAAGAGAGGCGTCTTGCGCACCGGGTGCACCGTGCCGAGCCTCTTGGGCAACGTGTGGTCCCGGCCCATGACAAAAAGGGTCCGGGTCACTTGAATCAGGGTGGTCTCCACCGTGGCGACCGTGGAAAGCACCACCGCCAGGACAATGAACTTCCCTCCGGTTCCGGGCCACACGGCCTGACCGAGTACGGCGGCGACGTCGGCCAGGTTCCCCGTTATCTGGTGCGACGTCAGGACCAGGTTGGTGGCGACGGTAAAGACTTCGAACAGCACGAAGACGAAGATCATGCCGATGATGCCGCCGAGACCCGGGGTCTTCTTCGCTCCCCTCGTCTCCTCGTTGAGGTTGGCGGTCACGTCCCAGCCCCAGTAGTAGAACGCCGCGACCAGTGCGCCGGCGGCGAACTGCGTTTGACCGTGGAAGATGGACGGCGAGAACCAGCTCCACGAGAACGTGTGCACGTGGTGGCCGTGGAAGATCGCGAGGATGGCGAAGAGGATGAGGAGCGCTATCTCAATGCACGACATGACGATCTGCACGCCAACGGTGATGGTCACGCCCGCGGCCACCGCCACCACCATGAGCATGAAAAATACCGCACCGACGACGGTGACCTCGGCGGTATTGCTCGCTGCACCGCTGGAGAAGAGCCCGAGCAGGCTGCTCCCGACGGGAATGGTCGCCTCGACCATGAAGATCAGCGCCGACACAATGAGTGACCAGCCCGAGAGGTAACCGAGCGCCGGGTGAATCGCGCGGCGCACCCACGAGTACGCGGCACCGGCGTGGGGCTCGACCCGACCGAGGTAGCTGAACGCGAAGACGATGCCGAACATCCCGATGCCGCAGTAGAGGATCGCCGCGGCCCCGCCCAGGCCCACGGCGAGGAAGAGGAACCCGGTGGAGGCGGCGATCGAGTAACCGGGCGCCACGCCCGCGATGCCCATGATGACGGAATCGAAGAGACCCAACGCGCCGGCGCGCAGTTGGTGCTCGTCCGAGTTCGACTCGTGCAAATTCACGGCGTCGGTCACGACTACCTCTTTCTTGGGATTATCACCTTCAGTAATAAATTGAGTACCGAAATGTAACATGACGGGCCCGATGGGAAAGCAGGGCGAGTCGACCACTCGTCGCGCCGGTCGCTGGCGAACGAGTCGCTAGGGAGTGATGCCGTTGGTTCCGGGAACGACGCCCGATACCGAGGTGCTGGCGAGCAGCGTGCACGTCGAACTGGCGAGCGCGACCCACCAGCTTCCGGTGCCGCTCAGGCTCACGCTGAGACTCTTGAAGTTCGCGGCCACGCACTGCGAAGCGGTGTAGTTACCCGTTTCGCTCACACCGTACGCGGCGCTGGCTTTTGCCTTGGGGGCGAGGCGGATCGGGTCGCCGTAGCCGGATGAACTCAAGTCACGGATAGTGGCGGCTGGCCCGACCAAGATGTGCGCCACGCCCGCGAGAGCACCGCTCGTGGGCTGCACCGTGGGAACTCCGGCCATCTGACAGGCCTTGGTACTTTCGTTGGTGAACACCAGCGGGTAGTAGATGGTCCCTGCGGCCCCGTTGGCTCGGCCCAACGAGATCTTCAAGGCCGACGCCGAGCACACCGTGGGCTTGGGAAACACCACCGATTCGAGAGTCGACCATTTCGTGGTGCCGCTCACGCAGACGCCAACCGTCGAAGGGAGGGCGACGAGCACCCTGGCGGCCTTGGGGCTGGTAACCCCAAGGTAGGCGGCGGTCTTCTGCGTGCACTGGACGCCCTCTTCCGTGGCGACACTCTGCACCACCTGGAACGTGTCATTCACCGGCCACGGCGACACCGGCACCGCCACCGTGGGTGATGACATGAAGTCGAGTGGTGACCCAATGGCGGTCTTGGCGCTCGTAAAGAACTGATATTTGGTGCCGTACGACCAGTCGCAGGTCGGAAAGTAGTGGCTCGTCACCACCACGCGAACCGTCGTGGCGCCGGGGCGCGTGCTCAGCGAACTCGACGCGCCAAAGTGACGAATATTGCAGGTGGGCAACGTCGTCGCTGACGCGACCGTCGGCCCGGAGGCCAACCCGCCGACGAAGAGGGAGCAGAAGACCGCTACAACCGTGAAGGCCCGTGCAACACCGCTAATTCGCATCTTTCAATAGTGGCACCGAATTTCTGGATTTTCCCCCCGATGGCCGAATCATCATCGAATTGTAAACTAGGGATGTAGAACTGTTCCCGAAAGGGGCGCCGAGCCTCGAAAACCCTTAGAAGTCGGCTCGGAGAAGTGGCGCACCACCGACCGCGGCGGTTCAACTAAATTTGATTGCACCCTGGTGACGACTGTCAATCAGCCGAATGAGCGAAAGTTAGACAACGTGTCAGGATTTCAGCGCTTCGACTCTGATGAAGCCGTCCAGTTAAGCAGTCGCGACATCAAGCGACGTTGGGGCAGATTTCACGCCAGCATTCACGCCGCATCCGGGAACCTCTTCCAGCGAGTCGTGGGAAGAATGCTCGGAGAAAACACGCTGCGCTACAAGACTGCCCGTTTCTTTGGCCGACCGCTGCTGCAGTTGATCAGGCGTCTGCGACACGTCACCGTCGAGCCAACTCCCGTCGAGCCAACTCGCGTGGTGGCGCCTCGGGTGAAGTCGGGCGTAAAGCCGACGTACTTTCCCAACAACTATCGACCCGGCCTGAAGGACTATTCCAAGGCTGTCGTTTCGCCCGAGTGCGAGCGCGACAGCGTGGTCACGGTCATCGTCGACGAATCCCTCGGCTCCGCCGCCGCGGCACTCGAGTCGCTCAACAACGCCGTCACGACATCATCGGCGGTGTGGCTCTTCATCACGGACGCCTCGGTGAGCGACTGGGACCAGGCCAAGACCGTCGCCACGCTGCTCGCTGCTGCGGGCTCGGCCTACGACGTGGTGTTCGCCGACGAACCCGGCCCGGACCCCTTCGCGCCCGTCCTCAAACCGGCCGCAGTTGGCCCCCATACGCTCTTGAGTTACAACTGCGTCGGTCGACCCGCCCTCGTTCGAATCGCGAGTCTTCGTGCCATTGGGGGATTCGAAGAGCAGTCGGGCTGGGCCTTCGAGCACGACGCGTACCTGCGCCTCAAGGAATCGGGGGCGAAGTTTCGTCACGTGACCAAGGTGCTCACCGCCGGACGCCCCCACGTTGCCTTCGACGCGGCGCACATCAGCGATCCGACGTGTCGGATCGTCCGCTCCGCGCTCGAACGACGCGGAATCGCTGGTGACGTGAAGCCCGGGACCATAGGCACGCTGGTCCACTGGCGACCCGCGCCCCCCTCACCGGCGCCCTCGATTGACATCATCATTCCGACTCGCGATCGGATTGACCTGGTCCTTCAGTGCATCGAGGCCATCGAGACGAAATCGACGTACACGAACTACGACATCATCATTTTGGACAACGACTCCGTAGAGCCCGCGACCCTGGACTACTTTGCGTCGACCAAGTATCGCGTCGTCCCCTGTCCCGGACCCTTCAACTACGCCCACATCGTCAACCGGGGCGTCAAGCACTCGAGCGCCGATTTCGTGATGACGCTCAACAACGACACGGTCCTCGTGACGCCTGATTGGCTGGAGATAATGGTGGGCTTGGCGTCGCTGCCCGACGTCAGCATCGTGGGCGCGTGCCTTCTCGATCAAGACGGGCGGCGCGAGCACGAGAGCATCGTCATTGCCCCCTACCCCCAGCACCTGCGAACGGATTCGAACTACCCGCACGTCGACGAGTTCAGTGCCGCCACTCGAGACGTCGCGGCGGTGACCGGCGCGATTCAGATGGTGCGACGCGAGCTGTGGGAGTCGCTAGGCGGAATGGACGAACAGTTGAAGGTCACGATGAACGACGTCGACATCTGTCTTCGAAGCCAGGATGACGGCCGTCACGTCGTCTACACGCCAGACGTGCAGCTCTATCACCACGTCAGCTCGTCGCGCGGCGACCTCGATCCCCTGGACGACCGAAACCGATTCATTCGTCGCTGGGATATCTTTGGCACCTTCCAGGATCCCTACTTCCCAGAGTCACTTCTCCTGCTCGGCGAGACGATGTACTACCGGCACAAATGGGACCAGTGAATGTTGAGAAGTGGTCGCGCTCCTCTTGTAGCCTGAGACCGTGAATAGCGCCTGGGCGAGCTTCGTCGCCAGATACCGACGACTCCCCCAGTCCACCACCCCCATCGTTGTCATAGTCCTTTGCGTTCTCTTCGGCAATATCTTGTTTCTGGTCGGGCTCGCCAACATCGACCCCATCTCCTGGACCGCGGGGATCTCACGCATCCTCTGCAACGTCACCTGCGGTCGGCCAATGATCGATCCCAACGTTGGTTACCTGACCCAGACTCTCGGGCATCTATCGGCTATGGACATACTGCACGGTCACCTGCCGTGGTGGAACTACTTCGAAGGACTAGGTTCGCCGCTGGCCGGAGAGATGCAGTCGGCCGCGCTGCTTCCGCTCACCGTTCTCTTCGCGCTCCCGAGCGGTCTCTTGTGGTTCCACGTTTCGCTCGAGATCATCGCCGGGGTTTCGACGTACTTTCTGGCGAGGCGACTCTCGATCCCCATCGTCTTCGCCACCGGCGTCGGCGTGCTCTTCGCGTTGAACGGGACGTTCTCATGGTTGGGTAACGCCGTGCTCAACCCCATCGCCTTTCTCCCCATGCTGATCCTCGGCATCGAGATGATCTACGACAACGCGAAGGCCGGGTCGCGAAAGGGTTGGTACGTCGCCGCCATCGCCATCGCCCTCTCGCTCTACGCCGGATTTCCCGAGGTCGCCTACTTTGATGGGCTGTTCTGCTTCGCGTGGGCCGTTGTTCGATTCTTCTCGCTTCCGAAAACCGACCGTCTCACGGCCGCGCGCCGGCTGGGACTGGCTGGCCTCGTGGGGCTGCTGCTCTCGTTGCCGATCCTGGTGCCCTTCTACGACTTTATGAAGGTCGCGAACATCGGCGCGCACGCCAACGGCGGGGAAAGCATGGCCCACCTGCCGCTGCACGGCGCGTCCATGTTCATCGACCCGTACGTCTACGGACTCATTTTTGCGAATCCCAACGCCTCGACGGCGTGGGGCGGTATTGGCGGTTACTTCACCTTCAGCGTCATCGCCCTCGCGCTGCTCGGCCTCTTCGGCGCTCGTCACCGCCCACTTCGTATCTTCCTCGGCGCGTGGGCGATCATCGGCACGCTGAGCATCTTCAATATCGCGAACATGCGCGCGTGGTGGAACATCCTGCCGCTCGCGAAGAGCGCCGACCTCTCGCGGTACCTGATGCCGAGCTGCGAACTGGCCCTTATCGTGCTCGCGGGGCTCGGCATCATGGACTTCGCGAAAGACCGACGGGCGAAGCGCCTCTTCACGACCACCACCGCCTTCGCCCTGCTCCTGCTGCTCTGGGGAGCGTACGAGGCTCACGCGTGGAACGCCGGGCAGTTCCATACGTTCAAGACGCATGTTGTCTACGTTGCCCTGGACACGATTCCCTTCATTGCGGCGTTCGTGCTGCTCGTCATCGGACGATTCTCATTCACCAAGATCGCGCCAATCCTCGTGACGATATTGGTGGTCGGCGAGTCGATCGTGATGTTTCAGATCCCCACCGGCGGGGCCGCCAAGCAGATCAACATCGACATGACACCGATTCAGTATCTGCAGCGCCACGAAGGCGAGGACCGCTATATGGACTTCGCCGTCCTGAACGCCGACTGGGGCTCCGAATTCGGCCTCAACTCGCTCAGCGCCATTGACTTGCCGTTCCCGAACACCTTCGCCCGTTTCATCACTACCCAGCTCTACCCTGGTTATCCATGGGAGATCAACCAGTTCGTGATCCACGCCGGCATCACCGGCATCGATAATCAAGAGCAGGAGATCGCGGATCACTTCAAGGCCTACGAAGGCGCGTCCGTCAAGTATCTGCTGATGCCCAATGCCGTGGTCCTGCTGCCGGCACTGGCCAAGTTGGGCGTGAAGCGTGTCTACGAAGACGCCATCGCGGCGATCTACGAAATGCCCGCACCGCGAGCCTTCTTCTCAACGTCGTCCTCCTCGTGCACCGTCACCAGTTCCACGGCCAGCGCCGCGACGGTCTCGTGCCCGAAGGGCGCCACCACGTTGGTGCGCACCGAGCTCTACATGGCGGGCTGGCACGCGTACGTGAACGGTCAGCCCGTCACGATCACCAAATCCGACGGCGCGTACCAGAGCATTCCGGTGCCCGCCGGCACGTCGAACGTCACGTTCAGCTTCCTGCCGCCGCACGAGAAGGACGCCATCGTGGCCGCACTTCTCGCGGCGCTGTTCCTCGTCTACGCGTGGGTCCGCGAACGCCTTCCCGCCGCGCGAGCTCGCCACAAGCGCTGAGCGACATCGCGATGGCTGCAGCATGAGCGTCACGCTCTTTGGAGTTCTCGCGGTGGGCTTCATGATGCTCATGTACGCGCTCGAATCCAAGGGCCGTCACTTCGTCGCCCTCTTCGCGCTCGGCTGCGTCTTGTCGAGCACGTACGGTTTCTTGAGCGGGGCGTGGCCCTTCGGGGTCGTGGAGGCGCTCTGGACACTCATTGCCCTGCAGCGTTGGCGCACCAGCAAGTAGCCGTTCCGCAGCGGCGCGGGAACGGTTGAAACGCTGGTTCCGCGCAAGAGATGGGCTACGGTGAATCTGATGTCCAACCGACTGAACGACCTCGACCTCAGCCAATCACTCACTCACGAACAGTCCGAGCAGCGCATCCAGGCCGCGCAGCATCGACTCACCCAACTGCGCCTCTTCACCGCCGGTCTCTTGGATCCCTCGATCGTGGCGCCCGGTCTGCTCGTCCTCTTCGAAGGCTTCGACGCGGCCGGAAAGGGCGGGGCGATTCGACGACTGACGGGAGCCCTCGACCCCCGCCACGTCCGCGTCGTTCCGATCAGCACGCCGACCGCGGAGGAGCTTCGTCACCATTTTCTGTGGCGCTTTCAAGAGTCGCTGCCGGGCCGGGGCGGGATGACGGTCTACGACCGGTCGTGGTACGGGCGGCTCCTGGTCGAGCGGGTCGAGGGGCTGATCGACGCGGCGAACGTGAAGCTCTCCGCCGAGGAGATCGTCGACTTCGAGAACATGCTCGTCAATGACGGCGTCACCCTCGTGAAGTTCTGGATGCAGATCTCCAACGACGAGCAACTTCGTCGCTTCAACGACCGCGCGGGCGATCCCTTGAAGACGTGGAAGCTGACCCCCGATGACTGGCGCAACCGCGAGAAGCGCCCGGCCTACCTGGACGCCATCAACAACATGCTCGACACCACCGACCACAGCCACGCCCACTGGGACCTCATCGCCGCCGAGAACAAGCACTTCGCGCGCGTGGCGGTGCTCGAGACCCTCGTCGATCGTTGGATCCACGACCTTGAACGCCGCGGTATCAAGGTGCCCAAGGCCCGCAGTGGCGACTACCTGCGCTAACCGATCACCCGCGCGGCGGCGCCAGCGCGATCCAGAGCTCCACACGTTTGCAGCGGATGACGACGGGGACCGGCGCTTTCTGAAACACTGACAGGATGGACTCTCGCTACGGCATCACCATTCCCTTTGACGGCGTGTCGCTCACGGGGCACAAGGACTGGTTCCACCGGCTCGCCGACCTCGGCTACACCGACGTCTGGTCCGCCGAGGTCGACGGCGCCGACGGCTTCACGCCGTTGACCCTCGCCGCGGCGTGGGAGTCGCGGCTCAACCTCGGCGTCGCGGTCACGCCGGTCTATACGCGCGGCCCGGGCCTCATGGCCATGAGCATCGCCGCCCTCGCCGAGGTGGCGGGCGGGCGCTTCACCATGGGTCTCGGCGCGTCGAGTCTTCCGGTCGTAGAGCGCTGGAACGGGATCACCTACGAGAAGCCCTACGCCCACACCCGCGACACGCTCCGATTCGTCAAGAAGGCGCTCGACGGCGAGAAGATCGACGAGGTCTTCGAGACGTTCGAGGTCCACGGCTTTAAGCTGTCGCGTCCGGTGCTCGAGCGCCCGCCCATCCTGCTCGGCGCGCTGCGCCCGCGCATGCTGCGTCTGGCGGGCGAAGAGGCCGACGGCGCCATACTCAACTGGCTCGCCGCCACCGACGTCGCCCAGTGCAGTGCCGAGGTTGGCGCGGGAAAGACAATCGCCGCGCGCCTCTTCGTCATCCCGACCGAGGACGCCGAAGCGGCCCGCTTCATCGCGCGGCGCATGATCTCGTCGTACCTCACCGTCACGACCTACGCGGAGTTCCACCGCTGGCTCGGGCGCGCCGACGTGCTCCAACCAATGTGGGACGCCTGGGCCCAAGGAGACCGCAAGCTCGCCAACGAGGTCATCCCGGACTCGGTCGTCGACGAGCTGATCATCCACGGCTCTTACGACGAGTGCCGCGACCACGTAGCCCGCTACGTGGAGAGTGGGGTCCAGATCCCCACTCTCGCCATCATCCCCTTCGGCGTGGAGCTGAAGGACGCCGTCGAAGGACTGGCGCCCCGCTGAGATCCCGGAGTTGCTGCACTTGAGGATGAGAACGTCTCCCCGCGGGCGCAGGAACCCAGCCGGTGGGAACCGCTCGCCGAGTGGTTTTAGCGCGACGGACAAGCACTTCTCGGTGGCACCGAGTCCGTCGTAAACTGTCATGGTTGCTGATCGGAGCGCCATGGCCAAGAAGACGAAAGTACCCAAGCGGTTGAAGATCGGTGTCGTCGACACCATGTTCGCCCGTTACGACATGGGAGCGGCCGCGCGCGCCGAGCTCGCGCAGTGTCCCGGCTACGGGGGGAAGTTCACCGTCGTCGCGAAGACGGTCCCCGGATTCAAGGACCTGGCGGTCGCCGCCAAGAATCTGATCGAAAAGGACGGCTGCTCGATCGTCGTGGCGCTCGGCATGCCCGGATCGGCCCCCATTGACAAGCAGTGCGCCCACGAGGCGGCCCAGGGAATCATGCAGGCGCAGCTGCTCACGTCGACGCCCATCCTCGAGGTCTTCGTCCACGAGGACGAATCGGACGACCCCCGGGTGCTCGCCTCGGTCTTCGAGGATCGCTCGCGCAAGCACGCGCGGAACGCCTACTGGATGCTCTTCGAGCCCGAGCAGCTGAGCCAGCGTGCGGGCAAGGGCGTGCGCCAGGGCTTCGCCGACGCCGGACCGCTCGAGTACGCCTAATGGATTCTCCGCGTACGCCCGCCATTCACTATGCTCGCCAGAGTTACCCTGCAGTAACCATTAGGAGGAACCCATGCCCGAAGCCGTAATAGTCGCCACTGGCCGCACCCCGATTGGGCGCGCCTTCAAGGGATCTCTCGTTGACGTGCGACCCGATGACCTCGCGGCGCACGTCGTGCGCGAGGTGCTCGCGAAGGTTCCCGAGCTCGATCCCCACACCGTCGAGGACTTGCTCATGGGCTGCGGACAGCCCGCGGGCGAGGGTGGATTCAATATTGGCCGCGTCACGGCGATCCTCGCGGGGCTCGACAACGTCCCGGGCGTCACGGTCAACCGCTACTGCTCCTCATCGCTCCAGACCATTCGCATGGCCGCCCACGCAATCCGCGCGGGCGAGGGCGACGTCTTCATCGCCGCGGGCGTCGAAACCGTCTCGCGCTTCGCGTCGGGCGCCTCGGACAGCGGCAAGGCAATGAATCCCCGCTTTGGTGAAGCGCTGGAACGCACGGCGAGCCGGTCCGAGAGGGTCACCGTTCCCTGGACCCCTCAGCCCGGACTTCCCGATATTTACATCGCCATGGGCCAGACCGCGGAGAACGTCGCCGAGCAGGAGCACGTCTCTCGCCTGGAGATGGATGAGTTCGCCGTGCGCAGCCAAGAGCTCGCCGTTGCCCACCAGACCAACGGCTTCTTCGAGCGAGAGATCATCCCGGTCACCCTCGCTGACGGCACCGTTATCTCGAAGGACGACGGACCTCGCGCGGGCACGACGTTGGAGAAGCTGTCGTCGTTGCTCCCGGTCTTTCGCGAAGGCGGCTCCGTGACCGCGGGCAACGCCTGTCCCCTCAACGACGGTGCGGCCGCGGTGATCGTCATGAGCGACACCCGGGCGAAGGAGCTTGGCCTCAAGCCCTTGGCGCGAATCGTCTCGAGCGGCGTGAGCGGTCTGAACCCTGAGATCATGGGCCTCGGCCCGATCGAGGCGTGTCGCCAGGCGCTGCAGCGCGCCGGGTTGACCATCGACGACATTGACCTGGTGGAGATTAACGAGGCCTTCGCCGCGCAGGTCCTGCCGTCGGCCAAGCACCTCGGGATTAGCCTCGACAAATTGAACATCCGCGGCGGCGGCATCGCACTGGGTCACCCCTTTGGCATGACCGGCGCTCGCATCATGACCACGCTGATCAACTCGCTCGAGGACTCGGGCAAGCGCTTCGGCATGGAGACCATGTGCGTCGGCGGTGGCCAGGGTATGGCCATGATCGTGGAGCGTTTGAACTAACCAACGAGGCGGGCCTGGCGTGCGCGAGTACGTCAGGCCTTGCCGGTGGTGCGCGCCGTGGGGTCGCTCGTGAACGCGAGGTGCTCTTCGTCGCTCACGAGCCGGGACTCGTCGGGCAACAGCACCGGAATTGACTCGCGCACCTCGTAGGCCTCGTGGCGGCGCGGGTTGTAGAGAACGTCGCGCCCTTCGATGTACAAGAGCGTGCCGTGGTCCACGGGATCTTCCAGGAGTTCGAGAAGGAAACTGTCGAGTGCCATTGTGCCTACGCCCCTTTGATCATGGCCAGAACTTCATTCACCCGCTGTTGGCAGGCTTCTTCATCAGCGGCTTCGACGTTGAGGCGAAGCAGCGGTTCGGTGTTCGAGGGGCGCAGGTTGAACCACCACGTCCCGTAGTCGGCCGTGAGACCGTCCAGCTCGTCGACGCTCACCCCCGCGGCCTTCAAGGACGACGTGATCGCCTCCACGGTCGCCGACGGACTCGCGACCTCGGTATTGATCTCGCCCGACGCCGCAAAGCGCTTGAAGGGCCGGGCCAGTTCGGACAGGGGCAGCGTTGACTGGCTCATCATCTCGAGCACTATGAGTGCCGTGATGATTCCCGAGTCGGCGCGGAAATTGTCGCGGTAGTAGTAGTGGCCGGAGTGCTCGCCGCCGAAGACCGCGTTGGTGTCGGCCATGACCTTCTTGATGTAGCTGTGGCCCACCCGCGTGCGCACCGCGACCCCGCCGGCCTCTTCGATCGCCGCCGGCACCGACTTGGAGCAGATCAGATTGTAGAGGATCGTGGCGCCGGGACTGCGCTGCAGCATGGCGGTCGCCACCATCGCGGTGGTCGTCGAGCCGCTCACGGGCTGGGCCTTCTCGTCGATCAAGAAGACGCGGTCGGCGTCGCCGTCGAAGGCCAGTCCCACGTCGGCGCCGGTTTCGAGGACCCGGTGCTGGAGGTCGCGGATGTTCTCCGGGTTGAGCGGGTCGGCGGGGTGGTTCGGGAACGTGCCGTCGAGCATCTCGTACATGATCTCGACGTCGAAGGGCAGTCCATCGAAGACCTTTGGTGCGATGAAGCCGCCCATGCCGTTGGCCGTATCGGCGACGATCTTGAGCGGACGAAGGGCGCTCAGATCGACAAACGAATGGACGTGGCGCACCCACTCGCCCATCAGGTCAATGTTCTGCAGCGGTGCCGCGTCGCCCGCCGCGGGCTCGGCGTAGTAGGAGTTGGTCATCACCTCGATCTCCGTGAGGCCGGTGTCGACGCCGACCGGCTTCGCGCCGGCGAGGCACAACTTGATGCCGTTGTACTGGGCGGGGTTGTGCGAGGCGGTGAACATCGCGCCCGGAGCGTCGAGGTGGCCCGACGCGAAGTAGAGGAAGTCGGTCGAGGCGAGCCCGAGGTCGAGCACCTCCACGCCCACGCTCCTGGCGCCGTCCGCGAAGGCCGCGCACAGGCTGACGCCCGAGGGACGCATGTCGCGCGCGATGACGATGCGCGTCGCCCCCGCGAACGTGGCGAAGGCCGATCCCACGGCGCGAGCCAGGCCCTCGTTGATCTGCACCGGATAGGTGCCTCGAATGTCGTACGCCTTAAAAACGTTGGATGTGTCCACGACCAATCACACTAAGCGATGACTCGCAATCACAGTCAGCCCGAGCTCCAGCCCGTGCTCCAGCCCGTCACTCGACCATGACCGCGGGCTCCTTGCGAAGGTTGTGTAGTGTCGCCACCGCCGAAACCGCCTCATCGATACCTGGCCCGCGTCTACCAGTCACGCAGTACCTGGTAGACCTTCATCTCCGCCAGCAGGTGTTCGACGGTGGCCCGACGTTTACGCCGCCGATGCCACGCGAGTTCTCAAACCATCTTTCCGTCTAGCCCAC
>PLKM01000060.1:0-24782 GCA_003141095.1 Acidimicrobiaceae bacterium | reverse complement strand
AGATTGCGCCGGTCTCTTGGTGATTGCCCGGCCAGGCGGCCCAGGGTCCCGGTCAGATCACGCACCACCCGGTCGACCTGGCCCTGGGAGACGGAGAACAAAGACGTCAACTGGCGCTCAGTCAGGTTGGTGCGCAGCGCCAACACCGCCAGCCAGAGCCGGTCGGCGAAGGCGAAAGCCCAGGGGTGACCAAGCCGCCCGTCAGGGTGAACGTCCTAGGGTCGGGACACAAGGTCCGCAAACTGCGTGGAGCAGCCCCGTCCACGCGAAAAGGTCGGGGCCGGTACTCGTGGTGGTGCGACGTCTCAGGCATCACACTCCGACTGAACGACCGGTGTCACAGGCCAGAGGCATTATGGCAGAGACCTCTACTGATTTGGTCCCCGACACATAGGTATTACGTGAGCAATTCCGCAGCCCCGGCGTGTCACACGCGCGGCACGACCAAGAGCCCGACGGGCAACTGGCGACGTCCCCCAGACCAGGCGACGACGACGCTCGTGCTGAACCTCGACACCACGTCGCCGGGCGTCGCCGGGCGTCTGGAGAACCTCTACTTCACGATGTTCAACCTGCGTCGAGCCCTCCAGCGCGACGCCCAGTCGCTCGCCAAGCAGTACTGGGCCGCGAAGGAGGAGCGAGACTCCCTCGGCTGGAAGGTCGTGGCCGAACGGCTCGGCATCAGCCGCTCGGGGTTCGCGGACCGGACCCGGAGGCACTTCCAGTGCGCGGGCTGGGCCAGTGATCACGTCTCGGCGGCCCTTGTTCAGCACATGTCCGATGGTGTCTTTGAGAACCTGACCCGTCACCTCTGGTCCGACGCCTCGGGCAAACGCCAGGGCGCCTTGCACGTAACCCCCTACCACCAGTTCGCGACCATCACCGGTCGAGCTCGCTCGCACACCACCGCGAACAAGTGGGAGACCTTTCGGCTCTACGGCTCTCTCCAGGGACACCTCGACGCCTACCGCCACCCGGACCGTGGCGTCGAGACCGTCGAACAGGTCTTGGCCCTGGGCGCGGGTCTTCCGGTGGTGCGCCAGCGTCGCTCGCGCCCACCTCTTCCCAGCGCTGGTCGCTCTACCGGGGCCCATTCGTGATGGTCTTTGCCGGAGGGCCGACGTCACACCAACCCGAGATGGTCCTCCCCGTGCTGGTCCCCACCGGCTCGGGCCGGTGGGCACGTCTCGCGCACTTCCTCAACGACCGCGACACCTGGCACAAGATCGACTTGGTGCGCCGCCCCGACCCCAACCGCGCAGGCGGTTGGCGCTACGAGATGCACCTGCTGGTCCTTAACGACGGCTACCACTCGCCACGGGTGCGCGACCAACTCGCAGCCGCCCCTCGCGACCGCGTGGCCTGCGTGGACGTGAACGTCTCCAACCTCTCTGTCACCTCGCGCAACCACGAGTTGACGTCGCTCGAAACCACCGTGGTGAAGGTCTCCGAGATCGAACGCGAGCGCCTGGTGCGAGAAGTGCTCCAGCGTCGGCGTCGCCAGCGCTCCCTCGACCGCTCCCGGCGCGCGACCAACGTCGCGCAGTATCAGAAGTCCAAGGCCCAAGTGCGCCGCGACCAACGTCGCGCAGCACACGGCCTCAGTGAGGTCACCACCCTGGCGAGAGGTGCGCGTCGTATGCGCACCAAAGAGAAGCCAATCCAGGCATACCGTCGCGACACTCTCTCAAAGCAGTACGTCCATTTGCGCACGATCGACGCCGCGCGGGCCCGCGCGACGAGCATCACCAAGGGCCAGGCCGCTTGGGCGATCTCTCGAGAACTGATAGCTATCCACGGACCACACTGGATCATCGAGGACTGCCACCTGCCAACCTGGAGTCGCTCCTGGGGCAAGGCCATGGCAATCAGCGCGCCGGGCATGGTCACATGCGCGCTCGCGGCCACCAGCGCCGAACTCAACGGCTCTTTCACCAAGGTCTCGACCGCCACCACGGCGCTGTCGAGCACCTGTCTGTGCGGCGCCAAGGTGAGGAAAGTCCTCGGCGAACGCGTCCACCGCTGCGCGTCCTGCGGGCTCGTCGGCGACCGGGACCTGGTCTCGGCGGCGCTGGGCACCTGCGTGACACCGGCCACGACCGCGGACGAGCATGACCTAGTCGACTCCGCCATCGCCACCGCGCTGCGCCAGATGATCGCAATAATTGGGTGTGAAGACACCCTCGTGAGTCAAACGCAACCTCTGGAACTGGGCCGCCACGGCTCAGTCCAAGCTGCCAGGCCAGATCCCATGGGTCCGGGCTGCTCACGTGAACGCCCACTGAGGGCGCCATCGACCAAAGGGCGCGGGCGACCGCGACTGGCGAAGGTGGCGCGACTGCGTGGGCTGGCTCTTCGTCACCCGACTGGGTGATTACGAGCCATCTCTTACCTGCGTGCCTTACGACGCCTCTTCACGACGAACCACAGCGTGACCAGCCCGGCCACCGTCGCCGCGTCGCTCACGATGTTGCCCCACAGCAGCGCCGGGGTGCTGCCGTAGACCATCGAGACGTTCTTCGACGTGGGAACGACGACCATCAGGTTGGGACTCACCCGATAGGGCCCGGTGGCACCGGTGGCGTGCCAACGCGGGAAGTAGGAGATCTTCACGAGCACCGGAATCCCGACGCGGCTCACGTGGAACGAGATCGACTGGGTTTCCACCTTCACCTTGGTGACCGTCACGTGCGCCAGGGGCTTGGTGACTTTCACCTCGCCCATCGCGCCGACGTGGGGCCAGGTGCTCGGTCCGCTCTCGGCGGCGAGCACCTTCCACGACTTAGGCGAGAGCCACCAGGTCGTGTTCGCGTTCAGCCACGCCACGCGGCTTCCGATCCCGGCGACGACGTTCGGCAGTGACGTCAAGGGTTGAACTATCGGACTGTTCTTGATCAGGTAGATGCGCCACGTCGCGCCCGGAGTGGGCCAGTGCTTGGTAGTGGCAACGAGGCGCAACTGCGGGTCGCTCTTGGCCTCGGAGACCGCGACGGGCGAGTAGGCGATGTAGTACTTGACACCGAGCATCTGCAGGTGCTGCACGCCCTCGGCGACGTCGAGCGGGCCGTAGGCGAGTCCGCTCTGAGGGTCGCTCGGGTCCGCGCTGAGTTCGGCCTGATCCAAGAAGTGATACGGCGCAGTGGGTGACGACTCGAAGAAGAGCCCCTCCATGGAATCGACGCAGTTGTTCGTCCAGTAGGGAAGGAGCATCAACGCCTCGGGCGTGCCGAAGCGGTTCTCGTTCGCGTTGTACTCCCACATCGCCCGTCCGCAGCCGTAACGCTTGGCGACGCTCGCCATGGTCTCCATCAAGTCGTGATACTCGGGCCACGCGGGCTTCGCCTGGTAGCCCGAGTAGTTCCACGCCGCCCAGCTCGTGACCTGGTTGCCCGAGGTATTGAGATGAAGATCGTTCGCCACCGGGGGGATGAGACCCGGCACGGTTGACACCAGCCCCAGCAGAGCGGCGACCGCCGTCGCTCGCAGGGTCCGGCGCGTGATGCGCGCCTTCTCGTTCGTTGCCCGGGCCTCTTCGTCCTCCTCGAACGGCAACTGCTCGTAGATCTCGAACTCGTTGAACTGAAGTTCCAGCTCCTGCGGCCCGGGCGCGCCGTCGAGCCTCTCGTAGCCGATTCGATCGCCGTCCACGTACTGAACCTCGAACTCGCGTTTCTTCTTGGACCGGCCCACCCAACGAGCCAGGGCGTAGCCGACGAGCCAGCCGGCGATCAAGTGGATCGTGATGAACCAGAACGGCACGAACCGCTCGTTCCACAGCGCACTTTGGGGGTCAAAGACGTAGGCGCACAATGAAAGCACGGTCAGCGTCGCCAGCACCATCCCGAGGCGATCGCGCACGATAAACGCGACCACGATGGCGATTCCCGCGAGGATAATGACCCACCGGTCCCCACCCGCCCCGATGGCCCCGGTGGTCGGATTACGGAAGTACCAGCCGAGTTGCGCGAAGATCTCCTTCAGGGTGCTGACGTTGTCGTTCGTGTAGCCCATTGAATTGGTCAGGCTCTGGGTGGTGGCGAACGAGGCGAGCCACCAGGCGCTCAGGGCGAGCGAGAGCAGCCCCGCACCAACGGCGAAGCGCACGGGTCGCGCGTAGTCGCCGCGAGCCATCCCGAGGTCGCGCGGATCGCCAATGCCGCGACGTTGGAGCAGTTCGAAGACGACGAGCACGCCCGCCGCGGCGAGGGTGAACATCCACGGCAAGAGGTGCGACGCCAGCGTCGCGCTGAGGCCCAACGCCGCCCACCAGTAGCCGCGTCCGGTGCGGACACCTCGGGCAAAGAGGCCGATGGTCAAGAGGCTGAGGGCGAGCGCCAGGGAGAACGCGTACTCGCCCGCCATGGTCGAAAAGAGGTTCCCGCCGTCGATGGTGAACGACGCATCGAAGAGGAACGGCAGCGTCGCGAGCGCCAGCGCGGCGGGAATGGGGCGCGGGGCGCGAAAGAGCCGACCCATGGCGTAGGCGGTGACCGGCATCAGCACCGAGCCCAGGATCGTCGCCAGCTTGAACGCCACGGCGAAGCCAATGACGTAACTGGCGAGCGTCGCAAGGACGTCGGGCAGCACGAAGTAGTACGTGTACGCGGGCATCCCCGCGAACCAACCCGGGTACCACGGCGTGAGATTGAAGAGATCGCCCTGGGTCTTCAGATACGCCGGCAGGGCGAGGTGCGAGCCCGTGTCGCCTCCGGTGATGAGGCTGGACGAGAAGACCATCGAGGGGTGCAGCGACCACACCGTGACGTAGATCACCACCAGGACAACCGCCGCGTCGAGCACGCGCAGGGGCGTCCAGAAGTTCTTGATTCGCCTCAGCATCAGTGACCCGCTCGCTGGGAGATCAGCGAGATCATGGCGACGGCGTTGAACGACACGTGGGTGATGATGCTCGGCGTTAGGCGCTGCGTACGCTTCACCACCACCGCCAGGACCACGCCGAGCAGGGCGAGGCCAACGAACTGGAGAGGCTCGCCGTGCGCGAGCCCAAAGAGACAGGCGCTCAGAACGACGGCGGCGGCGGTCCCCCCGCGCGCCATGGTCCGCGAGAGACCATCGTCGAGCGCCCTGAAGAGAACCCCGCGAAAGAACCACTCCTCGACAATGGGTGCGCCCACGGTCGTCATCAGCGCGATCAGCGCGAACGTCGCTCCGTGCGACGAGGCGAAGAGGTGGTTCACGGGCTTGTCGAGGTGTTTGAAGTGAAAGGGGGCGTAGAGAAGGTCAACGGCGAACTGGCAACCCACGCCGAGCACGGCGTAGAGGACGTCGGTTGGCCGCAACACCCACTGGCGGCCCAGACTGGGCAGGTTTCCCTGTGTCCTCGAGTAATAGATCGCCGCGCCAAAACCGGTCCACAGACCAACGAGGCCCAGGGCGTTTGACCACCACGGCGGCTCCGTGAGCTTCGAAAGGGCGCTCAAGCCACCAGGGAAATGGGAAAACTGGGCACCAATATCTAGCAGAATCGTCGCCACGATCTCGCCCAACAAGAACCCCGCCAAGCAGCCAACAACGATGGCTCCGGCGCGTGGATGATTCTTGGATTCCGTCGGCAGATTTGAACTCACTAGCCTTTACGCTAACAACTCGAGAGTTATCCACAGGTGCCCCAGACCGCCTGTCGCAGTTCACCCCTAGATTGGAGAGTGTGAGTACACCACCAAACGAAAAATCCAGCTTCAAGAAGTTCATGCCCGGGGGCGATAAGCCAATGGCCCCAGAGGCTCGCCGTCGCCTCATCACGATCGCCATCGTGGCGTTCGTCCTCGGACTGCTCATAATTCCCTCGCTCTTTTCGAACAAGACCGTCAAGACCATCTCCTACTCGGCCCTGATCCACGACGCCCGTCACTCGGGGGTGATTTCGGCGAGTATCAACACCTCCTCGGGAGTTGTCACGGGCCAGTTGAGCAACGGCACCAACTACACCGCCAACGGACCCGCTCCCGCACTCACCGACGAGGTCACCACCTTTCAAACCAACAACGTCGTGGTCACGTTCGCGAATCCATCGAGTTTTCTCTCAACGTTCCTGCCGTACCTGATCTGGATCCTCATCTTCGTGGGATTCTTCGTCTTCGCGAATCGTCAGGCGAAGGGCCAGATGAACGGGATGATGTCCGTGGGCCGCTCCAAGGCCAAGCAGTTCAACCAGGACCGGCCGACGACGACATTCGCCGACGTGGCCGGGTATTTCGGGGTCAAGCAAGAGATCAGCGAGGTTGTCGAATTCCTGAAGACGCCCGCGCGGTACAAGGAGATCGGCGCCATGATCCCCAAGGGCATCCTGCTCGTCGGACCCCCGGGCACCGGCAAGACCATGTTGGCCCGTGCGGTCGCGGGTGAGGCGGGCGTACCCTTCTTCTCGGTCTCGGGATCCGACTTCATGGAGATGTTCGTCGGGGTCGGGGCGAGCCGCGTCCGCGACCTCTTCGCGACCGCGCGCAAGCAGTCGCCGGCGATCGTCTTCATTGACGAGATCGACTCCATTGGACGCAAACGCGGTGCCGGCGTGGGCGGCGGTCACGACGAACGTGAGCAGACCCTGAACCAGATGTTGAACGAGATGGACGGCTTTGACCCCACCGAAGGCGTCGTGGTCATCGCCGCGACGAACCGACCTGACGTGCTGGACCCGGCGCTGCTGCGCCCCGGCCGCTTCGACCGCCAGATCGTCGTTCCGCTGCCCGACCTCGACGAGCGCCTGCCAATCCTCGAGGTTCACGCGAAGGGCAAACCGCTCGACGCGACGGTGAGCCTCGAGATGGTGGCCCGCGGTACACCCGGGATGAGCGGCGCGGACTTGGCGAACCTGGTCAATGAGTCGGCGCTGCACGCCGTGCGTCGTCATTCAGTGACGATTGGCATGGAGGACTTCGAGAACGCCCGAGACCGGGTCATGATGGGCCAATTGCGCGACACGATGGTGCTGATGGACGATGAGCGCGAGCGCATTGCCTTTCACGAAAGTGGCCACGCACTGCTGGCCTACGTGCTCGACAAGACCGACCCGCTGCACAAGATCACCATCATTCCACGGGGCATGGCCCTCGGTGTGACCATGACCCTGCCCGAAGAGGACCGCCACATCATGTCGCGCCAGCACCTCGAGGACTCGCTCTGCATGCGCATGGGTGGACGCGTGGCGGAGTTGCTCGTCTACGGCGACCTCTCAACGGGCGCCGCGGACGACCTGCAGCGCAATACTGAGCTGGCTCGGCGCATGGTGCGCGAGTGGGGCATGTCCAAGGAGATCGGACCAATGGCGTGGGGCTCGAACAACCAGGTATTCCTGGGCGAAGACCTCATGCACACCCGTGACTACTCGGACCACACCTCCCAGATCATCGACGACGAGGTGGAGCGAATCCTGCGAGAGCAAGAGGCTCGAGCCATTGAGGTCCTCACGCTGCACCGCCGCGGCCTCGAGGCGCTGACTCGTTCCCTGCTCGAACACGAGACCATTGACGGCGAAACCGCCGCACATCTGATTGACGAAGCGCACGGCGAACCGGTCCACGCACATGGCACGAAAACCGTGAGTACGCTCACCGGCATCACTCGGGCCTCGGTGAAGAAGGCCGAACTGGCAGCCGCGCCGGCGGCGGTTCAACCAACGCCAGCGCCGACGCCGAACTGGCAGCCGCCGACGCTACCGGCCGTCTAGCGGGGCAACCACCGTCGTGCCGATCGGCGAGGTCGGCAGGGTGGTGGTGACCACCAACGAAGGCCTGGAACTCGTAATCAGCAACGTCTTACCCCTCAGGGTGCGAAGACTGCTGAACAGGCTCAAGATGTTCCGGGTGGAGTCTGTGCTCAGTTGAGCGGTACTCGAAACCGCATGCTGACCAGCGCTCACCACCGTCGTGAACGTCACGGTCATCGCGCTCGACGACGTGTTGGTCACCGTGGCGGCGTTGAAGCCCTTCCCCGAAAAATCGGCGATTAAGAAATCGTCGGAGGGGGTTACCGGCGCCGAAAGTGCGAAGCCCGTGCTCGTGCCCGTGGCGAGCGAGCTGACGACTGGCACGTTCGACGTCAACTTGACCGTGGCGTAGCCGGCGGCGGGGATGGCGGAGTTCGGCGTGATAGTGATGTCGCCACTGCTGAAGGGCGCGATGGTCTGTGTCTGGGGGGCCACCTTGAACTTCGAAAGCCCCACGATGGCGACGACGTTGGCCGGCGTCGCGCCGGTATTCGTGATACGAATCTGAGCGGTGGCGAGAGCGGCGGTGGTGACTCGGGGGAACCAGTCGCTGGTCGACGGCGACGTCACCCCGGCGTTGAACGAGGTCACCGCACCCGAACCCTGCACCCCGACGATGTCAATTGACCCACGAAGCACTTTGACGTGCACACCAATGTCGGTGGTATCGACAATCTCGGTACCCAGATTGACCTCGAGTTGCGAATGCGCGCCCACCGCCATGCCCTGGAAGGACGCCGGGGCGCTGAACCCGCCCGACGTGTAGGCCGAGATGTTGAAGACCGCGGCGGTCGCGGTCGGGTTGTAGATGCTCAGTTGCGCCTTCGAGCCGACGGTCGAGTCAAACCCGGCCCCGTACCAATCCGTCACCCCCGCTGACGTGCAGGGAGACTCGGCGGTGGCCTCGTTCGCGACTTCTTCGCCTACCACCCCGCCGCCGTTCACCTGCACCGCGACGGAGAAATTATTACCGTGCGCAAGCGTTTCGGGCTCGATGGACCGGGCCGCGTGTGCCGCCAGATTGAGCGAGGTTGTCGAGCGATCCCCGGTGTCCGAGACGACCTCCACATCCAGGGAACGAGATGAGTCCGTCGTATTCAAGAACGTGACGTGACCCGTCGCGTCGCCCTTGGGACCGGTAAGTCCCGTGCAGTAAAGCGCCGCTGATTCGACGCCCTGGACGAGGGAGAGCGAGCCGGGCGGCAGCTTCGAGTTGTGTGATTTTTCGAGCGTGCTCGCGGTGCCCACGACAACGAGCGCGAGCGCGAGGACCACCAGCAGCGGCGTACGGCGAGCACTACCCATGGCGGTCCCCCTTCGCGTGGCGCGCGACCACCGCGCGACGCCGTCCGGTGAACAGCCATTCGAGGCGCTGGATCAAGCCGAACCCCAGCCAGACAATGGCCCACAGGCCCAGGGTCAACAGCGCCAGCAGTCCATTGAATGGGAATCGATGCAGCACCAATTGACCAGTGGCGCCGGTGGCGACGTCGCCGACCTTGTACGTCGGCGCCCATCCGTACGAAGTACTACGGGCAACGGCTTTTCCGTCCACGTTGAGCGTAAAGGCGCTCGCTGGTGCGAGGCCGGCGACGACGATGGCCTTGGAGGCGACGCCACCCGAGTTTTCGTTGTTCGAGAAGATCGGAACGGTCGCGGTACTGCCTGGCGCGCTCTCGGAGACCAGCCCGTGGAACACCGAGTTGGAGTAGACCTCGACGGAGTTGGTTTGCAGTTCGAGTGAAAGGTCCGCCTGCAGGTTCAGCGCGCTCGTCAGGCTCGCCGACACTTTGCGTAGCGGCACCGACTGGACGCCCGCGAGCTCCGGCGCCGAGGCGTCCATGACGACAATTGTCGAGATTCCCTCGGCCGCGAGGAGTTGGCCCAGTCGCACGGTACGGCCCTTCAGGGCTAGTTCCAGCGACGACAGCAGTACGTCAGTGGTTCCGGAGTCGGGCGGCGAGAAGAGCGTGTTCCCCGACGGCAGGCTGTTGGTCGACGTCGCCGCTTCGAGCCCCGGCGCCACCGACCAACCCTGCACGGGCAGTACCGAGGGATCGCCGAGCCACAGGACCCGGTACCCGCCAGCGCTCGAGGGCGCCAGCGCGCTCAGCGACTCGGCGACGCTCGTCGTTGGAAGGTCGAAGCGGCCGCTCGCGAAACTGAGGAGGAAGGGAACGGTGGCCACGACCAGCGACGTGACGGTCAAGCCCGCGAATACCTGGCGCCATCCGAAGCCGGACTGGCGCAGGTCCAGTTCGAGTGCGCTCACGCCGAGGCCAATCAGCAAGGCGATCATCACGGCGTACAGCGCGAGGAGCACGTCGAGGTCGGGCGCGAACGAACCCATCCAGTGGTGGGCGTCGAGGGTGGCCACGATCAGGGTCAACGTGGCGATCGAGGCGGCCTTCGTGGCGATGGCGCGACGTTCGTGGCGACAGAGCACCAGACCCATCAGGGCCGCCGCTGGCAACAGCCAGCCCAGCCAGTTGGCGCCGAACGATCCGTCCGCGCCGCGAAGGAGATCGCTGAACGTCGGAGCTGACCACGGACCTCTCGCCAGTCCGAAGACCTCGAGAGCCCGGCGCCCGGCGAGCGCCACGTCGACGGTCATCGGCAAGAGGAAGATCGCCGAGTTCACGATCAGCGATCCGAGCAGACGCCACGGCCGGGACGGGCGTTCCTTGGCGTCGCGTTCGAAGAGCCGGGCCAGTACCACCCCGGCGACGATCAGGGCCACGAGCACGAGCGTCGCCGGCGCCATGGCGCTCAGCAGCGCGATGATCATGATCGTGCCCATGCGCTGGCCGGCCTCGGTGGCGCGCCATCCGCGGTAACCGAAGGGCACGGGCTCGGGATACGCGGTGGTGCGAAAGCCCGGAACGTACAGGAGTTCAAAGAGCCGTCGCACGACCACTGGCAGGCCGGCGAGCACGAAGAGCACGTCGATACGACCCTGGCCAATCATGTTGAGACCGAGCGGCAACGCCATATAGGCCACCGACGCAATCACGCGCGCACGGTTCGAGGCGCGCCCCTTCAGCAAACGCGCGATCCCCATCGCCCCGATCGGAATCGATCCAATCAGGGCCAGTCGCGGCAGGATGCCCATCCGACCCAGGACGAAGGTCCCGGCGAAGCCCAGGACGCCATAGCCCGGCATTCCCGGCGTTCCGGTTCCCACGCCGTTGGGCGACCACGAGGCGAAGAAGTGGCGCCACGTCGACCACCACGAGTCCAGTGGCGCCAGACGTCCGATGAGGGGCAGGTGCATCGCCACCAGGTTGCGCGAGCCGATGAGCCACAGGACCAGCACGACGAGCACGACCGCCGCCTGCGAGCGAAACGACGTGAGCAACCGAGAGGGCCGGGTCCGCAACTCGTGGACGTGGTTCTCGAGAATCTCGTCGAACTCCTCATCTTCGGAGAACGCCGCGGCGAATCCCACGCCGGCGAGTTCGTCGTTGTCGGCTTCTTCTTCAGGCTCGTGCTCGGGAAGTATTCCTCGAGCACGGTCGAGACCGTCGCGCAACAAGGTGAGAAAGAACCGCTTCAAACGGCTCGCCCCGCCGACTTGGAGGCGGCGAAGCTCGTCGTCCGAGAGGACCCGGGTCGAGCTCAGTTGGCGTCGACGCTCGTGAATACGCTTTCGATTGTGCTGGAGCCATCGCCACGATCCAACGATCGCGCCCGCGCGGTCCGTGTCACGCCCGAGCAGGGCCAGCGTGAACTCCATGAGGTCCATCGTGAAAAGCAGGAAAAGGGTGGTGACGGTGTTGCGCCGACCCCAACCCGTGGCGACGACGAGGAGCTGATGACGTCGCTGGAGGTCCTGTCGGCTGGCGCGCCGGGTGCCGACGGCCAAGACCTGGCGCTCGCCGGTGGCGATTGTCTCGCGGTGGGCGACCTTCGCCAGTGGCGCCACCACGATTCGAGCGCCCGCTACCTGGGCTCGCCAGCAGAGGTCCAGGTCCTCGCCCAGGATGGGGATCAGGGGGTCGAACCCGCGAAGAGTGGCGAAGAGGTCCGAGCGCACGAGCGTCACACCGCCCGGCGCGACGAAGACGTCGCGCTCAAGGTCCTGCTGGCCGTGGTCGATCTCGCCGGGCTGCACGCGCTCGTGCGCCACGCCGAACCGGTCGCAGGTCTGACCCACGTGCAGCAAGATGAGCGGGTCCTCGTAGGCGACGATCTTGGGCGTTACGATGCCGGCGTTGGTTCGAAATGCCGCCTCGACCATGAGCTGGACGGCGTTGTGCTCGAGCACGACGTCATCGTGGCAAAAGAGGAAGAAGGCCGAGCCGTCGACCATCAGTGATGCTTCGTTGCAGGCTGCCGCAAAGCCCTTGTTCTCGTCCAGAATACGGACGAAGGCGCTGGGGGCAACGGCGCCCACGCGGGCTGGAACGTGCTCCGTCTCCCCGTTCGCCACGACGAGCAGGCTTAGTTCCTCATAGTTCTGGACCACCAGCGAAGCCAGCGTGGCTTCGAGGCCGGGGCCAGGACCTGTGGTAACGACGACGGCAACAACGGCCGGAGCACGAGATTCCATCAGTGGTTCAAGGCTAGTTCGCTCACGCGAGAGCGTCGGACCGCGAGAACGCACAAAACAACAAGTTCCACAACTTCTTCTAGAGTTCCGGCGGCGAAGGCCGGAGTTGGCTGACGACGTCGTGCAGTGACGTCTCGAGAGTAATGACCGGCTCCCAGCCGGTCGCGTCGTGGAGTTTTTCGAAGCTGCCGCGCAGCACCGGCACCTCCACCGGACGCAGCAGCGAGGGATCAACCACCAACTCGACGTCCGGCGCGATCTCCTTGCGAAGTGTGTTCGCGATGTCACTGAGGGCGGTGTCGAAGCCCGAGGCCACGTTGTAGACCTCGCCCGGACGTCCGAGCAGCGTCAGCAGGCGATACGCCTTCACCACGTCGCGGACATCGCTGAAATCGCGCCGAGTCGACAGGTCCCCTACGCGAATCTCCTTGCGGCCTTCGTCGCGCGCCTCGAAGAGACGACTCACGAGGGCGGGAATGACGAACTTCGTCGACTGGCCCGGTCCCACGTGATTGAACGGGCGCACGATAATGACGTGCTGGCCGGTTTCACGCGCGGCGTCACGCGCGAAGTGCTCGGCCTCGAGCTTGCTCGACGAGTAGGGATTCGTTGGCGCGGTGCGGAAGGTCTCTCGAACCGGCAGATCCTCTTCGTCCACGATTCCATAGACATCGGCCGTGCTGACGAAGATGATGGTCGCCTGGGGAACCACCTCGCGCGCGGCGTCGAGAAGGATCTTCGTGCCGAGGACGTTCACCCTCGTGAACTCGGTCGGGTCGTCCCACGACTCGCCCACGTGGGTCATCGCCGCCAAGTGATAGATAACCTCGGGTTGGCTTTGCCCCAGGTGCTCGAGCACGCTCACACGCTTGGTGACGTCGCACTCGCGGTCCGCGGAGGTGACGTCGTCACCGCACGAACGCAGGTGGTTCTCTAGGTGATGACCAACGAAACCGGCCCCACCCGTTATGAATGCTCGCATCTTCACTCTCCGCTCCGCGCCAGATTGTAAGCCACCATGTGCTGATCCAGCGAAACTTCCCACGTAAATCGCTCGGCACGTTCGCGCGCGGCCTTCGAATGCTGCTCGCGTTGACCGGCGCTCATCGCCAGGCATTCCAGCAATTCCTTGGCGAGTCGCGCGCTGTCGCCAACCGGGGCGAGCCTGGCCCTGCCGCCGGCCACTTCAGCCATGACGGTGTCGCTCGACGTGACGACCGGCGCCCCGCACGCCAGCGCCTCGAGGACCGGCAGGCCGAAGCCTTCGCCCCTCGAGGGATACGCCACGACCTGCGCGTGACGCAGCAGTGCGGGCAGCACCTGTTCGTCGACGAAGCCGAGGCGTCGGATGCGCGACGACGCGCCGTGGTGCGCGAGCTGATCCTCGAACTCCTTGAGCCCCCAACCCGCCTGGCCCGCGAGCCAGAGTTCCAGCGAACTGTCGTCCTTCGAAAGTTGCGCGAAGGATTCGAGCAAGACGTCGAGCCCCTTGCGGGGCTCGACCGTGCCCAGGAAGAAGACGTAGGGAACGTCAGGGGGCAACTCGTAGCGACGAAAGAGTTCCTCGTCGTGTGAAGCATCGGTCGTGAACCTCTCGAGGTCCACGCCGTGAGGCGCGACCACCACCGGCGCGTGATGGGGAAAGAGCTCATCAATCTGGCGGGCGGTGAAGTCGCTGACGCTGATGAGCACCGCGGCGTGACGGACCGAGTAGTTGATGGCTCGGCGAAAGAAGGCAACCTTCGAGCGCTCGTGCCACTGCGGGTCCGTGAAGAACGTCAAATCGTGAATGGTGACCACGGTGGGCGTCGAGCCGCGATGCGACATGGTGTAGTGCGGCGCGTGAAAGACATCGGCGCTGCGCGCGGGCGCCGACGTGCCGAGGCGCCACGCCTCAAACGCCAGGCGCGGCGCTCGGGCCACGGGCACCACGGGCGCGATACGCGACGTCGGCGACCACTGCGCCCAGCGATTGGCGTCGTCGCGCCTCGTCACCAGCGTGGTCTGCACGCCCCGACCGGGCAAGCGGCGCGCCAGCTCGGCGATATAGCGTCCCGCGCCCGCCAACCGAGGCGGTACCGCCGACACGTCGAGGGCCACCTTCACTGCCAGCCCGCCACGTGATCGAGGGCGGCGTTGCGCCACGTGAGCTCGGCGACCGATGCCCTACGAGCGGCGGCGCCAGGCTCGTCGCCGTCTTGTTCGAGGGCTCGCAGCAGCCCCTCGGCGATGGAATCCACGTCCAGCGGATCAACCAGCACCACGGCGTCATTGGCGCACACGCTCGGTGTCGTCGAGCTCGCCACCACCCTGGTGCCGGCGTGCAGCGCTTCAACCGGCGGAAGCCCCCACCCCTCGGCGCGCGGCACATAGGCGAAGACCGTGGCGTCGCGATAGAGCCCCAGCAGTGTCGCGCGCTCCACCACGCCGAGAAGAACGGCGTCCGAGGTATCGACGGCTCCCCACCCAGAGGGGCCGACCATCACGAGGGGTCCCAGCTCGGCGTTACTCACCCTCGCTAAGTGGTGCGCCTCGATCAAACGCTCGAGGTTCTTACGCGGTTCACGGGTTCCCGCGTACAGCGTGAACGGGCCCGTCACCGCGTGCGTCGCGAGTAGCTCGTGCACCGCCTCGCGCGGCGACGCCGTCTGCGTGGCATCGTCCACCCCGAGACGCACCATTCGTACTCGTGCACCGGCGACGCCGAGCGACGATAAGCGCTCGGCCAGTCCTGGAGAGGTGGTGAAGACCCTAAGGTCGTCGCGACGCGCGATGAGTTGCAATCGTTCTTCGTGGAACTTGATTCCGGCCCGGGTCGTCGCGCCCGGGTCGTCGCGCCACATCAGATCGTGCATCGCGACCGAGTGGACGGCGTCGGACGCTCCCCCGCCAAACGGTCCGGCCATGGAGGTGGCGTGCACCACCGACGATTCCCGCGGCACGCCGAGGGCCAGCAACGGCCAGACGCGCGTCAGCACGTCGAGCGGTAGCGGCGCCGAAGTGAGTCGAAGAGGAAGGCTGGTCACGTCGGCGGGGACCGCGCCGCGAGGACCGAGCCCCACCACGTCGAACGACTCGTCCAGCGAGGCCAGTCCCTGCGCGAGGCCGCGAACGTACGTTCCGATGCCACCGGGCTGGCGACGATAGAGCTGGTCGACGCTGATCGTTATGGTCCGCCTCACGGCTTCCAGCCTCGCACGACATCGCGATACAACATCACGTAGGCCCTGGCGGCGGTGGCGGGCGCAAAATCGGCCGAACGCGAGCGACCCGCCGCGACCATAATTGCCCGCAGCGATTCGCTCGACCACACGTCGGGCAGCATGGACATCACCTCTTCATCGTCGACGATCAGCGTCGCGGCTCCGCCCAAGAGTTCACGGTTGATGTCGGTCGCCAGCGCAATCGTCGGTACGCCCGCGCCGAGCGCGGCGATCGCGAGCGATGGGAATCGAGCTCCGTCGGACATGTGCAGCACCACGCGGANNGCGGGCGCGGCCCAGGGCCGCGCGGGCTTCCTTACGGGCCAGCAACGTCACGTCGAGCCCGCTCGCGCGAATGCGTTGGCCAACGGCGGTGCTCGTGACCGCAATGAGCTCCACACCGTGGCTCTGGGTGAACCTCAGGAGTTCGGGCGCGAGGGCCAAGAATCTCTGGTCGAGACCGGTCACGTTCACCACCAAATCCCGTCCGTTCGTGGTCGGGGTTACGAGAGGAACCGCGGGGGGAACCACCACGACTTCACTTCGCTGCAATTGCAGAACCCGCTGCACTTCGTGACTGGCGGCGCGACTGGACGCGACCAGTACCGCACCGCGAGCGACCGCCCGGCGCAGTTGCTTGATTCGTTGATGCTCACGGGACTCTCCGCGCAGCGGTCGAAGATCATCCACCGAGATGATGAGCGGCACCGACTTCGTGGGCGGCGTGACCAGGCCGGCGACGTGCACCACGTCAACGGGGGAGATCATCGAGTCCAGTGAGCGGCCCAGGCTCCGACGCCACAGCGGTGTCCACAGGAAGCGCATGGCCAGTTTCTCCTCGTTCGCCGCACTCGGCGCGCTCAAGGTTCGAAAACGGACGAGTTCGCACTCGCCGGTAAGGCTCAACGCATCGGCGAGGTCGGTCATCGTGTTGTCGAGCGACTCGAGCGACCCGTCAAGGTCGAGACCCACCCGCAGCATTTCGGGGTTGCTCACGAAGCGAGTGCCAACTTACGCACCGCGCTCGTCCACGCCGGCCACAGCTTCACGGCCCATGGTCCGAAGTCTTCGGTACTGGTTGCCACCACGCCGATCATCTCGTCGACGTTGAGCAGCATGAGCGCTCCGCTCATGCCGAAATGTCCGAAACTCTCCGCGGGCCAGTCGCCCATCCAGTGCTCCTTCTGTCCTCGGACTTCTGGCCCGAGCCCCCACGGACACGGCGAAAACCGTCCGAATCCGGGCACGATGCCGTTGAGGGCGGGCAGGAAGGGGGTAATGAATCGGTTACGGGTCTCCTTCGATATTGCGTCGGGGCGCAGCCACGCTTCGCCCAGACTGCGCATATCCGCGGTCGAGCCGACCACGCCCGACGAGGGGCGGCCCTCGAGATGCGAGGAGCTCATTCCGAGCGGAGCGAAGACCCGGTCGTGCAACCATTCGGATGGTTCGTTCTCGCCCATGATCACGTTTACCGCGTGGTCGATCCCGTAGTTCGAGTACACGCGCTTCGTCGCAACGTCGATGACCGGGTCATCTTCTTCGAGGCCGAGGCCGCTGCTGTGCGACAAGAGATTGGAAAGCGTGGCTCCGCGGGGCCCGAAGGTCTCGGTCAATCGGTGAAACCCCCAGTCCAGCTCCACGGCGAAGGCCAGCGAGACGGCCATCTTGGACACCGAAGCCCACGGCCGGGCTTGCTCCAGGTCACCCTCGCTGGCGACGATCTCCACCAGCCCCCCGTTCATGCGAAAAACAATGAACGAAGGGTCGCCGGGCCAGCCGCTTGGGAGGGAAGAAATGCTCACAACACTCGATGTTACCCAAGCGCCCCTAAGGTTTCGAGGGTGATAACCGTTCTCAGTGGTGGCGTCGGCGCCGCGCGACTTCTGCGAGCCCTCAGCGGCGAAATTGATCCGGGCGAAATTACGGCGGTGGTGAACGTCGGTGACGACCTGGTGCTGCACGGCCTCACCATCTGCCCCGATCTCGACACCATCACGTACACGCTCGCGGGGCTCAACAACGACCAGCTCGGCTGGGGGCTCGCGGGCGAGACCTGGCGCGTCATGGACGAGTTAGCTGAACTCGAAGGCGCCTCGTGGTTTCGCCTCGGCGACCGGGATCTGGCGACGCATCTTTACCGGTCCCAGCGCCTGAGCGAAGGCGCCACCAAGACCGACGTGGCCCGCGAGCTTTGCCAACGCTGGGGGGTTCGCGTCTCGCTGCTGCCGGTCACCGACGACGAAATCGCCACCGTCTTCGATACCGAGATCGGCGCGCTCAGTTTTCAGGAGTACTTCGTGCGCCATCGCCACGACGTCGTCGTACGGGGCATCACCGTCCAGGGCGTCGCCGAGAGCTCGCCAACGATTGAAGTCCTGCGCGCGCTCGAAGAAAGTTCGCGGATCGTGATCGCGCCGTCGAACCCGTTGATCTCCATCGATCCAATCCTCCAGGTGCCCGGCGTGCGCGAAATTCTCCACGCGCGCCGTGACGACGTCGTCGCCGTGTCGCCCCTCATCAACGGAGCCGCGCTCAAGGGGCCCGCCGATCGGCTGCTCGTCGAACTCGGACACGAAGCCACGTGCGTCGGGGTGGCCGACTTTTACCACGAGGTCATGGGAACCTTCATCATCGATGAAGTTGACGCTCACCACGCCGCGCAGATTGAGTCGCGCGGTGTCAACGTTCGCGTCACCACCGCCATCATGGCCGCACCAGACGACGCTCGCCGCCTCGCCCGGGCGGTGCTCGCATGAACGAACTTCGCGTCATTCCCGTGGGCGGCGTAGGCCTCGTCGTGCAGGGCGATGACCTGGTGACGCTGCTGCTCGACGCGCTCGACGCTGGAGCGATGAGGCTCGAACACCACGATCTCGTGATTGTGACGAGCAAGGTGGTCTCGAAGTCCGAGGGTCGCGTTGTGGCGTACGACGGCACCGAAGAGCACAAGATCGCCCTGATCGAACGGGAGTCCAAACGAGTGCTCCGCCGTCGAGGGCCCCTTCGAATCACCGAGACCCAGCACGGCTTCATCAGTGCCAACGCCGGCATCGACCTCTCCAACACCGCCGACGGCACCGCGGTCTTGTTGCCCAAAGAGCCCGACCGCTCGGCCCGGCGCATGCGCGCAGAGATTCGACGTCGTCGCGACGTCGACGTTGCGGTGGTGATTACTGACACCTTCGGACGGGTCTGGCGTCAAGGGGTGACCGACGTGGCGCTCGGGTCGGCGGGAGTCCTTCCGGTCTTGGACCTTCGAGGATCCTGCGACGCCAACGGGCGACTCCTGGAAGCGACGGAAGTGGCCATTGTCGACGAGATCGCCGGCGCCGCAAATCTGGTACTGGGCAAGGCAATGGGTACGCCCTTCGCCCTCCTGCGAGGGCTCGACGAGTCGTATTTCGGCGAAGGTTCAGTCGGTGACAGCATCATCCGCCGGGCGAACGACGATCTCTTCCGTTAGTTAGACGCCGCCCAGACGAACGTCCCCGGCCAGGCGAGAGCCCGGCTCGACACGCACGTTCGCCCCCACCACGCACGTTGCGTCCAGCCTGGAAAGGGCGCCGATCACGGCGTCAGGACCAATGATGGAGAAGCGAACCTCGACGTCTTCCTCGACCACCGCGCCCGGCAGCAGGACGGAGTTTTCCAGGACAACATTGGCCTTCACCACACAGTTTCGATCGACCACCGAGTTAATGATCGTCGCGCTCGGATCCACCGTGCTCGAAGGGTGGATCCACGATCCGTCAGCGGTGCCCGCGACGGCGTTCTCGCGAAAATGTCCGAGCATGAAGTCAACGTTGGCCTGAAGGAACGCCTGCGGGGTGCCAGCATCGAGCCAGTAGGAATCGTCGGCCATGGCGTAGAGCGTTCCCGCCGCGGCGAGCTCGGGAAAGGTGTCGCGCTCGATGCTGACGCGCCCCGTCGGAGCAATTCGCTCGAGGACACTGGGCTCGAAGACGTACGTGCCCGCGTTGATGAGATTCGTGGGAACCTCATCGCGCGGCGGCTTCTCGACGAACGCGATGACCCGGCCGTCGGGGGTGGTGGGTACGACACCGAAACGTGAGGGATCCTCGACAGCGTGCAGAGCAATGGTGGCCTCCGCGCGGTGATCGCGGTGAAACTTCACCAGTTTCGAGATGTCGAGGTCGGTAATGATGTCCCCATTGACCACGATGAACGTCTCGTCAATGTTGGCAAGTTTTGCCGCGAAGCGAATTGCACCGGCAGTATCGAGCGGTTCCGGCTCGACGGCGTAGGTGACGTGCACCCCGGCGATGACGCCGCTCGGATAGGCCTCGATGAAGCGGTCCGGCAGATAGCCCAGCGCCAGCACGGCGTCGGTGATGCCGTGGCGCGCCAGGGCGTCAAAGACGCATTCGATCATGGGCACGCCAACGAGGGGCAGCATCTGCTTGGGGGTCTCGTACGTCAAAGGACGCATACGAGTGCCCACTCCGCCAACCAGAATGACCGACTTCAAGCTCAGCCCTTCGTGGTGGTCGTCGTTGCCTTGGATGTAGTGGTCGTCGTTGCCTTTGACGTGGTCGTCGTGGTACCGGCCGTGGTCGTGGTGGTACCGGCCGTGGTCGTGGTGGTGGTGGTCGTGGCGGTGTCCACCGCCTTCACCATGTCGTCAACGGTCACCTGCTGGGGCAGCATGGGCGTCACGCCCTTTGGATCAAAGGCCATGGCGACGCGCAACTCCTGGGAGAACTTGATGGACGACGGGTTCGTGGTGATGGTGGGCGTCTTCTGTCCAAACGAACTCCAGTAGGCGTACTCAATCTGTCCACTCTGTCCCGCGTACTTCGACGTCGACGCACAGGCGGTGCCGTTGTGGAACGTCGTCGATGGGTTGGACTTTCCGCCAGCGCCCGGGATTGCCAACTGGGTCGAGCTGGCAATCATGCCCGGGTACTCGATCGCGAACTGCGCGAGGGTGGCGTTGTTGCCTGAATCAGCGTCCGACACCGGCTTGATCTTGATGACGTCAGCGGGCTGGACCGTGAAGCCGCCCGTGGACGACGGGTCCGTCGCGAGGTACGGAAGATACTTGCCGCAGGCCTGCAGCGAAAGTCCGGCGTACCAGGTCGTGCCCACGGCGGGCGGGGTCCCCTTGGCCTTCTTGCCCGGGTGTTCATAGTCGTACCGGGCCAACACCGTCGCCACCAAGCCCAGGACAACGATGACGACCAGAATGCCGTAATAGTTTCCCGGACGAGACTTCTTGTACGCCTTGCCGCCTCCCGACGACCCGACTCTGCTTACCCATTTACCTGTTGCGCTCTTAGCCACTGGAGCAACGCTACTAAAGAAATGGACCACGCAGACTTTGGCTCGAGGCGAAGCCCATCAGCGCCGCGGTCCCTGGGACGGTGCGTGCTCGCAATATTGGGGGATTATCGCGTAGGGGCGAAGGGACTCGAACCCTCACTGGAGGCGGTTTAAGCGCCTTGCCTCTGCCAATTGGGCTACGCCCCCACGCGCAAACGCTGCGCTGTAACCGTAACGCAATACGAAAGGCTCTCGAAACTACCCGTTTTCTTATGTTGACTAACTAGGCTTAATCAATGATTCGCGTGCGACGTCGGGGCACGACTCGATCAACCCCACTGTTATTGCTGGTCGCCACTCTTATTGGCGCCCTTCTGCTGCCCACGGCGGCTGGGGGCCAAACCATCGCCCAAACCCAGAAGGAAATCGCCCAGCTCTCGGCGACCCTCTCCCAACAGGAGAAGACCAGTGAGATCACGGCTAACGCCTACGACGCAGCGAAGTCAGACTTCGTCACGCTGACGGACAACATCATCAATCTGAAGCTTGAGGAAGTCAAAAAACGGGCGAAGATCAAGATAACGACCGCCGAGCTCGTGACCGCCGTGGTGCGGGCCTACGTCGATGGCGCGGCCGACGCGCAGATACTCTCGTTGTTCAATCAGAACGTCACCCAGAGCGACGCTCGCACCGTCTACGAAGACCAGGTCATTGGCGACCTGAACAAGCTCAAGGACACCCTGGAAGCGGAAAAGAAATCGCTCGACACCACCATCGTCGAGGTCGCCATTCAGCGCTCGAAGGCTCAACAACAGACCGTCGACATGCAAGACCTTCTCGCCCAGAACGTACGCAACGAAACCACCACCCAGGCCACGCTCGATGAGGTGACGGCCAAACTCAAAACCGAGATCATCTCCTACGAGATCACGGTCGGCGTCATCGCGGCGAAGGCCCACGACATCGCGGGTGAAGCCTCGGCGGTGGCCGCCGCCTCAGCGGTCGGGGGACAGCACGCCGCCAACCTCGTCATCGCCGCCATCCAAGCCGCCACTCCCCCGGTCATCACGGGCACCCCCGCAGGCTCGGCCCAGGGGCTCGCCGCGCTCAAGTGGGCGAAGTCCCAGATCGGTGTTCCCTACGTGTGGGGCGGCGAAACGCCGGGCGTCGGATTCGACTGCTCGGGACTCACCCAATGGGCTTGGGCGAAAGCCGGTTTCACCATCCCTCGAACGACCGAGGAGCAGTGGGCCGACCTACGCCACGTCTCGCTCAGCCAGCTGCAGCCCGGTGACCTGCTCTACTACTACAACCTCGACGGCGACAACGAGGTTGACCACGTCGTGATGTACGCCGGTAGCGGTGACTGGGGCACCGACACGATCATTGCCGCGGCGCACACGGGGACCAACGTGAGTTTGGCTCCAATCTTCACCTTTGGCCTGATCGGTGCCGCACGGCCGTAAGCGAGAATCTGTGGCCATCGAACTCTCCATCATTATCCCCGCTTATAACGAAGCCGGCCGTCTCGCCAACGGCTACGAGCGGCTACGCCCAGTTCTCGATGCGTTGGACCTCACGACGACCGAGGTCATCGTCATTGACGACGGATCCTCCGACGCGACCCTGAAGGTCGCGCACGACGTGTACGGGCACCTTCCCGAGAAGCTGTTCGTGCAACAGCCTCGCAACTTCGGAAAAGGCGCTGCCGTGCGCCTCGGCATAGCCGTGGCCCGGGGGGCCAACGTCATCGCCGCCGACGCCGACATGGCCATTGACCCTTCGCACTTTCCAGAGATAGTCAGCGCCCTCTCGAACAGTCCACTGGCGCCGGGCTCGCGCACGAGCAACGGCCGGATCGGCTACGAATCGACGCTGCGCACGGTGGCCGGCGTGGTCTTCCATCGGCTCGTTCGCCACTACGCCGGCACTGACGTACGCGACACGCAGTGCGGATGCAAGGGGTTCCAGCTCGGTCCTGCACGTCTGCTCGCCCTGCTCGGCATGATCGACGGGTTCGCCTACGACGTCGAGATCTTCTTCCTCGCCGAACAACTGGGGCTCGACGTCCATCCCGTTCCCGTGGAGTGGGAGGACGTCAGCGGCTCCTCGGTGAGGGTCAGTCGCGTGTCGTTCGACATGCTCCGTGACCTTCGCAACCTGTCGAAGACCCACTACGAGAATCCGGTCATTGAATTCGCGCCCGACATCGACGTGCCCTCGATTGGTCGCGCCGCCCGCCAGGCCCGTATCCAGGGTCTGGTCGTCGCGCGAGGTACCGCCAACGCCCTGCTCGTGCTGCCCCGCGACGGGGCGCTCGGCGGGCTCGGGATTGCGGCCGCGCTCGACGGAACCTTGCGAACCGCGCGCCTCGGCGAACTTCGCGAGCGGACCTACGAGGCCGTTTAGTCCTGGCCCGGCAAGAGCCAGTTGGCGACCAGCTCGGGCGCGCGGTCGTTCCACTCTTCGGCGGTGATGGCGTAGCGCGCGTGGTCTTCCCAGGCCCCATCGATCTCCAGGTACCTTTCGGCCACGCCTTCGAATCGGAGCCCGAGTTTTTCGACCACGCGGCGCGACGGCGCGTTCCTGGGGATGATGTTGATCTCGATGCGGTGCAGGCGCAGTGACTCGAAGGCGTAGTGCATCATGGTCACCACCGCCTCGGGCATCAGTCCCTGACCAGCGGCCGCCTCGTCGATCCAGTAGCCAATGTACGCGGACTGCAGGGGTCCACGTTGGATGGACGACAGCGTGATCTCACCGACGAACCGGCCCTGGTAGAAGATCCCAAAGCCGAAGCCGGTGCCCATCTGGCGCTCCCGCTCGCGTATGGCGCAGCGACTCACGAAACTACGCTGATCTTCGGCCAGGTGCGAAGAGTGGGCGGACCTGGGCTCCCATTTCAGCAGCCAGTCGTGGCATCGCTCGCGCACCTCGAACCAGCCTTCGTAGTCCTGCTCGGTCATGGTGCGAAGCAGCACGCGCCGTCCGTGCAGCGAAATAGGCGAATAGATGGAACTTCGCGTGGTTACCATGGGGAAGTCCTCACCCCTCCATAGTTACAGGAATTGCATCCTGACGCACATTAGGCCGAGAGCAGCGACTGGGCGATGCCGTCGAGAATGTCGTTCTCCGAGCTCAGCAGCTCGGTGACGCCAAAGCGTTCCAGCACCGCGTCGAGCACGTACAGCCCCGCGGTCAGGACATCTTCGCGTCCCGCGACCATGCCGGGGCGGGCCAGGCGGGCCTGTGGCGTCTCGCGCGCCAGCGTGTCACGCCAGCGCTCTACCACGCTCCTCGTGATCACACGGTGGTGCACGGCATCGCGGTCATAGGTGGAGAGCCCCGCGTCCAATTGGGCCAGTGTCGCCACCGTGCCGGCGAGGCCCACCAAGCGCACGTTGCCCGCAGCCTCACGGAACGCCGGCTCCGCACTCCACGCCTTCTCCAGCTCTGCGCTGATCATGTCGCGCGCTCGCGCGTCGCTTTCTGGGGTCACGATGCCGCTGCCGAGCGCGCGCTCGGTGACGCGCACGCACCCCAGTTGCATTGAATAGCTGTGCATCGTGCGGTCCGTCACCATGGCCAATTCCGTTGACCCGCCACCGATGTCGACGATCAGGGTGGGACGGCTGTCCGGCGTCAAATCGGCGGTCGCTCCGTTGTAGGAAAACGTCGCCTCCTCATCGCCGCTCAGAATCCTCGCGTCGACGCCGGTGATCTCTCGGGCCCTCGACAAGAACTCCTGTCCGTTGGCCGCGTCGCGAACCGCCGACGTCGCAACGAGTAGTCCTCGCCCAACCTCGAGCGCATCCATGTACGAGCGGTACTCGCTCAGCACGTCGTACGAGCGCTGCAGCGCCTCGCTGGTCAACGTTCCCGACGAGTCAACCCCCTGGCTGAGTCGGGTGATGCGCATTTCGCGACGAAGCGCTTCGTCTGAGTTGGCGATCAAGAGTCGCGTGGAGTTGCTGCCGCAGTCGAGGGCGGCGACCGGTTTAGCCACGTACGTCGT
>PLKM01000047.1 GCA_003141095.1 Acidimicrobiaceae bacterium | reverse complement strand
TGACGCGGGTCAATCCCGTCTCTCATGTCATCTCGGCACTACGTGACCTGATGAACAACCGCGCCTTGACTGCCCAGGTCGGATGGGCATTACTCGGATGCGTCGCGGTCGCCGCGATCTTCATTCCACTCGCCGTTCGCTCGTACTCCAGGCGGATCTGACAAACCCGGCCTCCTTCTCGATGGGTCCAGCGCGAGGCGATCGGGCACGGCGGTCAGAAGGACGACCCGTTCTCAGGGGCACGCTGGCACATAACGCGGATGGGAGCGGCTCACCGAACGTCAGGTGACCCGGCTTACTGAGACCCTTGCGGGCGACCTCTTCAACGAGGTGGCGGCCGTCATCTGAACGAGGAGCTGCTCCGAGATGGACGCGTCGATGACGAAGACCGCTTCCGGGCGTTGGACTCCTGTCCACTCGCTGGACCTTAGCGGACAACTCTTAACCTTTCTCGACTGCTGGCCGAGTTGATCGAATGAATCGTACCGACCTATGCACGGTCACGACTGTCAAGTTGTTCAACAGCAGGCCCAAGGAGGATTGGGCGCTCCGGTGGCTTGGATTGACCGATCGTTAAATGCGTCAAGAGTTTTGGTTGGCTGTAGCGCGGACGGTCTCGCGCAACCAGCAATGCGCGGGGTCGTTGTCGAGGCGGGGGTGCCACGCCGTCGAAAAGCTCACGGGGCCGATAGCCGCCGGTGCCTCGATCACTACTTGGGAAGGAATTTCGACGAGGCCGTCGACGAACCGCCTCGGAAGCGTCGCGACGAGGTTGGTTTCGCGAATCGCTCCTGCGGCAAATGCGTGATAGGGCACTATGACGCTCGCTCGTCTTTGATGACCCAGCGCCTCGAGGCGCACATCGACTGCCCCTTGTCTTCCGCCAGCGATGTCGACCACGACATGATCGCAATCCAAATAGTCCTTGAGCGAAAGTCTGTCGACGGCGTGGAGCGGATGATCGGTGGATAGCAAGCACACGTAGCGATCTTCGAAGAGATGTTCGGAGCGAAATGGCGAAGGAACAGCGCCGCCCGCAAATACCAAGTCGAGCGCACCTCGTTCGAGGTCGTCGTAAACCGTCTCGCGCCAGGCGTCGAAGCGGAGGGTCGACCCTGGAGAGTGGCTGCGCACGTGCCGCACAAGACCCGGGCCCACTACCGAGAGTAAGTAGTCAGTTCCAGCGACGTGGAAATTGTCGACCGCGTTGAAAGGATCAAACGGCTGCTCCGAAAACAGACCTTCGAGTTGGGGCACGGTTACCGCGAGTTCACGCTGAAGACGCTCCGCTCTCGGGGTCAGTCGGTATCCTCCGGGCGCTCGCACGAGGAGCTCGTCGTCGAAGACAATCCGCAGCTTGCTCAGCGTCCGGCTCATTGCCGGCTGACTCATGTGGGCACGCTCGGCCGCGCGCGACACATGCCGTTCCTCCAGGAGCGCGATGAGCGGTCCGAGGAGGTTCAAATCTACGCCAAGAATATCCACTTAGCGAATACTAGCTATATGAATAATCCTATTGACGCATGAATAGGGCGGCACAAGGATGGCAGTTCCAACGTGAAAGGAATCAGCATGAGTGAACAGCAACGCGAGGCACTCGACCAGATAATGAGAAACGGGCCGCTCGACATCGGAGGAAACCCCGAAGAACAACGAGGGATTTTCGAGCGCATGCTGACGGCTCGGCCGCTCCCCGATGACGTGCACGTGACGTCCGGTGAACTCGGTGGAGTCCCCACGCTCATCATTGAGATCGAGGGCAAGAACTCCCGTGCCGTGCTCCTATGGTTCCACGGCGGATGGTACGTGATGGGCTCTCCGAGGACGTCCGCCGGCCTTTCCAGCGACGTTGCCCGTCGCACGGGCACACGGGTCGTGTCAGTCGACTACCGCCTCGCTCCCGAGCATCGGTATCCGGCGGCGTTAGCGGACGCTCTGTCTGCGTATCGAGCCTTGCTCGCGAGCGGAGTGGATTCCCAGTCAGTGGCTTTCGTCGGCGAGTCGGCGGGTGGCGGCCTCGCGGCGGCGCTGCTCGCATCTCTGAGCGAGAACGGCCTGCCGCAGCCAGCTTGCGCGGTTCTTTTCTCCCCATGGACTGACCTGACCCTGAGCGGCGCAAGCATGACGACCAAGGTCGGTATCGACCCCGCTTTCGTCCCAGAAAAGGTGAGGGTTCGAGCGACCGACTACGTCGGATCGAGCGATCCAGCGGACCCCTGCGTCAGTCCCGTCTTTACCGACCTGTCCGGTTTACCTCCACTGCTGATCCAGGCTGGATCCCACGAGATCCTCCTCGATGATTCCACTCGGCTCGCTACGAAGGCGGCTAGCGACAATGTCTCGGTCATTCTTGATGTGACGCCGAATGTCCCGCATTTGTTCCAAGCGTTCGCCGCGAAGGTCGAGGAAGGGGACGCTGCTTTGAGTCGCGTCGCCACCTTCTTGAAGTCTCACCTTCGGTACAACCTCGACGCCTCATGAAACCATGAGTGTCCCCTTCTAGGTGACGGTCACACTCGCATAAGTAGGGCCCGCTATTCGTGGACAAGGCCAAGTGAATCAGTCTCTTTGGGGGCCGGACACCGTATGGCGATTGGCCACAGGAAAGTCATGTCGCCAGCTCGACCTCAGTTCTCTCGAGGCGGCCGGGCCAGACCGAACTGGTAGGCGTAACGAACGGCATTAGCCCGATCGGCCACGCCGGTCTTGGCGAAGATCCGATTCACGTGGGTCTTGACCGTCGCCTGGCTCAGCACCAGTTGATCGCCGATCTCCTGATTCGAGAGTCCCTCGCCAATGAGAGCCAGCACCTGCGCCTCGCGCGCCGTCAATCCGTCAGGCAACGCGAGGTTGCCGGTCACGGTGGACGCAGGTGGGTCGCGAAGGTTCCCCGACGCCACCGACGCCGCGAGCCTCTCCTGCACCACCGGATCGAGCCAGGTCTGGCCGGCATGGACCGCTCGAATGGCGGCATCGATCTGCTCGGCGCTGGCGTCCTTGGTGAGATAGCCCGACGCAAGGGGAATGCAACCAGGCATCAGCTTGAGCCCGCACCCCGGATAAGAATTATGGTCGGGACCGTCGACTTAGGTTTTCATAAAGGTACGCTCCGGCCTGATTCCGAGCTCAGGGTCGATTCCAGACGGACGCATTGTGCGACACGAACTGAAGGAACGTCACGGGTGGTTCATCAACGAGCTGCGCCAGTCCGTCTGTGATTCGATCCTCGGCGCCATCGGCGATGATGAGATCCATGAAGGCAAGCGTCTGAGCGTGTGGCTCACTCAACCCATTCGCGACATGGCGAGCCACGAGCTCGTCGAAGGTGAGCGAATAGTGAGTGATGGTCTCACCGATGACAGCGCTGATGCGCTGGGCAACCTCGTCATAGCTGAGCAAGTCAGGCCCGGTCAGCACATAGTCCGCGTGTGGAGGAACGGGTGCGGTAAGCGCGGATGCTGCAGCAGCAGCGATGTCGTGGGCACTGATGAAGGGAACTCGTCCGTGTGCGGTTGCGGAGTAGATGGCGCGTTCGTCGCGAATGGTGGCACAGTGCGGCCCTTCGGAGAAGTTCTCCATGAACCACGATGGCCGGAGTACCGCCCACTCGACGCCGGAAGTTTGAAGCCACTGATGGACCTGGCCCATCGCTGGACCACCCGCATCGAGTGACGATGCGCTGAGCAGCACGAATCGAGTAACGCCACGGTCGATCGCCAGTTCGATGAACTCGGTCATGAGGAACACCGCATCGCCCGCCCCCATTGGCGCAACCAGATAGATCGCACTGACTCCGTCCAGCGCGGCGTCCCAGGTCGTGCGATTCGTCCAGTCGAAGTGGACCCCACCGGTCGGCGGCTCACGTGAAGCGGCCATAGTTGGAACGCTGCGCTGATCAAGAAGCGTCAGCAACCGGCGTCCGGTCTTGCCGGTTGCCCCAGTAACCAGAACCCTGCTCATCACGACAGGGCCTCAGCCAACACGAACGGATTCCAATATTCCCGGTAATGGGTCAGTTTGCCGTCACGCGTCTCGGCCACTATGACGTATTGCTGGTTGTAGGGCTTTTCCGTCTCGACGACTCGTCCCTTGATTGTCATCTCGACGACCACGACGTTCGGGTCAAGAGCGGGGTGGACGCGTAGTTTGTCCACCCCTTCAATGAAGATGCGAGAGGGATAGGTCGTCATGTAGGCAAGTATTTGCTCTTTACCTTGAAGAAGTCTCGGGCGTTCTGGGCTCGCAAAGGGAAACTCGCAGACTCCGTCATCAGCCCACAGTTCGATCCACTCACCGAAGCGCGCCTCGGTGAGAAGTCTTTGGTACTGCTGCATCAAGGTGAGGGTCTCAAGTCGAATAGCTTCGTCGTCGGTCATGGGTTTGTCACCTTTCGAGTGTGACGACAAGAAGCTTGCCGTTAAGTTGAGACTGTCGATAGTATTCGGACCAGCGGTCCGGTTAATGTTCAGAATACGGACTGATAGTCCGCTTGTCAAGAGGAGACGCTGGCACGTCATGCAAGGAGAACGAGCCGATGCAGCACGGAACCGTAAGGCGATCCTGGAGGCCGCCGATGACCTCTTCGCGACCTCGGACAGTCCTAGCGAGGTGTCCATGGACGACATTGCCCGTGCCGCGGGGGTAGGCAAGGGCACGCTGTTTCGGCGCTTCGGTGACAGGGGAAACTTGATCCGACAGGTTTATGCCGTCCGTCTGACGCCACTCCGGGAGCAGATCGAGTCGGGGCCGCCGCCGCTCGGGCCTGACACCCCGCCCCGGGAACGCGTCTCAGCCATCATCGATGCAATCGCTGTCGTCAAGCTCGATAATGACCGTCTCATGTTGGCACTCGAAGAAGGCAGCGGACCAACGAACGGCCTCTACGAGTCAGTCGATTACGTGGCCGTCCATGGTCTCTTGCGTGACCTCGTCGCTGGCAAGTTCGGAAAGAGCCGAGCGAGTTGGATCGCCCATT
>PLKM01000007.1 GCA_003141095.1 Acidimicrobiaceae bacterium | reverse complement strand
TCGGAGGCCCGACGTGAACCCGTACACGGAATTCAGGTATTAGCTCTCGAGGATGAAGGCTCGAATCTCGGGACACCAGGTCCGAACAGTCCCTCGTTTGATATTGGATTTCTCATGCTTAGACGAACGTCGCTCGAGATGCGTCGAAGTCACCGTTTCTGAGTTCACCCTCATGGTCAAAGTATGATGCCATTCGGCTCCGGCGAAGGGAGGCGAGGATGGCAAAGTACTACTACACGGCGAACTTTGAAGATCCGGCCGTGTACCACCACGGCCAGCAGTGTGAAGAGGGCCAGAAGATCGAACCAAAGAGTCAAGTCGACACCGACTACGTTCCATCTGACCGGCGACCGTGCGACGAGTACTAGTTAGTGAATCATCGTGTCGGCGGTCTTCAACACGACCGGATGGCGCCAACGAGTCTTTCCGCACCGTGCAGTTTCGAAGTCGAGTAAGGACCCTCGCGGCGCAGCGGCAATAGAAGTGCTCATCCGAATGCGAATCGGCGGTCGACGCAATCAACTGAACGCTGCAAAATGTCAGCGTTTCCGTCAGCAAATATTTTTAATTGAAGCGAACAGTAGTGAACTCGCATGAACTGAAAGCATTGTAAAACAGGACTTCCTGAACTCCTGTGAACGCACCTGAACCCACCGGAATGGCATGGCATACACGAGGTCGTATCCGCTGATTTCAACTCGATTTTCGAAAGCACTCTCCGTCCTTCGTGACAAGCAATTCCACACCGTCAGGTTCAGTGACCAGCACGATCGCAATTCGTCGGGAGCCAATGTCCTTTGCTGGCCAAATGGGAATGTGAATCAGATTGAGCGGTCGTGTTGTTCCGTCAGCAAGCAACAGTTCTGTTCGCCCGTCATCCCCTCTGGTGATACCAACCACAGGAGCCGTCGACACGCCTGCCTTCAGAGCTGTCTTGCGGACAAGGAAGATGTAGGTCCACTGCAATAGAGCGAAAATAAGAACCAGGCCGCCTGCGAACTGTATTACATGCTCTGGAAAAAGTTCCCCTTTCGAGTCAGCGCGAAACCCGTCCCGATTCACCCCCTGATTCTTGTCACCTGGTAAAGGTGTCGTCGACCTCCAATGGTGTGACCAACTGAGTCCGAAATCCACAAAACGTGAACCAATCGGTGTTCACATCTATTGGCATTAACGAGACGAACTTCATCGACGTTGGTGAGCGAGCTTGTGAGTGGTACAGGCTCGAGAGAACTTCGTGTCTCGACACGCAATGCGATTGGCCCGTCCACCTCCGCTGCCAAAGGGATCACCTTCCATGGCCATCACCTAGATGTTCCGTTACGAATCAGTCTGTTGCTGGTCAGAATTCGGAGGAACCCGACGTTCGATCCCCGGTGCCGCATCGTCGCCTTCATAGCCGCGCTCGCGGTATTCGTCTTGAGTCATCGGTCTACCCCGAAAGCGGGTAATGACCTCTTGCTCGGGACGCCGCTGATTCTGGATGACTTGGAAAGCGAGCGAACGTTGATCGGCATCGGTTAGCGGAGGTTGCACCAAACCCCTCGGCCACAATCGACGATGAAGGACAGTGTTGATCTCGGCCGCATAGAGCGTAATCTCCGCTCCGACAAAGATCCAGGCGACCAGCCCAAGCACAAGGCCGAAGAGCCCATAAAGAGCGCTCGCTCCCTTTAGGTCATGACCAACCACGTAACCGCCAGCAGCCTGAAGGATGGTCCATGCCACTCCGCCAATTATCACGCCTGGAATCAGGGAACGCGTGGCCACCTGCCGCGGAGTGAGCGTACGAAATGCGGCGAAGTAGAGCGTCACATTAACGATGACGGCGAGTATCTCTCCTAAAGCCCCGAGCCAGAAGTCGTGCTTTCCGAACGTGCCAAATCCAGCGAGCGCGGTAGTGAGGATCAGGCCGACTGCCAGCACGACGAGGAAAATGCCAGCGCGAATCATTCGAGTGAAGTAATTGGGCCGCACCGCAGCCGGAATATTCCAGATCTGCTCCATAGAATAGAGCCCGGCTTGTGCAAGTCCCGTTGAGCCGTAGACCAGACCGACGATCCCAAATACGAGACCGAACACCGAACTCCGTTTGATGGCGCGAATGTTGTGACCGAGTTGTTGGCCAATAATGGGAAACTGTCCGAGGGCCGAATGCAGCACTCGCGCGCGATCCGAAGGGTTATTGGCGAGCACGATGCCCAAAATCGTCACCAGAAGAAGGAGGAGCGGGAACACAGTGACGAACATCGTGTAGGTAACTTGGACGGCGAGATTCCCGGCGTTATCGTCGCCGTACTTCTTGATAACGCCGAAGACAAATGATGGAACCAGGTGACGCTGTTGAAACCCATCGATACGCCGCATCGTTTGTTCGACGACATTCACGTCAGCTCAAGCTCCTTGGTTGACGACAAGATCGTCAGAACAGACCCATGTCGGGAAAGGGGAATGACATGGACGGCGACCATGACTGATCTAAAAACGCTAGCACCATCAACCGCCCAAACGGTTTGGACACCTGGTCGCCGTAATGCCGGGCATTTCAATCGAAGCAAGAGTTGGCTCACGCGACGGGTCAAAATCAAGCTATCGCATCGCTAGGCGCGTCACGCGATCTCGTCGATTTGAATGACGAACGTATATTGCAAGAGGTCGGCATCTATCGATATCACCACCGTCTCGAAACTGGACATGCTGTCGGAATTCAATTGACGGCCAGCCCGAGCGGCCAGTTGGGACCCGCCGGAAGCCCCACGTTAAGCGTCCTCATCCCTTTCTCTTGATGTGGCGAGGTCGTCGGGCTCGCGAAGTGACTCGTGGTGAGCTACTTGGTCTCGCTCGAGATCGTTGAGTTCGCTATCGTCGGCGACCTCAAGACGGACTAGAAGATCGTCGGCGTCCGGAGAGGACCGGATCAGTTCGTCGAGTTTAAGTTGCAGGACGAGATGATTGCGGCCCTGGGTGTGCTGCACGACGAACAACATCACCAACGTCACCGCGCCTGCGATGGTCGAAAACGTCGCCTCCCAACTCATTGGAAAGCCGTCGGCCGCGAGAAAGACGCCGAAGATCAAGAGCAACACGACGACGACGATTGTCGTCGTCGATCGCGAGGTGAGGTCGCCTATCCAATGCAAGATGCGGCTCATTCGCTTTTGGACCACTGAATGCTCCATGAATCCTCCTTCGAAGATGTTCGATTCATCTATGCGACCAATGATCACGCTGGACGCGACTTCGCTCACCGAGACCGTGGGATTCGAAAAGTTCCCGTGGAGAATGGAAGGCTACGACTCCAGCGTAGCAGTGCAGATCGAAACGAGAGCCTTTGCCGACCTGGGTCCTACGAAACACGATCATGCGAGTTTCCGGATGGACACTAGAGAATTTACTGATGAATGCGAGCGCGTCTCACGCGGACGGGCGCACGCCGCAGCCTCGTTCAACGTGCTGCTTGCGGATCGCCACGATGACTCATCGACTTCGGGCGCGGTTCGCGGGAACTCATCTTCGAAGCGGTCTTCAAGGGCGTCAACGGCGACTTACCTCCTTCGCGATACGGCCGAACGTGGTAGTGCAACCACGACTTGGATTGACGCGTCCAGGTAGTCACGTCGCCCACCTACCGCCCCTAGATCAGAGCCGCGGCGACTGCGTATTGGGAGGGATCCATGAACTCCTACGAGGACGGAAGTGTCCCAGAGATACGGAGACTTGGTGTCGAAGATACTCTGGAAATTCAGACTGTTTGATCCACCATTGCCCTGGATTCGTGTCTCGAACCTTTAGATTGCATTGAAGTCACTGTCGACTTTTGGCAACTTGTCAGTCGATCAAGCGATAG
>PLKM01000070.1:353-20544 GCA_003141095.1 Acidimicrobiaceae bacterium | reverse complement strand
GTGGGCGCTGAGGGACTCGAACCCCCGACCTGCTGAGTGTAAATCAGCTGCTCTAACCAACTGAGCTAAGCGCCCGCGAAGAGAAAGTCTAGTTGGTGCTGACTTTGGGGCTTATCGGCGAACTTCAATTCACATGACTTCATAGAACTGTCGCACCCACTCGGGTGGGATCACTCCCGCCACCTCCAATGCTGCGACCTCGTTTTCAAATCTTGATCGCAGGAAATCGGCCATCCGACCCTTTGACGACAAACCACTTCACCATGGGACGATGTCGGCAAATATTGGTGTTTGCGTCATCGAGCCCTCATCGCTCAGGGCAGCTTCTTGACTTCAAAGTCGCAGACCACAAAAATAGGCAATGATGCGAGCGTGGGCAGAAAAGCGTTTGAGGACCGACCAGAGAATATGGCGAGCACGCAAGAGTTCCTGCGGTCCCTTCTGAGTGTCGAAGTGGGGTCGCTCTTGCAGTTCGACCCACTTGCGCGACAAGGTCGCGATCCCGAGGGCGTACATCAGCTTCGAGTCTGTGCTCGACGCTTGCGTTCAGAGTTGCGCGTCGTTGCACCGGCGATGAAGTCGCGACCTCTGTCACGGCTCGAGGATGAACTGCAGTGGGTCGGTCGAGTTCTCGGCCAGCAGCGCGATTTGGATGTCCTCCTAGAACTACTGCGATCCGTCAACGATAAAATCTCCCCATCCCTTGATGCTGCAATCTTTCTACGCCTAAAGAAGCGGCGAGCATCGATAAGCCGCGAGGTAGTTGAACTGCTCGACTCCGAGAGATATCGCCGGCTCGTAAGAACGCTTGCCGACGCGGTGATCCGTCCGCCCCTTCGAACGGACTCGACCGGGTCGGCAGTAGAAATTCTGCTGCCGCAGTTGAACAAGACCCTGTCCAAGCTGTTCCAGTCCGTCGACGACTTGGGCCCAGATCCAACGAACCTGGAACTTCATCGGATCCGGATCATGGCGAAGCAAGGTCGCTACAGCGCAGAGGTCGCCGGCTTGATCCTCGGCGACGCTGCCAAGAGCACCGGCAAATCACTCGAGCAGGTGCAATCTGTTCTGGGAGAACTCCACGACCGCTGCGTGGCTATTGAGTATCTCGAAGAATATTCGGTCTTGTACGAAGAGGGTGACGCCGCAGGGGGAAGGCGGGCAATCTCCCTCGCGACCCGACGGATGACTGACTCCATCGAGGAACTGAAGACCAAGTGGCGCGAGCCCCTTGAGCGTGCGCGACTCCTGAGTGGTCCGCTCATGCACCGAGAGAACGAATTAAATGGTTCCGGCACTCAGCATGAAGTCCAGTAGTTGTTGCGTGGCGCAGAAGACGGGCCGGCGTAACTGGCTTGCCGACGTCTCCAACTCTTCACCTCGGTAATCACTCGACACCGCTCCCGCCTCTCGAACAACGAGAAGGCCCGCCAAGTAGTCCCAGGGATTCAAGGTCGACTGCTGCGCCACCGCGTACACGTCAAGCGAACCGTCGGCGACGAGGCATATCTCCAAACTCGCCGCACCGAGTGATCGCATCTGAGCCCAGCCCAAGTGACGCGATGGAAGGCCCGAGAAACTCATGATTGACTTTCCGACCTCGCTCTGACCGCTGGGGTGGATGATGGCGCCGTCACGGGTCGCACCGCCACCCTTCTCGGCCTCGAAGACGGTGCCCGTTGCCTGGTTCATCACGAGCCCGGCCACGAGCTCATCATCGCGCATCACCGCCAGACTGGTCGCAAAAAACGGAACCCCGTGATCGCAGTTGGTCGAACCATCGATTGGGTCCACGACCACCGTGAACTCCCCGTCTCCGCTAGTCCCCGACTCTTCACTCACCACCCGAAACCCGGCCCCGCCCAGGATTCGAAGCGCGACCTCGTCGGCCGCAAGATCCAGATGGTATTGGGTTTCCCTCAGTCCCGAAAAACCACGTCCGCGGTGAGTTTTGACGGCTTCGCCGATCTCAACAGCGCACTCTCGAAGGGGGATGAAGATCGAGTCGGTCACCTAATCACGGTAGTTGCATTGGGGCTAACCTAGAAGGTAATGGCCGCCATAGATGTAGCTGGTTTCGTTGCAGACCTGAAAGACCACGCGGTAACTCACGGTTTTCATGTGCACGATGAACGGCACTTTGTTGAAACTTACTCACTTCGCCAAGCCTGGGAAGTTGACCTGCACCCCGAAGATGGCTGCGGCGGTCCGATTGACTTACACATCGAGCTCGACGTGGACCCGCGCACGTTGCTGGCCTTCGAAGACGCGGTGCTCGGCTTACCCGACGAGGTTGATCCACCCGACGAGTTTCACTTTCCATTGGTGCTGACGTGGACGCTGCCGCCCATGCCCCACGGCCCAGACCTGCTGCGCCTCGCGATCGATCTTGCGCCAATTGGCGGGATTGAGATGCCGCTCGAGGTGACCGCGACAGACTCGTTCGCTTCGCCCACCGAAGGCAGCGAACGACGTATCTCAATTGTGGCTCGGCGGGCGATTTCGCTCAGTCAAGTGGCGCGAGGTGAAGACCCGCTCTGTGACGTCTTTGAACGCGGACGCAGCGTCAGCGACTTCTTGTTGCAGGCCGCCGACTCGTGGCTCGGTTAACTCGCGCGCTCGTCGTCGCCGCCTCACTGTTGGTCGCGAGTTTGATGCTGAGTTCGTGCGGCGTGGGCGCGGCGGTCGCTGATGCGCGCACGTCATGCGTCTTTGTCCACAAGGCCCTCGAGCTGCAGGCCCGAAGCGAGACGCCGGGCCTCTCGTCTGGCGATCAGGCAACGCTTCAAGCCAACGCCCTCAGCGAACTCTTGAAGGGGACCCAGCCCGCGGCGAACGCGACCTCCAGCGACGGCAGTTGGAACCCCCTGGAAACGACCATCAATGAAGCCGAACGGGTTCCCCTGCAGAATCTGGTGCCGGCCTTGACGCGACTCTGTCACGTCGCCGACTCGACGTCGCCTTACCTCTAGGGGGTTACTGGGGGAAGCGCTCGTAGAGCCAGGCGAGTGAGTTCTCATCGAGCATGGCATCTTCCCACCCACGAAGTTGGTCTTCGAGCCCCGCGAGCGACGGCACTTTGCCAATCACCACGACCGTAAGGTCGTTGATCATCTCGTCGGACACCAGGAAGTCACCGAAGATGTCCTCGTTGACTATGGCTTCGGGCTCGACCATCAAGTAGAGCTCGCCGGTCGCTTCAACCCAGGACAACTCGTATTCATTGTCCGAGGCATCGGTCCACTCCGAACCAAATTCAAACTCTGCACTTTCGCGACGAGCTTCGTTCTGTTCATAAAAGGCTTCGATGTCCATCCCACAAGACTACGTCGCCGGTATGTGCGTTGTGAAGTGCGCGCCAAGGGGCACGCTGACAGTCATGAGAAAAGGACCGAGGTGGTGCGTCGCGTGGGTAGCCGTCCTGTGCGGGAGTCGCCCTGTACTGGGCTCCATGACAACCAGAACAGATCTATTAGGACAGTTGCGGCGTGAGTGGGAGCGAGTGGGGCGTACGAGGGAGTCCAGGGACGCCCTGGAGATTCTTTGTCAACGACACCCCTCGTTGGGCCTCGAATCCCTGAGCGACCTTTGCGACGTCGTGGACATACTCGAAACTGGAGGAGGCAGGGCAGTCCTCGAACGAGCGGAAATCGTTCGGGCTCTGCTCGAGCAGGCGACGAATCCAATGCTGCATCGCACGCTGTTACAAACAATGATCCCGGGCATTGTGAGCGTGTGTCGCCAACTGCGTTTCGGTGACGGCATCATCAGGGATCCGAGCGAGACCCTCGCGATGGCGTTGGGCCTGGCGAGCGAGTTGCTCGTGGACTGGGCGGGCCAGTCGCGCCAGTACGCAGCGCCGGACATCCTCTCGGCGCTGCGGGGTCGGCTGCGGCGTTGGCTACTCAAGGAGAAGGCCGCCCTCTGCGCGGTCTCGTACTTCGAACAGGGCGACGAACCAGCGGTTGAGGACTCTCCCCTGCTCACGCGACTCGCCAGCCTTCGTGGCAGCCAGTACGACCGTCTGGCTCGCCTGACCTACGCACGGGTGTTCGAGGGAAGATCACTTCGCGAGCTCGCGTCCGAAGACTGCTCGGCTCCGGGATCGTTGCAAGCAGAGCTTCAGCACTTCGCAGTACGCCATCTGATTTAAACGACCCAGAGGACTTCGCCCCGTGAATAGCAATTTTTCATTAATACCCCTAACCTGCGAGAACCATGGTGAGCCACCGCTATTCCTTTCGAAGTGCCCACCTCGTGATGTGGTCGAGCCCCCTGCTCCTGCTGGTGCTGGTCTTCACCCTCACGAATTCGACCAAGGCCCCGGCGAGTATCGCGGCAATCAACCACCATTCGACGACGCGCAGTTCAACGGTGGGCGCACCGACGACGAGCGCCCCAGCACCGACGACGAGCACCCCAGCACCGACGACGAGCACGGTGACCAGGAGCACGGTGACCAGGAGCACGGTGACCAGGAGCATCGCGAAGACGAGCGAAGCCAACGCCGCGCCCTACAGCAAAGTGACAAGTTCGACCGTGAGGTCAGTCGCGCTCGCGCCCAGCGCGAACGTCTCGAGCGGCGCGCTCGAGGGAAGTCTCAATCACGCGTTTCCGACCGCCGACGTGCCACTGCAGGGACCGGGTTCGTGGACCCTCACGACGAGCGCGAAGGTGCGGAGTCTGCTCGAGTGCAAGACGCTGAGCGCAACCATCGTCACGCGCGTCATCATCAAGAACAACCAGAGTTGCCAACTCGAAATCACCTCAATCGGTCCAGAGGTGTCGCAAACGTGGCAACTTACTCCGACTCCGTAAAGCGGTTTTCCACGGGACCCCTTCACGGGACCGCGCTCGCCCTTTACTTCGTTCTCCTCCCCTACGTGGTCGTTACGAAGTGGGCTCTCACTCAACACGAAGCGAACGGCACGCTCATCCGGGTCCTGCTCGTCGCCCTCGGAATATTCTGGCTGGCCTTCCTCTTTCAGGTCGGGCACAACATCATTCGGCTTCGAAAGGGCGACGGGCTCGCGAGCGGTGGAACTGCATGGCTTGCCGGACTCGTCGTGGCGGTCCTCCCCTTCCTGATTCCCGCCTCGGCCTCGGCGGCGCCCCCCAGCCTTCATACCCAGCCGGCGGTCAGCGCCAAGGCATCGGACTCGCCCTGGCTGCGCCAAGGCTACGGGGTCACCCCGAAGAACTCGAAAACTCCGAATCATCACGCCGCGCCTGCGCCGGTGCCGCTCTCAACCTTCGGTGCGGTGCCCATGGCGTTGATGGCCAAGCGCCGACATGACTTGCTTCGCCAACAACAGTTCGATCATTCGGATGATCAGATCGATGACGTCATCGAGCTGTTGCGGGCCTACAACCCCGCACTCGTCGCCCGTATCCGCTTCCTGATCGGCATCGAGCGATGCGGCGTCGTGCACGTGCCAAGCGACATCGAACACGGCGAGCTGTCCCACGACACCGATCCGCTGGTGGCCTGCGCGTTGGCGCAAGACGACAAGGGCCTCTTCGTCGCCTTTTCCCGCGAGGGCGGTCAACTCGCCATCGAAGCCAGTTGGAGCAGTGATGACGTCACCGCGTCGATGGTGGCGATGCACGAGGGACGACTCGTCTTCGCCGCCAATGAGACGGAGTTGCTGCGGGCGTTAGCGACCCGTGTGCTTCGAAACACCATGGTGGTGTACCTCGGGGCGGCGCACGATCTCGACGACGAACTACGCGCATGTTGCGTGACGCTCAGCCCGATTATCCGCGCCGATCCGGTGGCGCAGTTCGACTTCTCGAGGGTGTCCGCCCACCCAGACGCGCCAACAATCACCCCGACGGGCGACGTACGAGTTGAATTGCTCCGAGCTGACCCTCAGGTCAACGGACTCAGCGAGCCGTTCACGCCAACCCTGCGTCGGCGCTGCATCGAAATGGTGGCGTACCTCGCCCTTCATCGGGGCGAACCAGTCACCGGCGACCGCCTACGGTCGCGGGTGCTCAGCCACGCCGACGTCGAAGCCTCGAACCGAACGCTCGCTAATACCGCGAGCGCGGTGAGGCGGAGCTTGGGCGTGAATGCCAAAGGACCCCGGCTTCATCCCGTGACATCATCGGGTCTTTACGCCACGCACGGCGTGACGAGCGACGTGGAAACCTTCCACACGCTCGTGTCGAGGGCTCGCGGCCTTTCCGTTGGGGAGGCGGCGCCGCTGGTGCACGAAGCTCTTCAGCTCGTGCACGGTGAGCCCTTGGCGAGCGCCCTACGAGGCTTCGAATGGTTCCTCGCCGAAGGGCACAACGCCAGCCTCCAAAGGGATGGAGAGTGGGCCGCTCTCGTGCTGCACCACGACGCGATGAGCCAGGAGAACTACGAACTGGCGTTTTGGTCGCTTCAGCAGGGGCTTCTGGTCGATCCCTACAGTGACGTCCTGCTCGAGGCCCTGGCTCGAGTGCCCCGCCTACGCCAGTTTGGCGGCGATCGAACCAGCGGTTCGAAGGACGAGACCGTCGGCTCCGGCGGCGCTGTAGTGGTGGGATGGTCGTTCAATGGCCTCGGTAATCAAATCAGCCAGTAACCGAGAAAAGGCGAGGGGCGGCTCGACGAACAGATGCTTCGAGAGCGACCCGGGAATCGTGTTGATCTCGTTGACGTAGAGCTCTGTCTCGTTGGCGAGAAAGTCGATGCGGGCGACGCCGCGAACCGACGCCAACCCGGCAATGGTTCGCGCACACGATTCGATTGTTTCAGTCTGTCCGGCGGGAAGCACCGCGGGTAGTTCGCGTGGCGCCGACACCATCCCCTCTCCACCAACGTATTTGTCGCGATAGTCAAGAATCTCCGCGGCGCCGGAACGGCGGATGGGCTTTTCAATCGAGGACAGCGACAACGTCGGGTACGTGCGCAGGGCAATCTGCAGGTCAGTCAGATCGTGGCGATACGGCTCGACGACACAACCGCGCGACATATGGACGTTGACGTTCAATCGAGCCTTGGCCGTCGCGAGGTCCGCCACGACATCGATCCCAATTGACGATCCACCGAAGCGAGGCTTCAAGATATACGGCCCGGCGAAGGGCAGCGACGTGGTCTCACTCGTGAGCAGCGATCGGGGCAGGGTTGGAAGCCCGGCGTTCGCGATGAGCGCGCCGAAGGCCCACTTGTCCATGCCCAGAGCCGCTCCGGCCAGGCTCGGCCCGCTGTAGTTGATGCCGGCGAGGTCAAGTGCCGCCTGCAGCGATCCGTCTTCACCGGGTCCACCATGCGTGCAGAGCACCAAAGCCTCAAGGTCGCTGCGGCGGTCCTTGCCCATGCGCCCACCAACTGAGAAGAATCCGCCCTGGTCACCAACGCGCAGACTCAGCTCACTCGATCCCTTCGGCAGTCCCTCGAGAAACGACTCCGCTTCGGCGTCACCGGGCACACTGAAGAACGATCCAGTCTTGGTCCAGTAGATGCCGAGTGGCTCCTTGGTGGTCCTCTGCAGTTCCCGCAGCGCCAACAAGCCCGTCAGGATAGAAATATCATGCTCGGGAGTCGGTCCCCCGAAGAGCACTCCAATAGTCACCGAACACCTCGTAACAACGTCATCAGGAAATCAAGGGTAGTGGTCGGGAAGGTCATTGAGGTACAACACCCCATCACCCGCTACCAGGGACGACTTCACCCAGGTCACTGCCTGGTCTCGGGTATCGAAGCGGCGAATCGCTCTTTCGTATCCAATTTGCAGGGGTTTTGCGTTCGTGCGCCCGACTACAACAAGTTCCGCGCCATACGCGGCGACCTTCTGGGCGAGCGAAATATTCTCTCCGTACTGGTCACGCCCGAGTTCGATGAGGCCCGGCGTTACGACCACGCGCCGCCCGGTGAGCGGCAACGACATCAGCAGCGCGAGTGCCGAGCCCGAACTCGCCGGATTGGCATTGAAGGTGTCGTCAATCACCACTACTCCCGACGCGGCCGTCACCACGTTGGAACGATTGGCCACTGTCGCCACGCGCGTCAGCCGTGACGCAATCTCATTCACATCAACTCCGAGTTCTACGGCGGTCGCAATCGAGCACGCCAGATTTGTTCGCTGCACGCCGGGTAGCGAGCGCACACTCGCCACTTGCGTGCCGTCAACGAGCACCGTCCACTCGCCTTCGACATCGCGAACTTGCACTGAAGCCGATTGGTTCTTCGAACCGGCGGTTCGAACGCGTTTGCCGCTAGCTTCGAGGCGTTCGGGCCAGCGAGCGAGCCGCGAATCGTCAATGTTGAGCACGACGATGCTCGCCCTCTCCGTGATTTCGAACTTGGCCTTTTCGATGACGTCGAGCGACTTCATGCGTTCAAGATGCACTGGCCCGATGGCGGTGACGACGGCGATCTCTGGAGGACACCACTCGCACAGCTCGCCAATCTCGCCCGGTCCGTAGGTGCCCATCTCGGCAATAAAGATCCGGGTGCCGTCAGCGAGATTCTCGTTGATGGCGCGAGAAAGACCGGCTCGATTGTTAAAGCTGCGCGGTGATGCGACGACGCCGTCGTTCCCCCCCAAGAGATCCGCCAGGTGGTTCTTGGTCGACGTCTTGCCGTAGGAACCGGTGATCGCCACGATGCGCGGCCGCACGCGGTGAAGCCGTGCCACCGCTTGGTCGACAAAACGCTGCGACCGGCGGTGTTCGTAGGGGGCGAGCACTCGTGCGCCAAGGTCCAGCAAGACCGGCACCGCCCAGACCATGGCGACCGCCAGCAGCCACGGACGCTTGGTAAACGCTCCGCCCACGACAATGAGAAGAGCGACCACCGTCGTCACGACGAAGACCGTCGTGAGCCGACGAGTCCACTGGAGCCTGCTGGTCCGTCCCTTCACCGAGAGACCCTGGGGGCAGAAGAGGCCGTAGAGCATCGAAACAATCACCACCAGCACGTCGGCACGGAGAATCACGGTGACGACGAGCGCCAGTGTCAGCACGTGGCTCAGCGTGATGGGTCGACTTCGCCTCGTCCGCTCGGCCGACTTCGACGAGGCGACCTGGGGCGAAGACCACCGGCCGAGGAATCTGCTCATCGAGCTCGGCTCATAATGCTCTCGCTGCAAGACGCGAAGCCACCGCAGCATCTGCGTCGTGTACGCCCCAGCTAGTCCGAGCCCGAGGGCGGCATCCAGTACCACCTCTCCCGCACTCACGAGAGCGCCCCGTGCACCGTGACGACCAGTTCGTGGGGCGCCTCAGTGGGCAGCAAGTGACCGATGCCCGCGACGACTCGAAGGGTGTGGGGGCTGAGCAGTAATGCGCTCGCGCGCTCGGCGATGTCGACGGGTACCTCTTTGTCGTCGCCACCCCAGACCATGGCGACCGGCACCCGTAGTTGGCCGAGTTCTGGCTCATAACTTTCGTTCACGTTCGCCACCAGCACATCACGCATCACACCGCTTGCGTTTCGGTAATCCGTTGAACCGTGGCGCTGGCGGGCAGCTTCCATCTTCTCGTCGCTCACCAGTCGCTTCGCGTGTAGAGCGCGAACCAGCCGGTAGGCGAGCGGAGGCTTCGCACCCGGTGTTCGCCTGACGAGGGGTACCCCGGTAAGAACGACAGTCTTCACGAGCTCAGGATGAGTAGCACCAAGAACCGTCGCGATGCGCCCGCCGAAGGAGTGGCCCACGAGGACAAGCGGCTCGTCGGAAATCGCCTGGAGGGCCCCACTCAAGAGCCCGGCGTAGGTTCGCGCTCCTCCCGCGACCGTTGGAACGGGTGATGAGCCAAAGCCCGGAAGATCCAATGCCACCGATCCAATGCCCGCGGAGGCCAGCTCCGTGGCGCTGGCGAAAAAATCCTGGCCGCGGCGAGCCCAGCCGTGGAGCCACACCACCCGAATTGGGCCCTCACCATATGGCTCACCAAAGAGATTTCCGTCGCCGTAGGCACGCAGCACGTCTTTCAGGTTACCGACATGCAAACCCGCACTAGAACCACGTCACGCGGGGCCGGTAGCGTCAGGAGCACTATGACAGACCAGCTGGCCTTCTCCGACGACCTGCTCGTGGGCCTCACACCCGAGCAACGTGAAGCCGTAACGTCGCCGGCGAGGCGGCTCCTGGTGCGCGCCACCGCCGGATCGGGCAAGACGCACGTCCTCACCCTCCGGATCCAGCGCCAAATCGCCCAGAATGAGGTCGACGCGGACCAGGTCCTCGCGATGACCTTCACCCGAAGAGCCGGCGACGAACTCCGTCGGCGACTCTTTCGCGCCGGCATTCGAGATATCCGTGCGGGAACCTTTCACCGGGCCGCGTTGTCGCTCGTGAATCAGTACCGCGAAGACCACCACCTGAAGCCTCTCGTCATCGAGTCCAATCGACGAAGGCTCGTGAGCGCGCTGGCTGCCCAGCTGAAAAACAGCGGCGACCTGCGTTTGGAGGATTGGCAGCTGCCGCGACTCGAACAGGAGATCGGTTGGGCTCTCAGTCAAGGTTTTACCGGTGCGCAGTACGCGAAAAACGCCAAGAAGTTACGTCGCGATGCTCCCCTGCCCGCGACGCAGTTCGCCGACGTCCTCGATCGCTACGTCGGACTTTGCCGGAGTCGAGGCGTGCTGGACTTCGACCTTCTGCTGAGTGAAGCCATTTCGTTGCTCCGCGACGAACCGAACGTGCTCGCCTCGTTTCGCCATCGCAACAAAGCGATCTACGTCGACGAAACCCAGGACATGAACCCGCTGCAGTTCATGTTGCTGCGTCACATGGCCGGCGATGATCCCGATCTCTTCTGCGTGGGCGACCCGAATCAATCGATCTACGGGTTCAACGGCGCGAACCCGCAACTCTTGGGAGAGATAATTCGCACCTGGCCCGACACCGTGGTGCTCGACCTGACACGCAATCACCGTTCGACTGCGAACATCATTGCGGTCGCCAATACGTTGCTCGAGCAAGGCGCCCAGGGGATCATCCCGGCGAAGGACGAGGGTGACGTGCCCATGGTGCGTAGCTACAACACCGACGAGCAGGAAGCCGAGCACGTGGCGACCTGGCTCAGCGCCAAGCACCAACCGGGGAGCCCGTGGAAATCCATGGCGGTGCTCGCGCGTACCAATGCCCAACTTGAGCTCGTCGCCAGCCTCCTCGAAGCCCACGACATCCCCTGCGAGCGACGCGGGGCCGAACACTCTCCGGCGTCTGACCTTCTGACCACACCCGAGACGTGGAATCGACGGATCGACGAGGATCACAAGGACGCGGTGGCCCTCTCGACGATTCACCGAGCCAAGGGCCTCGAATTCCAGCACGTCGCCGCGATTGGCTGGTCCGAAGGCCAACTTCCGAACTACAACGCCACGACCGCGGCCCAACTCGCTGAGGAGCAGCGCCTCGCCTACGTGGCGTTGAGTCGCGCGGAGGACTCGCTCCTCATTACCTGGAGCCGGGGTCGCAACGACCCGCGCTATCCCGACCGGTCACCATCGAGATTCCTCGCGCCCATCGAAAAGGTGGTCGGTGAAATCGAGCAGCGCAACGCGCCGCTCACGGGCGAAGCCCGCAGGGCTCGCCTCGCCGCAATCCGCCTCGAACTCGAACAGGCCGTCGACGAAGGTAACGTTGCCCACTAGTGGGAACTCTGGATCTTCGAAACGAACTCATTGCCATCGTCGGGACCGACGCGGTCACCTTTTCGCCCGCGCATCACCCCGATGACCTGCACGACGAGTCGCTGCACCCCGACCACAATGAACCCTTCGCGGTGGTACGGCCGCTCAACACTCGACAGGTGAGCGACATCGCCAAGACGGCGAACTCCCATGGTGTGCCGATCACCCCGCGAGGTTCGGGCACTGGCCTGTCCGGTGCGGCGACCCCCGTGCCCGGCGGGATCGTCGTGAGCTTCTCGAGGATGAACCAACTCTTGCGATTAGACGCCAACGACCACGTGGCCGTCGTGCAGCCAGGCATCACCCTTCGCGAGTTGGGCGAGGCCCTCGCCTCGAGCGGGCTGCGTTATCCCGTGTACCCCGGCGAACTCTCAGGATCGCTCGGGGGCAACGTGAACACCAACGCCGGCGGTATGCGCGCCGTGCGTCACGGTGTCACCCGTAATCACGTGTTGGGACTGGAACTGGTCCTGATCGACGGGACGGTGGTGCGAACCGGTGGCCCCGTCGTGAAGTCATCATCGGGCTATGACCTCACACAGCTGGTCGTGGGTAGTGAGGGGACCCTCGCCATGGTGTGCGAAGTCACCCTCAAACTCTCACCCATCATGGCTCATTCGACGACCGTACTGGTCCCGTTTCGCTCGCTCGACAACGTCACGCGCATCGTGCCGAGAATCGTGGCGTCGGGTCTCGAGCCGTCAATGTTGGAGTACCTCGATGTGCTGACGATGAGCGCCATCACCAAAGCCGCCGAACTCGAACTCGGCGTCGACAGCGTCGTGGCCAGCGAAACCGCCGCCTATCTGATCATCGTGCTCGAAACCCGCACCGCGCAGCAACTCGACGATGACATCGCGGCCCTCGCCGAGTTGGTTGAGGGAGCCGGGGCGCTCGACGTCTATATCTTGCCCCCCATCGCCGGCACTCGCCTCATAGAAGCGCGCGAGCGCGCCTTTTGGGTCGGTAAGGCCGCCGGAGCAAACGAGATCATCGACATCGTGGTACCCCGCTCGAGCGTGCCCGTGTTCCTCGCCGAGGCGACCGCCATTGCCGAGCGTCACGACGCGTTCATCTCCGGTTGCGGCCACGTCGGCGACGGTAATATTCACCTCTCGGTGTTCCTGTCCGACGACGAACGAAGGGCCGCCATGCTGCTCGAGCTCTTCGCGTATGGTCTGGGCCTCGGCGGGCAGATATCGGGAGAACACGGTATTGGCCGCGACAAGCAAGCACCGTACCTCGCCCTCACCGACCCCGCGTTGATCGAGTTGCAGCGCAGAATCAAGACGGCCTTTGACCCACAGCAACTCCTCAATCCCCACCGACTGCTCGACGAACGGCCAATGCCATGAACGGTGCCCACGCTCTTCTCGCCACTCTGCGCACGAACGGGGTCACCACCTGCTTCGCGAATCCCGGCACCTCGGAAATGCACTTCGTTGCGGGACTCGACGACGTACCCGAGATGCGGGCCATCCTCTGTCTCTTCGAAGGTGTCGCCACCGGTGCCGCCGACGGATTCGCCCGCGTCACGGGCACGCCCGCGGCGACCTTGTTGCATCTCGGCCCGGGACTGGCCAATGGTTGGGCCAATCTCCACAACGCTCGACGCGCTCGCGTGCCGCTGATCAACATCGTTGGCGACCACGCGACCTACCACGCTCAATACGACGCGCCGCTCCAGAGCGACATCGCTCCGGTCGCCGCCGCGCTCAAGGGATGGCAGCGACGAACCCTGAGCCCCAACGACATCGCGCGCGATACTGCCGACGCGGTCGGGGCGTCCTATGGACCTCCGGGGCAGATCTCGACGCTGATTCTTCCCGCCGACGTGTCGTGGAGCGAGCTGGACGCCGCGCCGTCAACTTGGCCGCTCGCCACGCGGGCCCCTACGCCCGGTCCCGACGAAGCGGAGCTTCGCCGAGCCGTCATCGCCCTGCGCTCGAAGCGTTCGGCGATCTTTCTCGGCAGTTCAGCCCTCGACGCAGGACAGCTCGCGCTCGCCCAGCGCGTCGCGACGGCGACTGGTTCTTCCGTCATCACCGAAACCTTTCCTTCGATCATCGACCGGGGAGCGGGAGTCGCGAGCCCCGAACGACTGATCTACCTGAGTGAGTTCGCCATCGCCCAACTGCGCGACGTTGAAGCGGTTGTCCTGATCGGATCCATCGAGCCGGTCGGATTCTTCGCCTATCCCGATGTGGCGAGTCGACTACTCCCCGAAGGTTGTGAAGTGATCCCACTCGCCCCGCCGGGCACCAACACCGGCGACGCGCTGGCGACGCTCGTTGACGAACTCGGCGCGGAACCCCTCAGCGTTCTCGTCGGAGATCGTCCGACTGCCCCAACGGGAGCACTCACCACTCAGAGCTTCGCCGCGGCGATCGGAGCGACGCTACCCGAGGGAGTGATCGTCGCCGATGAGTCCAATACGAGTGGTGTCCATCTCTTTGGCGCCACGCAGTTCTCGCCCCCCCACCGGTGGATGACGCTCACGGGCGGCGCCATTGGCTTCGGTCTGCCCGTCGCCCTCGGCGCGGCGGTGGGCAGCGGCCGACGAATTCTCGCGCTCGAGTCCGACGGTTCGATGCTCTACACGCCCCAGGCCCTTTGGACCATGGCCCGCGAAGGACTCGACGTCACGGTCGTTGCGCTCAGCAACCGCAGTTACGCGATTCTCAACCTCGAGCGCCAGCGCGTGGGGGCAGTGTCGGAGGGCGCGACGAGCCAGCGAATGCTCGAGTTGGACGATCCCGCGATGAATCTCTGCGCCATCGCCACGGGACTGGGTGTGGAGAGCGTTCGAGTGACGACCGCGGACGAGCTCGTCGCCGCGCTGAAACGTTCGTACGCCACGCCCGGACCAATGTTTATCGAGGTGATGCTCCCCAAGGGACTCAGTTAGAGTTCGAACTCGCCAATGACTGGTGCGTGGTCCGATGGTTTCTCGCCCTTGCGGGCTTCTCGGTCGACGTAGCTCTTGGTCGACCTGGCGAGCAGAATCGGATCGACGAACAAGAGATCGATGCGCAGCCCCCAACCTCGATGAAAGGCGCCGTTGCGATAGTCCCACCACGAGTAGCAGGGCTCGTCGGGGTGAAGGGTCCGCGTGAGGTCAACCAACCCCGCGCCCTCCAGGGCGCGAAGGGCAGCGCGCTCGGGCTCGCTGACGTGCGTCGCGCCCAGAAACGCGCTCGGGTCGTAGCAGTCGAGATCAGTGGGGGCGACGTTGAAATCGCCGCCCGCCGCGAACGGCTGCGAGGTATCTCGGTGGGACACCAGATCAGCGAGCTTGGCGAGCCACTGAAGTTTGTAGGCGTAGTGCGGGTCGTCGAGGGCTCGACCGTTGGGCACGTAGCACGAGTAGACCCGCACGCCCCCGCACGTCGCTCCAATAATTCGTGCCTCTGGGTCCTCATCGCCGAATCCTCTGGTGACGTCGTCGAGGCCCACCTTGGAGAAGATGGCGACGCCATTCCACTGGCCCTGTCCGTAGTGGGCCGACTGGTAACCCAACTGCTCGAGTGGGACGAAGGGGAACTTGGCGTCGGTCTGCTTGGTCTCTTGGATCAGTACCACGTCGGGATTATTCTCCACGAGCCAGGCTTCAACGCGCGGCCAACGGGCCGTCAACGAATTGACGTTCCAGGTCGCGACCTTCACGACACGTCAGCGAGGATGAACAGCAGATCGGCCTCCGCCGCCACCTGTCCGTCTACCGTTGCTCGACCGTGTCCCTTGCCGCCGCGCGCGGAGAGTCGGCTCATCTCGCACTCGAGCACGACAGTGTCACCGGGAACCACTTGTCGACGAAAACGAGCGTGCTCGACGCCGCCGAACAGCGGCAAACGGCCGGCGTACTTGTCGTCGGCCATGACCGCCACGGCGCCGCACTGAGCGATTGACTCGAGCAGCAACACCCCTGGCGTCGTCGGGCGTCCGGGAAAGTGGCCCGGAAAGAACCATTCGTCGCCCGTGAGCGTCCACATGCCGCTGGCTCGCAGGCCCGGCTCGATGCTCAGCATCGAGTCGAGGAGGAGAAAGGGCGGGCGATGCGGAAGCCAGTGCGCGGGGTCCATTGAAAGTTCGCTCACGCCAGCGCCAACTCCGCTATTCGTCGCTCGCTGTCGACGGTAATCAACTCGAAGACCTTGTGGTCGCCGCGCTTCAAAACGTCGCGAGCCCGAGCGGGCGCGGGGTTACCGAGCGACGTGGTGGGGGCGTAGCACTCCACGTGCCTTCCTCCCCTTAGTTCCACCTGGATAATGGCCCCGTGAGACGTAAAAGCGGTCACCTCGCCCTCCACCTTGGCCCCCAGCTTGAACGAGTTCTGGAACGAAGCGAACTCCGCTTCGGGGTTGACGGGCTGGCGCCCGCGACGTAGCGCGGGAGCCGGCTCGGCGACCGCTTGTTCGACAACGGGTACCGGCACCTTCGCCGCCTTCTTCGTGGTCGCCGCCTTCACCGGCGCGGCCTTCTTCGCCGCGGCCGACTTTCTCGCGGTCTTCTTGACTGGGGCCGCCGTCGGCTTCGTCGCGATCTCTACCGCCTTGCCGACCTTCTTCGCCGCCTTCTTCGTGGTCGCCGCCGCCTTCACCGGCGCGGCCTTCTTCACGGGCGTCTTGTGCGTTTTCACCGGCGTCAACGTGGTGCCAATCGTCGGCTTCATGCCGTCCGAGAGGGTGACCGTCAACTTCTTGACGGGCCGCGACGTCTTGATGCCGCGCACCGGAATTCTCGGCGTGAACACCCAGCCGACACCCTTGACGGGTTTGCCGCCGACGAGGCGGTCCGGGTCGAAAAGCCATGGATACTCGTCGTGGAACTCCTGGAACGAGTCGTTACTGAGCACCACCGAGTTGATCCGTTGCGCGATCTTCAAAATGAATGCGTCACCGCGACCAATGGCTCCCGCGGGCGGTGTCACGATCTCACCGGCCAGTTCGGCCTCTTTGAAGCGGGCCCGCTCGCCTGGGGCGACGCGGTGCTCGAAGCTGGCGTCGACGACGACGATCACCTCGGCGGAGGGATTCTCCTCGAGAAAGGACCGGACGGCCTCGTCGAGCTGGACGAGGCTCGGTATTGTCCTTCCCTCCGTGGCGAGATTCGAGCCGTCGACGACGACGCGAAGCCGAGTCGCCTTGGCGGGACTCACCCGACCGCTCGCTGCAAGAGATCAGCCTGTTCGGCCGCGTGGACGAGACCGCTGCCGGTGGCGGGACTGGCCGACTCGGCCCTGGCGACATGGGCCACCTTCGTGTCACGCAACTGGGAGTGCATCTGCAGGTGAACAAACGGCCACGCGCCCATGTTCTCGGGTTCTTCTTGCAGCCACACGACCTCTTGAAGATTCGGGTACGAGTCCAGTATCTCCTCGATCCTCTCCACGGGCCAAGGATAGAGCTGTTCGACACGGACAACCGCCACTGAAGAGGCGCCGATGTCGTTGCGACGGGCAATGGCCTCGTGAGTGATTTTGCCCGTCGCCAGCACCACGCGGGTGACCGTGGAAACGTCGGCGATCTGATCGTCGAGCACGGTCTGGAATGAGCCCTTCTCGAACTCGCTAAGTGGCGAGCGGGTCTGGACCGCGCGAAGCATCGACTTCGGGGTGAAGACGATGAGCGGCGTGATGTGCTCGCGCAGCACCTGGCTACGGAGTAAGTGGAAGTACTGGGCCGACGAGGTGGGTTGGGCGACGCGAATGTTGTTGCGGGCGCACAGTGACAAGAAACGCTCAATGCGCCCGCTCGAGTGCTCGGGACCTTGGCCTTCGTAACCGTGGGGAAGCAGCATCACGAGGCTCGCGTGCTGACCCCACTTGTCCTCGGCGGCCACGAGGAAGTTGTCGATGATGATCTCGGCCCCGTTCACAAAGTCCCCGAACTGAGCCTCCCACGCGACCAGCGTGTTCGTCGCCTCGACCGAGTAGCCGTACTCGAAGCCGAGTGCCGCGTACTCACTCAAGAACGAGTCGCGAACCGTGAAGAACGCCGATGAGTCCAGGTTCGTGAGCGGAACGTACTGGTCACCATTTTCGTAGTCAACCAGTGCGGCGTGTCGATGGGAGAACGTGCCTCGACGCGTGTCCTGACCTACCAGTCGAACATTCGAGCCGCCCTTGACGAGCGTGCCGAGAGCCAGCGCCTCGCCCAGCGCCCAATCCACGTCCCCGGCTTCGAGCATGGCGCGGCGTTGGGCGAACTGACGCTCTAACTTCGGATGAATCGTGAAACCTTCGGGAGCTGACGTCGTGGCGGCGGCGACCTCCAGCAGAGTGGTCCGATCGACACCGGTCTCGGGAGGTGCGAGGTCAACGGGAATGTCGGCGACCGGTACGCCCTCGAGGGTCGGCACCGGCACGGTTCGCACTTCGTCCAGCACGCTCTGTAGGCGAGAGTTGAACTGGTCAAGCTGCGACTCGGCTTGTTCGATCGAGATGTCGCCTCGCCGGACCAGCGTCTCGGTGTAGACCTTTCGCACCGAGCGCATCTGGTCGATGATCTTGTACATCTGGGGCTGGGTGTAACTCGGGTCGTCGCCCTCATTATGGCCGTGGCGCCGGTAGCAGACGATGTCGAGCACCACGTCACGGTGAAAGGTCTCGCGATAGTCGTAGGCGAGGCGCGTTGCTCGCGCGCACGCCTCGGGATCGTCGCCGTTCACGTGGAAGATCGGTGCCTGAATCATCTTGGCCACGTCGGTTGGATAGAAGCTGGAGCGCGCCGACTCGGGGGCGGTGGTGAAGCCAACCTGGTTGTTGATCACGATGTGGATCGCCCCTCCCACGCGGTAGCCCGAGAGTTGCGAGAGGTTCAAGGTCTCGGCGACGACACCCTGACCCGCAAACGCCGCATCGCCGTGGATGAGGATCGGCAGGTACGGGAAGTGGTCGGCCATTTCCGACCACTGCGTGCCGTCACTCGGTCGAATGACGAGGTCTTGCTTGGCGCGCACGATTCCCTCCACCACCGGACTGACGGCTTCCAGGTGCGAGGGGTTCGAGGCCATGGACACCTCGATGGTCGCTCCACGCGGATTCTTGAAGACCCCACGCGCGCCCTTGTGGTACTTCACGTCGCCGCTCCCTTGCACGCTTTCGGGGTCCAGGTTTCCTTCGAACTCCGAGAAGATATCGCTGTAGGACTTGCCCACGATGTTCGCGAGCACGTTCAGGCGACCTCGGTGGGCCATGCCAATGACCGCTTCGCGCACGCCCTGGTCGGCGGCCACATCCAAAATCGTCTGCAGGGCGACAATCGTGGACTCACCACCTTCGAGGCCGAAACGCTTCTGGCCCACGTAGCGAGAGTGCAGAAAACGTTCGAACACCTCTGCTTCATTGAGGGCCTCGAGGACTCGGTGCTGCTCTTCGACCGTCACTGAGGGCTTCACACCCTCGACACGCTCTTGGATCCAGCGCTTTTGAGCGGGGTCCATGATGTGGCCGTACTCAATGCCAATCGTGCGACAGTAGGCGTCTCGAAGAATGCCGAGGACCTGTTCGAGGGTCGCCTCTCGCTTGCCCGCGAGGCCATTGACGACGAACGTGCGCTGCAGGTCCCAGATCGTGAGTCCGTACGTCGCCAGGTCCAGCTCAGAGTGCAGGGCCGGCGGCTCGGCACTGAGCGGATCCAGATGGGCGTTCAGGTGACCGCGGACACGATACATGTTGATGAGTTCTTGCACTCGGATCTGCTTCAAGATCCGCTCGCTGTCACCCTCGCCCGCGGCGGGATTGGTGTCCTTCGCCCACTGCGATGGCTCGTAGGGAACCCCGAGGGAGGCGAAAATTTCGTCGTAGAAGTTGTGGCCGCCCGTGAGACACTCGGCCACGTACTTTAAGAAGAGTCCCGACTCCGCGCCTTGAATAATCCGGTGGTCGTACGTGGAGGTGAGCGTCATGATCTTGCCAACGCCGAGTTCAGCCAACGCGCGCGGATCCGCCGCCTCAAAGCCGGCGGGCCAGGCGAGAGCGCCGACCCCGAAGATCGCGCCTTGCCCGGGCATGAGACGCGGCACCGATTGGACGGTTCCGAGGGTGCCGGGATTCGTCAGCGACACGGTGGCTCCGACAAAATCATCGGCGCCGAACGTGGCGTTATGGACTTTGCGAACGAGATTTTCGTACGCCAGGAGGAACTCGCGAAAGTCCATCGTGTCGGCGTCACGGATCACCGGGACCAGTAGATTTCGCGTGCCGTCGGGTCGCTGCACGTCAACAGCCAGACCGAGCCCCACGTGTTCGTGGCGACGCACGCCGGGCGTCCCCTTCGCGTCGACGGCGTCGACGAACGTGGCGTTCAGTGCGGGAATCTCACGAAGTCCCTTGATGAGCGCGAAGGCAATGAAGTGGGTGAACGAAGCCTTGGCTCCGCTCGAGCGTGAGAGCGATTCGTTGAGGGCGATGCGATTGATCTCCAACAGTCGCGCCGACACCGTTCGAACGCTTGTCGCCGTCGGCACAGCCAGGCTGGCGTTCATGTTGGTAACGATTCGCGCCGCCGCCCCGCGAAGCGGCGTCGCCTCCTCGTCAATGGTTACCACGGACTTGGC
>PLKM01000070.1:0-346 GCA_003141095.1 Acidimicrobiaceae bacterium | reverse complement strand
AGCCACGCATTGGGACCGAAGGACCCTTTGTTCGAGCGAGATGACGAGGAGTCAGGGGGCGTAGTCACCTCTCCAGCCTAGGGGCGATAAGTGCGAAGTTGCATGAGTGACGAATTGTCAAGAACCGGTAAGTTTCGGGTATGACTTCTGGCCCCACCGTCGCGAGAGGGCTTCACTTTGTGTCAGACTCTCCCGTCCCCGGACTGGCCCTCGCCGAGCGGCGCGTGAGGGATCCCCTCGCCACCGTTATCTGCATCCACGGGGGGCTTGATCGCGGCGGCTCGTTCGCCCGCCTCGCTCGCAGAACTGAGACGTTCGACCTCATCACCTACGACCGGCGCGGCTA
>PLKM01000008.1:18746-18976 GCA_003141095.1 Acidimicrobiaceae bacterium | reverse complement strand
TTCACTCTTCAATGCTACGCCGGGAATTCACAGCCTCTTCCGGCCAGCGCCGTGGACTCTTGTCTTGCCGCAAAACCCCGTTTGCAGCAGACTCCCCGGCTTTCATTCACTCCAGTTTCAGGAGCATTTCACCAGGCAGGCTTCCCGCATCCCGGTGCAAGAGTTCACTTTGAAATAAAAGCCGCGCAAAAGGAATTGGAAAGAACCTGGGCGGAGGAGTAACGTGGATT
>PLKM01000008.1:0-18655 GCA_003141095.1 Acidimicrobiaceae bacterium | reverse complement strand
TGGCTGCGGCGCATCAACCAGCAGGCCATGCGCTCGGCCGCCCTGGCTGCCGGCCTCGAACTGGGCGATAACGCCGTCTTCGACGCCCAGGAAATGGTAAAAATCTCGCAGAAGATCATCGAAAAGGCTCATGCCGACGGCAATTGCGTGATCGTGGGGCGGGGATCGCAGTGCGTCCTGCAGCATCAACCCGACGTCTTTCACGTCTTCGTCTACGCGCCCTGCCTGGAGCGCATTGCGCGCCTGCGCGACCGCCTGGAGCCGGGCGCCAACATCGAGCAGCGCATTCGCACCGTGGATGGGGAGCGCGCCAAGTACCTGCAACAGTACTTCGGCAAGAGCTGGTGCAACATCCACCTCTACGACCTGATGATCTCGTCGCACGAGGATGAAGATGAGACCGCGCGGGCCATTCTCTACGCCATGACCGGGCAGGCGTAGCGGCTCCGGATAACAACTGTTGCGTCGCTTCAATCATTTTCAGCCGGATCGGTAACCCGGAGGGGCAGCAGGGGGAGACAATTCATGCATGGGACTCGGATCAAGGTTGTTGCATTCAACGGCAGCGCCCGAAGAGGCGGGAACACTGCCATTCTGCTCGGCCACGTGCTCGGCGAGTTGGAAAAAGAAGGTATTGGGACCGAACTGGTGGAACTCGGCGGCGCCCACATCCATGGCTGCTTGGCATGCCGCAAGTGCTCAGCGAGGAAGGATGGCCGCTGCTCGCAGGAAGACGACATGGGGAACGTGTATATCGAGAAGATGGCGGCAGCCGACGGTATTCTCCTGGGCTCGCCGACTTACGTTGCCGACATCTCGCCGGAAATCAAGGCCCTCATCGACCGGGCTTGCCTGGTTTCCGGAGCCAACGGCGGCATGTTCCGGCGTAAGGCCGGCGCCGCCGTGGTGGCCACCCATATCCGCCTCGCCCCCCGGGTTGCCGACCCCGATCCTCACTACGACGACGTCGTGGCCGAGGTGGCGGCCTTCCTCGCCGAGCGGGCCGAGCGCGCCCTCGCCGCCGGTGTCGGGGCGGACCGCATCGTGGTCGACGCCGGGCTCGACCTGGGCAAGACGGCCGAGCAGTCGCTTGCCCTGTTGCGCGCCTCGGACACTCTTTCCGGCCTCGGCTACCCGCTCCTGCTGTCGGCCTCGAACAAGACCTTCCTCGGCGTCCTCTACGACCTGGCGATCGGCGAGCGGCGCGAGGCTTCGCTCATCGCTGCCGCCCTCGGGACCACGCTGGGTTGTCGGATCCTCCGGGTCCACGACGTGGCCGGGACCCGCCGGGTGGCCGAGGTGCTCGCCGCCATCTCGGCGGCCCGGTGAGCGCTGCGAAGGCCGACGCCCCGCCGGCGGCCGCCTACCTGGTAAAAGGCGACGACGCCTCGCTGGTCGCCCAGGCCACTCGGGAGCTGCTCGGGCAGCTGGTGGGCGAGCGCGACGCCGGTCTCGTGGTCGAGGAGTTCGGCGGCTCGTCGGGCGATGACCTCGACATCGGGACGGTGATCGACGCCATGCTGACCCCGTCGCTCCTCGTGGACCGACGCGTCGTCGTCGTGCGCGACGCCGGGCGCATCGGCGCGGCCGACGTCACGCGCCTGGTCGGTGCCCTCGGCACCGCACAGCCCTCGGCGTCGCTCGTGCTCGTCTCGGGCGCGGGCACCATCCCCGCCGCCCTCGTGAAGGCGGTGACGGCCGGTGGCGGCCTGGTCGAGACGGCCGTCGGCCGAGGCCGGGACCGCCAGGCGTGGATCCGCGAACAGGCCTCGGCGGGCGACGTGAAGCTCGACGCCGCCTCCCTCTCGCTCGTCGACGAGCACCTGGGCGAGGACCTCGGACGCCTGTCGGGGCTCTTGGCCACACTCGCTTCCGCCTACGGGAGCGGGGCCGCCATCGGCGTGGAGGACCTGCGCCCGTACCTCGGCGAGGCGGGCACCGTGCCGCCGTGGGACCTCACCGACGCCATCGACGCCGGGGATGCGACCAAGGCAATCGTGGTGGCGCGGCGCATGCTGGACTCCAAGGGCCGAGCCGGACTGCAGATCGTGAACATGCTCCAGCGCCACTACTTGCGCATGGCCCGCCTCGAAGGTAGCGGCGTGCGTAGCGACGACGAAGCGGCGACGCTGCTCGGGATCAACCGTTATCCGGCGGGCAAGGCGCTGCGCGTTTCCCAGCGCATCGGAGCCGAGCGGATCATCGCGGCGGTGCACATGATTGCCAACGCTGATGTCGACCTGAAGGGCGGTGTGAGCTACGGCGGCAAGGATCTCAACACCGACCTCGACGTCACCGAGCTCACCGTCATCGAGGTCCTGGTGGCCCGACTCGCCAAGATGACCCAAGGGGCCCGTCGGCGCTAGCGAAGGTTTGGTGGCGTCGTAGGTGGCGTGATGCGCCAACGCGAGCAACGCTTCGCGGGCGCCGTCGCGGGTGGTCGTGGAGTTCTAGGATTTGGTTGAACTCGCTAGGGCGTTAGGTCGTCTGGCCCGAAGATCAGGAGTGAACGTTCCCAGTAGCCGGTGTCCTTCACATTGATTAGAGGCTGGAGCATGATTGGAATTGACGTGGTGAGTTTTCCGGAGTTCCAGAGGCAGATGGAGCTCGGCGGTGCCCGTTTCCTGAGCAGAGCCTTCGGTGAATCGGGAGCGCAGAACAAGGACGTGGAGCATCTGGCGGGGTTGTGGGCGGCGAAGGAGGCCGTCTACAAGGCCGCGGGGATACCGACGCTGCAAATTGCCGACGTCGTCATTACCCATGACGCCTCGGGCCGGTCCCGCGCAACCGCGAAGGGCCAGCGGTTCGATATCTCACTCTCGCGCACCGCGCAGTACGTCGTCGCCACGGCCATGAGGATCGCACCGTGAGCGAGCGCACCTTCGCCGACTATGTGAAGGAGTTGGACGAGTTCGCCGAGGACCTCGCCCTCACCAGCCGGTCATTTTTGAAGATCGGGCGGCTCACCCACCGCGAGCTGCAGTCACGCTCCTACCAGACGGCGCACTTTTTAAAGGCGCAAGGAGTGGAGCGGGGCGATCGGATAATGGTCGTCGCACCTAACTCCCCCGAGTGGGTCCAGGTGCTGCTCGGGACCCTGATCATCGGAGCCGTGCTCGTTCCCGTGGACGCCGCCAGTTCGGCGGAGACCACGCTGCGCTTCGTCCGTGAGACGACGCCGAAGATCGTATTCGTGGGCCGGAATCTTCACCTGGAGGCCGATCCACTATTCACCACGCGTTTCCTGGATGAGATTGAAGAGCTCGTCGTCGACTGTCCGCGCACCGATCCCGCGATTGCGTTGCAGAAGGAGTGGACGGCGTTGATCGTGTTCACCTCGGGAACGACGGCCGATCCCAAGGGTGTCGTGCTTTCCCACGAGAACGTGCTCGCGAACATTGCGGGCATTCTCGCCAGGATCGAGGTCGGCGAGAACTGGCGCCTTCTCTCGGTGCTGCCCCTTTCGCACATGTACGAACTGTCCGGCAGTTTGGCGGTGCTGTCGCGCGGTGCGAGCATCTTCTACATGCCCCGGGTCACTCCCCAGGCCATCGTGCAGTGCATGGTCGACTATCAGATCAACGTCATCCTCGCGATTCCGCAGCTTCTTGTTCTCATGCTCGAGCGAATTCAACAGGTTGCCGAGGAACAGGGGAGGACCCGGTTGCTCGAGCGGGCCTTAAGGACTGCCGACCATCTGCCGTTTGCGCTTCGCAGGGTTCTCTTCCACAGCGTCCATTCGCAGCTGGGCGGGAACCTGCGCATCGTGGTGACCGGCGGCGCGCCCATTCCGATCGACGTCGCGACGACGTGGGAGAGGATGGGCGTTCGAATGGTGCAGGGCTACGGTCTCACCGAGACGTCGCCGATTCTCACCTGCAACGGCCTGAACCAACGACGGCTCGACTCGCCGGGCTGGGCACTCGACAACGTGCAGCTGCGAATCGGCGACGGCGGCGAGATCCAGGTGAAGGGCCCCAGCGTCTTCAGTGGCTATCTCCACAACGATGCGGCGACGCGCGACGCGTTCATCGAGGACGGCTGGTTCCGCACGGGTGACGTGGGCCAGCTCGAGGGCGGCTGGCTGCATATAAGGGGCCGACTCAAGTTCGTCATCGTGCGCAGCAGCGGCCTGAAGGTCTTTCCCGAGGACGTCGAGATCGTCGCCGACGCAGAGCCATCCTTGCGCGGGATCTGCATCGTCGGAGCCCGGAACGAAAAGGGTGAATCGGTGCTGGCGGTGGTCGTTGCGGACGGGTCGGACCAGATTGTCACTGACGCGGTAGCCCGCATCAACTCCCAGCTGGAACCGTTTCAGCACATCGACGCTTGGCGACGCTGGCCCGAGAGCGACTTCCCGCGCACCCGGTTGCTGAAGGTCGACCGCCGACAGGTCCAGGACTGGGTCAACTCCGCCCAGGCGTTGGCGCCCGCGAAAAGTGACGTCGCCGAAGCGGGCGAGGACCCCTTGGTGCACATCATCCGTCTGAGCATCGACGATCCGGGCGCGGTGATCAACGACGCCGACCGCCTCGCCGACCTCGGCCTCGATTCGCTGCGACGTCTGACGGCGCTCTCCCTGCTCGAAGAGCAACTCGGAATCTCGATCCCCGATGACGCGGTGAGCGCGGAAAACACCGTGGGGGAGTTGCGACGGGTAGTGAACGAGGGCCGTGCCGTTGAAGAGGCGCTGCGCCCGCCTCGCTGGCCCTACTGGCGATGGGTGAGGTTCCTCGGCGACGGACTTCGCGAAGTGGTGGTGCGTGCGATTATCCGGGTCTGGGTGAAGGTCCACGTCGAGGGCGGCGAGGAGCTGGCGAGCCTCACGAGTCCCGCGATCTTCATCTTCAACCACAGCGATGACTTCGACGGACCGGTCGTCTACCACGCCCTTCCCCGAAGGATCCGGAGGCGCCTCGCGGTGGCGACCGCCGACGACGTGCTGCGCGACCACAAGATGCTGGCGCTCTTGATACGGGTCTGTTTCGCGGGCTTCAGCTTCGCGCGCAGTGAGCCGTACCTGCCCAGCCTCGAGTACGTGGGCGAGATGATCGACCAGGGTTGGAATGTGCTGATCTCCCCGGAGGGCAAGATCGGCACCACCGGAAAACTCCAGCCCTTCAAGTCCGGCATCGGGCTGCTCGCCGTCAGTCTCGGCGTGCCCGTGATCCCCGTGAAGACGCTGGGCCTCACCGGCACGGTGCCGTTGCACGCAAAGTGGCCCAAGAAGCGCAGCCGCGTCACGGTGCGAATCGGAGAGCCTTCGTACTTCGGACCCCAGATGAACTACGAGGACGTGACCGACGCACTGCACCGGGCATTCGAAGACCTTTAGTGCAATGAGCCGTCTTCAACACTCGACACGAGGGCGGCGAAGGACGTCACGCATCCTCCAACGAGGTCATCGTGTCTGATCGCGTGGTGTCGCCACGTTGGTGGCGTCTCGGCGACCGGGTGACGGCCATTCTGTTCCTGGGGGCGCTCGCGGCGGGGTTCGCCGAGTTCGGCGCGACGACGTCGCTCGACGACGTCGCGCGGCACTTCGGTCACCTCTCGGCGAGCGGCTCACTGCAGAGCGTGGTCGGCCTGTCGGGCTCGGCGTTGGGGCTCGGACTCGCCGCGCTGCGCGTCTCCTCGCTCGCGGCGCTGCCGCTCTCGTCGCTCGCGGACCGGTGGGGCCGCACGTNNTCACGGCGGCGGCGTCGCTCAGCCCGCGTTATTGGGTGTTCGTCCTGTGCTTCGCCCTGGCTCGTCCCCTGTTGAGCGTCGCGACGACACTCGTGCAGATCATCACCGTGGAGCTCGCGAGCACGACGCTGCGGATCCAGCGCCTGGCGATCATGGCGGCGGGGGTCGGCATCGGGTCGGGTATCTCGGCGGTGGTGCACGGGCTCGTTCGCGGGCCGGACTCTTTTCGCTGGCTGTTCGCGCTGGCCCTCGTGCCGGTGATCGTGATCGTGCCGCTGCTCGGCGGCGTTCCCGAGCCGGTGCCGCGGGTCGACGCCCTCCCGATGGCCCGCTTGGGCGCCGTGCCGGCCGAGGCTCGCGGTCGCCTCGCCATCGTGGCGACGATGGCGTTCACCATCGGGGTGATCACCGGTCCCTCGGGCGGATTCACCTTCGTCTACAGCGAGGGGATCTTGAAGATGCGACCGTCGACCGTCGCCGCGGTCGTCGTGGTGAGCGGCCTCGCGGGCCTCGCGGGCCTGTTCGCCAGTCGCCGGTTGGCGCGCACCATGGGTCGGCGCTGGACGGTGGCGTTGGGCGTGCTGGCGACGGCGGTGGCCTCGGCGTACGCGTACGGCGGTGGTCGCTCGGCGTTCGTGATTGGCTACGTGCTGAGCGTCGGAGCGGGGGGCCTGTTGTCGCCGGCGATGACCGCCATCAGCACCGAGATTTTTGCGCACAACTTTCGCGCCACGTCCGCCGGTTGGATCACGGTCGCCGGCGTCGCCGGCGCCGTCGCTGGCCTGGGCCTTTTTGGCTGGGTGGGTGACGCCGTGCACGCGTCGAGTCAGACGGGTCTGCGCCTGCCCGCTCTCGTGACGTTCCTGCCGTTGCTGCCGTTGCTGCTGCTCCTTCGGCGACTTCCCGAGAGCCGGGGCATGGAGTTGACGTAGGGGCGAGGTTCGATTCGTACGAGTCGGTGACGCCTGGCGCGACACGTGCGGACATCCAAAGAGTCGCGTGCAACTGTCACACTGAAGCGCAGCGGCCTAGAGGATCAACGCGCCGGATGAAGCAGCCTCGAAGTTAGGCTTCGCTACGAAGTGAAGCAATGCGCTTCATGAGGCCGCTCTTCTTGTTGGCGGCCTGGTTCTTGTGGATGACACCCTTGGCCGCGGCCATGTCGATGCGCTTGACGGCGGCGCGCAGGCTGGTCTCCTCGTTCTCGGTGCCGACGGCGGCGATCGCGGACTTGGTGCGGGTGCGTAGTTCGGACTTGACGGCCTTGTTGCGGTCGCGGTCGACGATGTTCTGCTTGTTGCGCTTAATCTGGCTCTTGATATTTGCCACGAAAACCTCGTTATCAGTACGCCGAAACTGTCCGGCGGGCTGCATAAGGCTAGCAGGAGTACCCGGTGCCCTTCTACTTGACCGGGTGGGCGGGCGGACGGGTAGCCTTTCTACACCGTGGCAACTCCTTCAACGACTGTCGATTACAGCAAAATTCGTAATTTTTCCATTATTTCGCACGTCGACCACGGAAAGTCGACGCTCTCGGACCGGATTCTGGAGATTACCGGCGCGGTGGACCCCCGTCTGATGCGCGCGCAGTACCTCGACTCGATGGACATCGAGCGCGAGCGCGGCATCACGATAAAGGCCCAGAACGTCCGGGTCCAGTACGCCGGGCACATACTGCAGCTGATCGACACGCCCGGTCACGTCGACTTCGGGTACGAGGTCTCTCGCTCGCTCGCGGCGTGCGAGGGCGCGGTGCTGCTCGTGGACGCGAGCCAGGGTATTCAGGCCCAGACGCTCGCGAACTGCTACCAGGCCCTCGAGAACGACCTCGAAATCGTCGCGGTGTTGAACAAGATCGACCTGCCCGCGGCCGACCCCGAACGGTACAAGGACGAGCTCGAGCGGGTGCTCGGGCTGCCGGCCGACGAGATCCTTTCCATCTCCGCCAAGACCGGCGAGGGCATCGCCGAGCTGCTGCACGCGGTCATCGAACGCATCCCGGCGCCGAAGGGCGACCCCGACGCCGCTCTTCGCGCCCTGATCTTTGACTCGTACTACGACCAGTACCGTGGGGTCATCAGCTCGATTCGCATCATCGACGGGACGCTGCGCGACAACGTGAAGATCCGCATGATGCAGGCGGGCGAGAACCACGAGATCGAAGAGATCGGCATCCGGACCCCTGAGATGATCAGCGTCAGCCAGCTTGGCCCCGGCGAAGTGGGCTTCATCGTCGCGGGCATCAAGGACGTCGCGGGGGCCCGCTCGGGTGAAACCATCACCGAAGCGGGACGACCGGCGACTGAAGCGCTCGATGGCTACAGCGACCCCAAGCCCATGGTCTTTTGCGGGATCTACCCGATCGACGGCGACGACCTGCCGGATCTGCGCGACTCGCTCGACAAGCTGAAGCTGAATGACGCGTCGATCACCTACGAGCCCGAATCGTCCCACGCCCTGGGCTTTGGCTTTCGCTGTGGGTTCCTCGGTCTCTTGCACATGGAGATCGTGCGAGAGCGCCTCGAGCGCGAGTTCAATCTCGACCTCATCGCCACGGCCCCCTCGGTTGTCTACCGCGCGTACTTGACCGACGGCAGCGAGGTGAAGATCGACAACCCGACCGACCTGCCCGACCCGAGCCGCCTCGATCACATCGATGAACCGATGCTCAACATCTCGATCCTGACGCCGGCGGAGTACCTCGGCACCGTCATGGACCTCTGCCAGTCCCGACGCGCCGAGATGATCAAGATGGACTACCTCTCCACCGAGCGCGTCGAGATTCGTTACACCATTCCGCTCGCCGAAGTGGTCATTGACTTCTTCGACGCGCTGAAGGGCCGGACCAAGGGTTACGCGAGTCTCGACTACGAGCAGAGCGGCTATATCACCTCGAACCTGGTTCGCGTGGACCTCTTGATCAACCACGAACCGGTCGACGCCTTCTCCACGATCGTGCACCGCTCGAACGCCGACTACTACGGACGGCGGATGGCCGAGCGGCTCAAGGAACTCATTCCCCGCCAGATGTTCGACGTGCCGATCCAGGCGGCCGTGGGTGGACGGGTGATCGCCCGAGAGACCGTGAAGGCGCGCCGCAAGGACGTCCTCGCCAAGTGTTACGGCGGTGACATCACCCGCAAGCGCAAACTGCTGGAGAAGCAGAAGGAGGGCAAGAAGCGCATGAAGAATCTGGGACGCGTCGAGGTGCCCCAGGAGGCCTTCGTCGCCGCGCTCAAGCTCGAGGACTGAATCAGTCGCCCGTTTCACCATCGATGCGTTCACGCAGCAGGTCGGCGTGGCCGCAGTGGCGGGCGTACTCTTCGATCAAGTGGATGTAGATCCAGCGCAGGTCCACCTCGCGCCCGGGCCTGGAGTAACGAGCCATCTCGTCGAGACCATGACCTGCACAGAGCTCGCGCGAGCGTTCGCACGTTAACCAGTAGAGACCTTCGACGTCGTCGAGCGAGGCGCTCGTCAGGTTGTTGAAGTCGCCGTCGGGGTCGCCCTCGGTCTCGTAGACGGGCACTGGCGCCAGGCCGGCGAACCTTCGCTGAAGCCACGACTGCTCGACGTGGGTCATGTGGCGAAGAATTCCGAGCAACGTGAGTGTTGACGGTGCGACCGCGGCCGTCGTGAGTTGCTCGAAACTGAGACCCGCGCATTTGAGCACGAGGGTGCTTCGGTAGTAGTCGAGCCACGACTCGAGTTGTTCGCGCTCAGCGCCCGACGAGACGGGTTCCACTCGAACTGGCCTCGCGATGGTCACTGGCGAACCTTACGGCGACGGACTCTGGCGTACCGGCGGTGCGAGCGCGATCCACCGGCCGTGGGGATGGGACCAACCCCACGAGGCCGGTTCGGAGGCGACCTCGCTCACGACTATCTGGGTTCCGCCGTGCCGGGGCGATTCAATGTGGCTGGGCGGCGGGCGTAGGCCCGCGACGGAGAGGGGGTGCTCGAAGTAGATCCACAGGGCGCCGTTCGTGACGTGCTGCATCACCCGTTCGCGCCAGACTCTCTGTTCGTTCAGCGAGAAATACGACGCGACCCACGAGTGAAAGATGACCGGGGTCGCCGCCGAAGAGCACGACGCGACCACTTCGTCGATGAGGTCGAGCGCGGATCCCTTCAGCCGCGTTGCCGTTGGCCAGGAGTGCATCTGCTCGAGCGCTGCTCGCAAGCGCGCTGCTCGCTCGGGCTCTTCGGGCCACAGGCACGCGTCGAGCCACCGCACGTCGTCGAGTTCGTCGGGATCGAGCGGGTTCATGTCGATCCCGATCCGTTGGTGAATGGTTGGCAGCGCTCCCTCGCCAACCGTGCCGTAGAGGTCGAGCATGCTGAGCGCCGACGCGTCATCGTCATCGTGATCGTGATCGTTGATGTTGACGCGGTACAGGTCGGGATAGAGGTTGAGTCCCATCGAGGTGCCGACGTCGATCAGATGGACGTCGTGCACGCCTCGCGTCTTCAGCTCGCGCAGCACCGCCGCCATAACGGCGCTGCGCCCGGGCTCGTTGGTCTGGGTCGCCCGGTGCAGCTGGTCGCGCACGAGTTCGGGCAACGCTTCGAGGCGAGCGACGACCTGCGAGGCGAACTCCTCGGGCGCGACCACACCGATCGCGTCGTAGAGGGGGTCGAGCACCTCGTCGCCGCACAGGGCACCGTAGTGCAGCGCCGCGAGCACCAACATCGGATTTCGCTGCTCGGGGCGTGCCTCTTTGAGCAGGTCGCACGCGACCGGCGAGTCCGCGAGCGCGTCGATGAGTTGGCCGTAGTAGGGCAGGCGGGCCCGATCTTCTAGAGAAAGGGACCGACGGTAGAATTTCGCCGCATCAAAGGCGCGTTCGCTCACGGCCTCACTTTATGGGCCAATACGAGCGCGTGTGGTTCGGCGTTGGCACTCAGTAGAATTGACTGCTAACAAGGAGGAAGTATGGCCCGTCGCGCCGCGAACGCATCACCGTCACCCAGTGACCTCGACGCGCGCAAGGGCACCATCCTCGAGGCCGTCGTCGCCGAGCATATTGACACCGCCCAGCCCGTGGGCTCCTCGTCGGTGGCGCACAGCGCCGACGTGGACGTCTCTCCGGCAACGGTCCGCTCCGAAATGGTGGCCCTCGAGCGTGAGGGCTACCTCGCCCAGCCCCACACATCGGCCGGGCGCGTGCCCACCGACAAGGGCTATCGCTACTTCGTCGACCACCTGAAATCGGGCGTGCTCAGCTCGGCCCAGCAGTACCAGGTGCGCGACTTCTTCGCGAACGTGCGCGGAGAGGTTGAAGACGTCCTCGAACAGACCTCGATGATCTTGAGCCAGTTGACGAGCTACACCTCGGTCGTCGTCAGCGCCGGTCACGGCCACGCCTCGATCCTCAGCGTGCAACTCGTGAGCCTCGACGCTCGCCACCAGCTGCTCGTCACCGTTTTCTCCGACGGGGCGGTGGTGAAGCACAGCGTGAACACCACGTTTGACACGACGTTCGTCGACGCGGCGGAGGCGTCGCGCCAGTTGAACGCCCTGCTCATCGGGACCACCTTGGGCGATCGCGTACAGGTCCCTTCGCGCACCGACAGTGTCGCGACCCTGATCCGCGACGCCGTCAGCGTTCTGCACGCGGTGCAGCCGACGACCGACGGCGAGCAGGTCTACATCGGGGGATCCTCGAGGGTCGCCGAGGTGTTCGATGGCGTCGAGACGGTGCGCAAGGTCCTCAGCATCCTCGAGCAGGAGCTCCTGGTCGTCACCCTCGTCCAGGACATCTTGAATCAAGGACTGTCGGTCGCCATTGGTTCCGAGCACGGCTACGAATCACTGTCATCGTGCGCGGTCATCGTGGCCCCGGTGACCGTGGACGGGGCCCCCGCGGGAGCGGTGGGGTTGCTCGGTCCCACCCGAATGAAGTACCGCGAAGCAATAGCCGCCGCTGGAATGGTTGCACAACACCTAGCCCGCCACTTTGGTGGAGAGGACGATCTTGCCTAATACTGATCTCTACGCAGTGCTCGAAGTGGACCACAACGTCTCGCCCGAGGACCTGAAGAAGTCTTATCGACGACTCGCGCGCCAGTATCACCCCGACGCCAACCCCGGTGACGCCGGCGCTGAGGCCCACTTTAAAGAGGTGTCCCAGGCCTACGAAATCCTCTCCGACCCCGAACGTCGCGCGAACTATGACCGGTTCGGCTCCGACACCGGCGCCGGGGCCAACCCCTTCGGCGCCGGTTCGGTCCAGGACATCTTTGACATGTTCTTCGGCGGCATGGGCGGAAGGCCCCAGCAACGCCGTGGCCCCCAGCCGGGTCCGGACGCAGAGATATCGGTCGACATCACCCTGGACGACGCCGCGTTCGGAGCCAACCACGAGATCACCGTCACCGTGCCCCAGCGCTGCGCGACGTGTGACGGATCGGGCTGCGCTGCGGGCACGACGCCGATCACGTGCGTGGAGTGCGCCGGCCTCGGAGAGGTGCGCCGGGTTCGAAACTCGATCCTCGGCCAGATGGTCACCGCCATGCCGTGCTCGCGCTGCAACGGGATGGGGTCTCGCATCGAGTCGCCGTGCCCGGACTGTCGAGGTGAGGGGCGCACGAACGAGGCCACGACGTTGACCATCCAGATTCCCGCGGGCGTCGAGGACGGTTCCACGATGCGCCTCAGCGATCGTGGTCCCGCCGGAGTGCGCGGCGGCGCGAACGGGCGGCTCTTCGTGCATCTTCGCGTGGCGTCCGACGAACGTTTCGAACGTCACGGCGATGACCTGCACCACGAGGCCCACATTGCCTTCAGCCAGGCGGCGCTCGGCGTCGAGATCGAGGTGCCCACGCTGCGCGGAACCTCGAGCGTCGAGGTCGAGCCCGGGAGCGCGAACGGAACCATCCATCGCATCCGCCACGAAGGCGTCGAGCACCTGCACGGTCGAGGTCGCGGTGATCTCTTCGTACACCTGGTGGTGGACGTACCCACGGAACTCGACGACACCTCACGAGACCTGCTCCGCCAGTTCGCCGAGCATCGCGGCGAAGCGGTGAAGGTCCACACCGGCGGGCTCTTCTCGCGGCACCGAGGTGCCAAGAAGTGAGCCATCTCGAATGGCCGCGCCGGGTCGCGGCGCTTGGTCAGTTCATGGTGCAGGACCCCGAACGCCCCACACTGAGTCGTGACGATGACCATCATCTCCACACCGTGCTGCGCGCGAGAAGCGGCGAGGAAGTCGTCGTGACGGACGGTCGCGGTGCGTGGTCGCTCTGCGAAGTGAGCGACAGCGGGCTCACGAGGGTCACGGCGGTCCACGTGGACCCCGCGACCCCAGAGACGGTGCTCTACCTCGCGCCGCTGAAGGGCGACCGTAGCGAGTGGGCGGTCGCCAAGGCGACCGAGCTGGGGGTGAGCCGCATCGTGCCGCTCGTGAGCCAGCACCTGGTCGTCAAGTTCAAGGGCGACGTACGCGACAAGATCGTCGACCGGTGGCGCCGGATAGCGCGTGAGGCGTGCGGCCAGTGCCGGCGCACCTTCGAGATCGTGATTGATCAGCCGGTGAACGCGGGTGACGTCCCCGCAAATGTTGCGGTGGCCGATTTCTCGGGAAGTCCCGATTGGAGCGGCGTTCGCGCCGTCGCGATTGGCCCCGAGGGAGGCTGGGGACCCGAGGAGTGGGCGCCCGAACGGCTCCGCGTGGCTCTCGGGCCCACGGTACTGAGGGCCGAAACGGCGGGAGTCGTCGCCGCGTCCCTGCTCGCCTTTGGCGCTGGTGAGTGGGGATTTACCATCAACGGGGAGCGCCATGAGTAATGATGAGAGCAACACATGAGTGACTGCCTGTTTTGTAAAATTATTGCGGGAGAGATTCCGTCGAAGAAGGTCGCGGAGAGCGACACCGCCTACGCCTTCTACGACATCGAACCCCAGTCGCCCGTTCACGTGCTCGTCGTGCCCAAGCAGCACATCACGAGCGCCGACCACATCGCCGATTCGCACGGAGGGGTAGTGGACGATCTCGTTCTCCTGGCCCAGCTGGTCGCCGACATCACCGGAGTACGCGAGAGCGGCTACCGGTTGGTCATGAACGTCGGCGTCGACGCCCAAATGACCGTGCCCCATCTTCACCTTCACGTCCTGGGCGGAAGGCGATTGGAGTGGCCCCCCGGATGACCTTTGATGCCTCGGCCAGTGAGGCCCTGACGGCGACCACCTTAGTTACGAACACGCATTTGATGTCGGGCCTGCTGGGCCCGCGCGACGAACATCTGCGGGTGGTTGAACGGTCGTTTCCCCATTCCAAGATCCGAGTCCAAGGCAACCAGATTTCGGTGGCCGGGCCCGACGCCGCCAAGGTGCTGCGGCTCTTCGACGAACTGGTCCTGGTGCTCGAAAGCGGTCAGGCCCTCGACCCGACGAAGATCTCTCGCACCATCGACATGGTCGCGGACGACCTTCGACCCAGCGAAGTCTTGAGGCACGAAGTCGTGCGCGGCGCCAAGGGCAAGGTGATCCGGCCCTCGACCGCCGGACAGAAGCGCTATACCGACGCCATCGATAACTCGATCATCACCTTCGGCATCGGACCGGCGGGAACGGGCAAGAGTTACTTGGCGGTGGCGGCCGCGGTGCAGGCGCTGCACCGTCGCCAGGTCCAGCGCATTGTCCTCACCCGCCCGGCCGTCGAAGCCGGAGAGCATCTGGGCTTCCTGCCCGGCGACCTGATGGCCAAGGTCGATCCCTATCTGCGCCCGCTCTACGACGCGCTCTACGACATGGTCGGACCCGACGGGGCCCAGCGGCTCATCGCCAACGGCACCATCGAGGTCGCGCCCCTCGCGTTCATGCGCGGGCGAACCCTCAACGACTCGTTCATCATCCTGGACGAGGCGCAGAACACGACGCCCGAGCAGATGAAGATGTTCTTGACGCGCATTGGATTCAACTCCAAGGCCGTCGTCACCGGTGACGTCACGCAGGTCGACCTCCACGGCAAGCCCAGCGGGCTCGCCAACATCGAGAAGATTATCTGGAACGTNNTCATGAGCATTGATATCTACGCCGCCGATGAGCAGCGCGACCGCGTCATCGACCTCGAGCGCTGGGTGGCGCTCGCCAACGGCGCCCTGGTTGACGAGGGCATCCGTGGCCTCGCGGAGGTTTCGTTGATCTTCTCCGATGAGATGACCATCGCGGCGCTCAACCAGCAGTTCATGGGTAAGGATGGCCCGACCGACGTCTTGAGCTTCCCCATCGACGGCGAACCGGATCCCACCGGACGGGTTCCCGACGCCGGGGGCACCGGTCCGGGCGAGCCGCCCCCCGTCGAGATCCCCCAGTTGGTCGGCGACATCGTCATCTGTCCGGCGGTCGCCGCGAGGAACGCCGTTGATCACGACTGCTCGTTTGACGACGAAATCGCACTTCTCGTGGTGCACGGCGTCCTGCACCTGCTCGGCTGGGATCACGTGGTCGACGACGAGGCCGAGCGGATGGAAGCGCGCGAGCGCGAACTGCTCGCGCGCCACTACCAACCGAGCGGCTCGTGATTGGCGCGACCTGGTCGTCGAGCGACACCTACCTGTCGGTGAGCGTGCTGGTACTGCTGATTTTTTCGGGGTTCTTCGCCCTCGCGGAGACGTCGCTCGTGCGGATGAACAAGTCGCGCGCCCGGTCCCTTCGCGATCAGGGCCGGCGCGGGGCTAAGGCGCTGGTGGTGCTCGCCGAGGCGCCCGAGAGGTTCCTCAATCCGCTGCTGCTGCTGGTGCTGATCTGTCAGTTGGTATCGGCCACCATGGTCGGCGTGCTCGCGGAGCGCCTCTTCGGCGCCGCGGGTGTCTTCATCGCGACGGTGGGCGAGGTGGTCGTCATCTTCGTCATCTTCGAAGCGATCCCGAAGAACTTCGCCGTCCAGCATCCCGACAACGCCGCGCTGACGACGGCCCCGGTCGTGGGGGCCCTGCTCAAGTTCTGGCCGATCAAGTGGATCTCGTCGCTGCTGCTCTCCATTGCCCAAGGGGTCATCGGGCTCTTCGGGTCCACGGGCCAAACCCAGCGAATGACCGAGTCCGAAGTTCTCAACATGGCTGACGTCGCGCACGAGGACCACGCCATCGCGAAAGAGGAACGCAACTTCATTCGATCGGTGATCGAGTTCGGCGACACCATTGTCCGAGAGATCATGGTTCCTCGAATCGACATGGTCGACATCGTCGATACCGCGACCGTGCGCGAAGCGCTCGACCTCGCGATCGCGACGGGTCGCTCGCGCATCCCGGTGCTGGGCGAGGGAGTGGATGACGTCGTGGGCATTGTCAATCTTCGCCACCTCGCCGGGCTCGTCGCCGAGGGTCGCGGCGAGGCGCTCGTGGCCCGCGACATGGGCGAGGTTCGCTTCGTGCCCGAGACCAAGAGAGTCGCCTCGCTGCTCAGCGAGATCCGCCGGTCCCAGAGCCACCTCTTCGTCGTCGTCGACGAGTACGGCGGCACGGCGGGGCTCGTCACGCTCGAGGACGTGCTCGAGGAACTCGTCGGTGAGATCACCGACGAGTCCGACCCCAGCGTCGTCGACACCCAAGAGCAGACCATCGAGGCGGGACTCATCCTCAGCGGCCGGCTCAACATCGATGACGCCAACGAAGAGTACGGACTGGCCCTGCCCAAGGACGGCTGGGACACGGTGGGCGGGCTCGTGCTCGACCTCGCCGGAGGCGTCCCTGACAAGGGCGACGTGTTCTCCACCAAGCGCTACCACCTCACGGTGATCCGCATGGACGGGCGGCGAATTGAAGAGGTTCTCATTGAACCAGTACTGGAGAAATCGTGACCTACTCGGGCTTTGCGGCGATTATTGGCCGACCTAACGTCGGCAAGTCGACACTGTTGAATCAGGTCATCGGTACGAAGGTCTCGATCACTTCGGCGAGCCCGAACACGACGCGCCAGGCCATCCGGGGCATATTGACCGAGGACGGCGTCCAGATCATCTTTGTGGACACCCCGGGCATCCACCGGCCGAAGACGACCCTCGGGGGACGGCTCAATCAAACCGCGCGCGCCGCCGCCGACGGCGTCGACGTGATCATGGCGGTCGTCGAGGCGGGCAAGGCCATCGGGCCCGGCGACCGCAACGTCATCGGCACGCTGCTCGAGAACTCCAAGCGCGAGAACGGGCCCCGACCCATCGTCGTCGTGAACAAGATGGACCGCACGTCGCGCGACGAGATTGCCGCCCAGCTGATGGCCGCGCACGAGGCGGTGCTCGAGATCGCGACCGAGCGTGGCCTGGAGGGCGCCGCGGCGCGCGTCGAGTACTTTCCGGTGTCGGCGAAGACGGGCGAGGGGACCGAGGATCTCGTTCGCTACGTCAGAGAAGCGATGCCCGAGTCCCCGTACCTCTTTGGCGAGGACGAAGTCTCGGACGTCCCCGAGGCAATGTGGGTCGCGGAGCTGGTGCGCGAGCAGTTGGTGCGAAAGACGAAGCAGGAACTCCCGCACTCGATCCACTGTCGGGTCACCGAGTTCGAGTGGCCCCACATACTGGTGGAGATCCTCGTGGAACGCGAGAGCCAGAAGGGAATGGTGATCGGTAAGGGCGGTCAACTCTTGAAAGACGTCGGGATCGCCGCTCGCCGTCAGCTTCCCGAGGGCTGTTTTCTCGAGCTCAAGGTGAAGGTCGAGCCGGGCTGGCAGAAGCGCGACGACATTCTCGACCGTCTCGGGTACTGAGCTAGTTCGTCGTCAGCAGCGCGACGTCGGGGGATTCGATCTCCGGGAGCTTCTCAACGTAGCGGGTACGTACCGTGGCGACCACGACGATGGCGAAGATGACGACCGCCGCCACCCCGAGGGCGGGAATCGGCAGGCCCACGTACTTGAGACCGCTCAAGAGCGCCACGCCCGCGATGAAGGGGCGGATTAGCCGACTCATATCGCGAGACGACAGGAGCGCCCCGACGACCACCGCGGGCACGCTGCCAATGATGATCGAACTCGTGAGTGCAAACTCCACGTGGCCGAAGAGCAAACTCCCGACGGTAGCGGCGAGGGTCAGCGGAATCGACTGGGCGAGGTCGGTGCCCACCAGTTGGTCGCTTCGCAGGTTGGGGTACAGAAAGAGCAAGAGCACGAGGATCAGGGATCCCGCGCCCACGGAGGTCAGCCCGACCATGAAACCGCCGAAGATGCCGATGGCGATGATGGGCAGGCGTCGAATCGTGATCTCCGACCCCGAACCGCTGTGGCGGCTCGGCAGCACGAATCGGGCGATCATGGCGCCGGCGCCGAGGATGAGGGCGACGCCCAGGAGCAGTTCGAGTCGCTTCTCCGCCGTGGCGCTCTGGCCGGCGAGGTGCATGGCGAACGTGCCAACGAAGGCCGCCGGCACTGAGCCGAAGCAGAGGTACTTCACGATCTTTCCCTGCACGGTGCCGCGGCGCCAGTGGATGGCGACGCCGAGTGGCTTCATGAAGAGCGCCGCGACGAGGTCCGACGAGATGGCGGCCGAGGGGGTGACGCCGAAGATCAGGACCAGCATCGGGGTCATGAGCGCTCCGCCCCCCATGCCCGTCAGTCCGACGAGGAAGCCAACGACGGCGCTGCCAAGTACGAGGGGCAGATCAAAATTCATCGGTGGTCGTTCCTAACGAGTATTCCTAGTGAAATAGTAGTTTATAGGAAAAAGCGGTACACGGGGCGTTCTACCGACCGACTACTGACGCAGTTCGTTCAAAAAGGCGTGAACGAGCGCCTTATCGCGCGTTCTCTTCATGGGCGGAAGCTTTCGAAAAAGGGCCGATTTATAACTCGCCTCGGCGAGGCGAGTGTCCAGCACCGCGACGACGCCGCGGTCGGTGCTCGTGCGGATCAGGCGACCCACGCCCTGGGCGAGCAACATCGCGGCCCGGGGCAGGTCCACCTCGTAGAAGGGCTTGTCCGAGCGGCTGCGGCGCGCCTCGGCGAGGGGATCGTTGGGCACGGCGAAGGGCA
>PLKM01000058.1 GCA_003141095.1 Acidimicrobiaceae bacterium | reverse complement strand
GCGGCGGCGGGCGCGACGGCGTCGAGCAGCGCCCAACCGGTCTCTCGGTGGTCGCGGTGATTCACGTAGACCCCGCCGAAGAACGTCGCCGTGGGATCGGGTCCCACGACCACCTCGGGGCGGTACTTGCGGATCAGCCCCACCAGGGTGGCGCGCAGTTCTTCGTCATTGGTGACGTCGCCGTCGACGTGATCGAGGCACTCCACGGTCGCCGCCCCCAAGAGATCAGACGCCAGTTGGAGTTCTTCGTGGCGCACCTCGCGTAGCGACCGCGCGTCCACCTGGGGCACGTGCGAGCCCTTCGCTCCGTCACAGATCACCACCAGATGCACCGCGCAGCCCTCGCTCGCCCACTGCGCCATCATCCCGCCAGCGGCGACGTCAGCGTCGTCGGGGTGCGCGTAAATGGCCATTGCCGACGTGGGCTTCACCTTCAGTATTCGCATGAACTAGTTGCGCAACTTGGGGGCGGTGGTTTTGACGAGCATGCCAATCTCGCGCGCGAAGTCCTCGGTGTCTTCGAATCCCTTGTACACCGACGCGAAGCGAACGTAGGCAACGTCGTCAACGTCACGCAGGGCTTCGAGCGTGGCCATGCCGACCTCCTCGCTCGTCACGTCACGGTTGAGCAGGCGCATTGACTCTTCAATGGTGAGCACGAGGGACTCGAGCAGCTCCTCGTTCACCGGCCGGTTCTTGCAGGCCGATCGGGCCCCTCGCAGGATCTTGCTCCGATCGAACGGCTCTCGCTCGCCCGAGCGCTTCACGACGAAGAGCGTCGCTTCCTCGACACGTTCAAACGTGGTGTAGCGCTGGTTGCACGCCGAGCACTCACGCCGTCGACGAATCGCGACTCCGTCTTCCGCGAGCCGGGAGTCGACAACGCGGTCATCATCTGCCGCACAGTAGGGACAGCGCACGTAACTCACGATACACCTAAAGCCTTTAAAACTAAGGAATTAGAACGTGCTCGCCCGGCACGACCACGGCTGAACCCAATTCGTTCACCAGAGCGGCCCGCGCGAGCGACGGATCAACGGGATTGATCATGCGAGCGATTGAGCTCACGCTGTCACCGGACTGCACGACGTACTCCATGCCCGACGCCAGCACTGAACTGTTGGCGAGGTCGGTGGACAGCCCGGCACCGGTGGTTCCGCCAAACGCAGGACCGGGCCACGACAGTATGGCGAGTCCGGCCACCAACAGCAACGCCACGTAGGTGCGGTGGCGGCGCTGCAGCATTCGAGTGCGCGACTGACGGCGTTGGGCCAGCGTGGGACCAGTGCGCAGTGGGCGGATTCGCTCTTCGAGTGACACCAAGCGCAGGTAGGGGGCCTGGTCGATCTGGGGGAACTGTTGTTCTTGGATTATTTCAACGGCTGCCATTTGCGACTCCTGACTTTCAACGAACACCTGTTCGTATAGTGTAAGGCGAACAGGTGTTCGTTGCAAGTTTTTCTTGAACCTGGCCTAAGTCCCCGTTAGAGCCCTCATCTCCAGCAACTTGCGTCCCACCCTGCCAAAGTCCGATGGTACGAAGGGCTTGTAACACCCGAGGACTCGACCGGCCTGGCTGAGCTCACGAACCATCGAAATCCGGTGTTTTTGCACCAAAGTCGCGCACTCCTCGCTAAGTGCATCGCTCGGGTGGTCGTTCGAGTCCGTCACCTGACCGTCAGTGACCCAGACGATCGGTCCGGTGCCGCGCGATCTCGTGATGGCCCAGCGAAGAATCGGCCCGTCGACCCCATTTCCTACGTTGCCCGCGGGCGACGACGTCGCCACCACTCCGCGCTCGGCGAGCACCCAGGCATTGGGAATCTCCCCGTGGTCACCGGGCTGGTGGCTGTAGCCCACAACCACCGCATTGGGCGCGCGGCGCAAGAGCTCCTCTAGGTCGCCGCTCGAGATGTCCATTGATCCGGACTGGTCAATGACGACGATTCCACCGTGCGCGGTGCGCTTGGCCCCAAACGCACGACGCTGCTCGTCGGTGAGGAGTCGACCGGGATAGCGCAGCACCGTGCCGCTGACCGCCGGACGATGACGACGAATGCCCGAACCGCGAACCCGGTGCTCGCTCGCGAGCGAATCGTCGAAGACGAGCGGCGCGAACCGACCCGAAGCCGCTCGGCGGCCTCCGGGTTCGAGGGACCTTCGAAACTGACGGAGCGCTTCAGTGCCCACGGGCGCTTGCGCCTGAGCGGCGAGGTCGACGATCCGTGCGACCGCGACGGTGGCGACGGCGTAGCCACGCGCGACCCCTTGCTCATTCACGACGGTATCGGCGAGGTCGTTGGTCGCCAGGTCGGCGAATACGCGAAGGACCCGCTTTCGAACCGCGCGCAGACCTGGCATCCACGAAGGCTGGGCCGAGCGGATTCCCGGGAGGTAGTCCCGCTCCGATCCAGTGCCCAAGACCGCCAGCAAGAAACACAGCGCTTCGGACCAGTCCCCCGCCTCGGCGACCCTTCTTCCCCCGGATTTCTCCGAGCCGTCCCTCAAGAGGATGGTCTCGAAACCAACCCGCCCCAGCAAGGTGTTGATCCGGAACTCCTCGCCGCACTCGAGCGCTCGAGGCGAGACGTCGCCGTGCGCCAGTGACCACGCACCGGTGAAGGGGCTGACGCGAACGTGCATGAGTTCGTGGGCTCGCACGATGCGCGACGTCGCGTCGGGTCCGAGCGGCACTTCCAAGACTCGATCAGTCAAGTTGCAACTCGCCCCGCCCCGACTGGTGGACCCTCGACGAACTTCCCACGGACCTTGGACGTACCCGTCCTCTCTGCCGGTCACCAACTCCGGGAAGGCCTCCGCGATCACCGCAGGGCGCCAATGGAGAGTGCGTCGAGGACACCCTGGGCCTTCGACTCTCCAAAGACCAAACGAGCGGCGCTCTCCGGTCCGACCGTTGAGCGGAGTTGATCATAGGCGTAGAAACTTCGCAGCGAGACCCGGCGCGAAGAGTCGGCGAGCGAGCCCAAGAGGGCGCACGCTCGCAGATCAGAACTCAGCATCTGCACCGAGGCCGGATGAGGTCGATCAATGCGTATCGCGACCGGAAAGCGGTCGCGCAGGGCGATGGGAATGTCGTCGAGCTCTTCGAGGTTCGTCGTCATGACGACGGAGAACCCGGGGCCCGGACTCACCCACTCGGATGTCTCAGGATTTCTCCAGCGGGCGGACTCGGGCGAATCAGTCATGGCGAGCAGCGTGCTCAGTGCATCGCCAGACGCCCGATCAACCTCGTCCACGACGAGCCGGCCACCCAGTCCCGCGTTCTCGCGCCACGCACGGATCGCCGGGCCCTCTCGCCACTCCCAGCGTCCCTCGCTCGCGGGCATCCAGGTTCCCGTGATCTCGCCGGTGGTGAGGTCTTCGGTGCACACCAGGCGCTCGGCGACCGCGTCAGCGACGCCGAAACGCAGCGCCGCGTACGTCTTTCCCGTGCCCGGGGGTCCGTAAAGCAGCACTCGCGACACACCGGCATCGATCACGTCCGCCAAATCTCGCCAGCACTGACCTATCTCATTACTCGCTCCGTTGAACTCCACTGCGCCTCCTCGTAGATGCCGCAACGGTCGCCCAGAAGATGCTTCTTGAACCTAACTCGAGCTCGAAGGGTGAGGAGCGACGCGTTGGTCAAGTCCTTCAGTTCGTCGTAGATCGTCGCGAAGACGGCGTCAGCGGAAGTTATCGTCGATGCTTCGAACTGGTGGAACGGCCCCTTCACTCCTCGAGCAATCTGTGCATCGGCCGCTCACTGGGCGCTCGGGTGAAGTGGTGGCGCTGCGTCCACGTCGAGTCAGGTGCCCTCGACGGATTCGCCCAGGTACACCGCTCGCACCCGCTCGTCGTGCAGCAGGTTCGACGCCTTGTCGCTAAAGACGATGCGACCGTTCTCCATCACGTAGCCGCGGTCGGCCAAGCGGAGGGCCTGCGCGGCGTTCTGCTCGACGACGAGCACGGTCGTGCCGCTGTCACGGATCTCACCGATGATCCTAAAAATCGTCTCCACGATCATCGGAGCCAGTCCCATCGACGGCTCGTCCAAGAGCAGGAGTCTGGGACTGCCCATCAGAGCGCGACCGATGGCCAGCATCTGCTGCTCACCGCCGGAGAGGTTCCCACCGAGCTGTTTGCGGCGCTCCTTCAGAATCGGAAAGGTCTCGTACATACGATCCATGTCGTCGCTGAACGATCCGCTGCGGGTGAAGGCGCCCATCTCGAGGTTCTCCTCCACGGTCATCTGGGGGAAGATGCGCCGCCCCTCGGGGACGTGGGCGATGCCGAGCGCCACGAACTGATGCGCCTTCGTGTTGGTGATGTCTTGGCCCTCGAAGATGATCTTTCCGGTGGCCGGGGCGTGAAGGCCCGACAGCATCCGAAGGGTCGTTGACTTGCCGGCGCCGTTCGCGCCGAGCAGTGTCACGATCTCACCCTGATTGATCTCAAAGGTGATGCCGTGCAACGCGGTTATGGCGCCGTAGCGGACCACCGCATCATTGACTTGCAGCATCATGCGAGCTCCTCGGTCTCATCAGCAGACGAGCCCAGGTACGCCTCGATTACCGCGGGATTAGCCCGAATCTCTGCGGGCGTACCGTCGGCGATGACGCTGCCGAAATTGAGAACGTAGAGCCGCTCGGCGAGTGACATGACGAGTTTCATGTCGTGCTCGATCAAGAGAATCGACACTCCCATCTCGTCGCGAACCCGCCGAATGAGGGTGGCGAGGCCGAGCTTCTCCGCGGGGTTCGTTCCCGCGGCGGGCTCGTCGAGCAGCAGTACCTCGGGATTGGTCGCGAGGCCGCGCGCGATCTCCAAGCGACGCCGATCACCGTACGAGAGTGATGCCGCGATGACGTTCGCCTTTTGTCGAAGGCCAACGAAGTCCATCAACCTGATGGTCGTGGCGTCGGACTCCTTCTCGTTTCGCCGGGTGCGCGGACCCTTCAACATCGCGCCGACCACGCCGAATCCCTTGTGGGACTCGGCGCCGATCTTCACGTTCTCGAAAGCGGTCAGAGCACTGAACATCCGAGATGCCTGGAAGGTTCTCGCGACGCCGGCGCTGCTTACGCGGTGAGCCTTCCGGCCAATGATGCTCATTGGCTTGGCGTCGCGCCCCATGAAGGTGATCTCGCCCTCCTGCGGCTGGTAGACGCCGGTGAGCGAGTTGAACAGTGAGGTCTTTCCGGCGCCGTTGGGGCCAATGACCGCGAGGATCTCACCTCGGTTCTGGAACAGATTGACGTCGTTCAGCGACACCACCCCGCCGAAGCGCAGCGTCACATTCTCAACGGTGAAGATCCGATCCGTCGTCACGGCGTATCTCCCGTCAGCACTTCGTCCATGTGACCCTCTCCCGCCTCGGCCATGCCGATCTCGCGACGACGGCGCCGAGATGGAATGAGACCAGCCGGGCGGAAGATCATCATCAAGACGAGCGCCGCACCCAGGTAGATGTAGAGGTCCGATGACTGGTAACCCGCGGGCGGCGAGTGCAGCAGATACATCGACACCGTCTGGATCAGCACGGCGCCGACGACGACACCGGCGATGGAGCCCATCCCACCGAAGATCACCAAAGCCAGGATGTTGATCGACACCGGGAGCGTGAAGCTCTGCGGGTTCACGAAGATGGTCTGTCCGGCGGTCACGACCCCGGCGAAGCCGGCGCTCGCGGCGCCGATTGCGAACGCCATCACTTTGTACTTCAGCGGGTTGATGCCGATCGACTCGGCGGCGACCTCGTCCTCTCTGATCGCGGTCCACGCTCTTCCGACGCGCGAGTGCTCCAGCAGCGAGAACACGATGATGAAGACGACCACGAACGCCAGAGTCAGGTAGTAATAGGGAACGGGGGCGAGGCCCCATACGTAATGGATGAACCACAGATGGATCGAGAAGTGGGGAATTGCGTTCGTGCCCTCTGAGCCGCCGGTGATGCCGTACTGATTGTTGGCGAAGATCGTGACGATCTCACCGAAGCCCAAGGTGACAATCGCCAGGTAGTCGCCGCGGAGGCGCAAGGTCGGTAGACCGATCAGTACACCGAAGATCATCACCAGAGCGATGGCGATTGGGATCGCAAAGAATGCGTTGAGATGAATTCCGAACGGAGCGGGGGTCGGGAGTGCGCCCGTCACCCAGGCCGTCACGTACGCGCCAACGGCGTAGAAGGCCACGAAGCCGAGGTCCAAGAGGCCGGCGAAGCCCACCACCACGTTGAGGCCGAGGGCTAGCAGGACGTAGACGGCGATCTCTTCGACCATGACCGACTGCCAATAGGGATCGGTCTCCAAGTGCGGGAGAAAGAGGGCGAAAATGAACAACGCCAGGAAAAATCCGGTCCGCACGGGCTTCAACTGCCACGCGGCCCTCGGACGCGCGAGCCCCGTATTCACGCCGTGCTTGATCACCGACCCGCGACTCTGCCAGAGGGTCCATACTCCCGACACGATCACCGCCAGCGCGAGAAAGACGACGAATCGATAGGTGGCGAAGAGGCCAAAGAAGGAAGCCCTCTCACCGAATGATCCTGTGAAGCCGGCGGTGGGCGTCGTGGAACTGCCCGGAGGTCCCGTCATCAATTCGAAGATCGCCATCGCACCGATGCTGGTGAGCAGGTGCGACACGAAGGGCCTCTTCACGAACGCCTTCATCACGCGCTCCTTCCCAGGCGCTCGCCCAAGATCCCGGTGGGGCGGAACAGCAAGATCAGCAGGAGAATCGCGAAGGCCACGACGTCAATGAACGCGGCCTGCACAAACGCGATGGAGAAGCTCTCGGCCACGCCGAGGATCAGGCCACCGATCACGGCACCTCGAAGGTTCCCGATGCCACCCAGCACGGCGGCGGTGAAGGCCTTCAGCGCGGGCGTAAATCCCATGGTGTACACCACACCGCTGCCCAAACCGAAGAGGAATCCTCCCGCCCCGCCAAAGATGCCCCCGATGATGAAGGTGAGAGCAATCGTGCGGTCAATGTTGACGCCCATGAGCGACGCCGTCTCGGCGTCTTGGGCCACGGCCCGGATACTGCGCCCGAGTTTGGTCTTGGCCACAATTCGGTCGAGGGTGACGAACATGATGACACCGGCGATCAGAATCACGATGTAGTACATCTGCACGTTTGCGCCGAAGATCGTGAAGACCGTGTGGTTGATGTACGGCGACGGAATCGAGAGGTTGTAGCGACCGAACTCCTTGCCCGCCAGGTTGAACAAGAAATACGACGCGCCGATGGCACTGATCAGATAGGCCAGCTTCGGTGCGTGACGTTTGCGCAGGGGGCGATACGCCACCCGCTCCAGCAGCAGCGCCATGCCGGCGCTCGCGGTGCCACCGACCAAAATACCGAGGATGACGAGGCCAACCGACGCCAAGCCCGACGGCACCGACGTCCCGATGATGGCCTTCATCACGAAGTAGCTGGCGAAGCCACCGGACATGAATATCTCCGAGTGAGCGAAATTGATCAGGCGAAGGACTCCGTACACGAGGGTGTAACCAATGGCGACCATTGCGTAGATAAACCCATTTGCCAGACCACCAACTAGCAGACCCCAAAACTCAAGGCGCAGCGTCGCGAAGTGGGCCGATAGGTAGTGGCCGAACGCTCCCAAAACATCCCCTTTTGTTGTACTGGTGAGAAATTGTAAGTCAAAAAGCAATGGCCGGGAGCCAAATGCCCCCGGCCATTGCCTTATCTGTACTTCGTGTTATCAGCTGTGACCAACGGAGGTGATGACGCCGCTCTGTACCTGGGCGAAGTCCACGACCGATGAACGGCTGAGGTCTCCATTGCCCTGGAACTTGATGACGCCGGTTACACCCTTAAAGGTGATCTTGTGCAGTTCCTTCACCAATGCTGGGCGAAGTGACTTCATGCTTGACGAACGCTTCATGGTCTTCAGAGACTGAATGATCATGTTCGTCGCGTCGTACGCCTGAGCCGCGTATGAAGCAGCGGCGGCGCTGAAGTGCGACAGCGACTGGTACTCGCTGGCCAACTTGCCAGTCAAGAATGATGATCCGCCGCCAGCCTCACTGAGGAACACGTTGTTCGCAGCCGAAGCAGGCGAGGTACCAGCGATGAGCGCAGTGGACCATGATCCGTCACCTGACATGATTGTGCCCTTGTAGCCAGCACTGTTCAATGCACCGAGCAGAAGGCCAAAGTCACAGTAGTAACCACCGTAGAAGATTCCGGACGCGTTGCCGGCAACAATCTGGGTTGCCGCAGCCGTGTACTGGGAAACTGAGGCAGTTCCGCCGCATGAACCGGTCTCTGGGTAGGTGTAGGTCGTGGCAGTTCCGCCGTCAGTCTTAACCTGAGTGGCAACCACTGCAGCCAAACCGGCGCCGTAGAACGAACCGTCGTTGATGACGTCAAGGGTCTTCAGACTCTTGGTCTTCACGAGGAAGTTGGCGTCGGCCGCACCTTGAACGTCGTCACCCGCGACATCGCGCATGAAGTTGTTGTTGGTACCAAAAGCCAACGCAGCAGCCGTCGCCGATGGGCTCACGGTAGCGATGTGCGCAGCCGAGTAGTAGGGCTCCGCGGCCTTCGTGGCGCCTGAGAACGCTGGTCCAACAACGGCCACGAGGGTCTTGTTGCTCACAGCGGCTTGAGCCTGCGCGGGAGATAGGGTTCCCGATCCCTGGTCGTCGTAGCTAGCCAGGTGCAGCTTGAACGGCAACTTGCCAGCCGCATTGGCTTGATTGATGGCCAGCTCAACGCCGAACACCATGTTCAGCCCGAGCTGCTGGTTTCCACCCGAAAGGGGTCCTTCGTAACCAATGGTGTACAAGGGCTTCGTCGAAGCACCTGAAGCTGATGCGAAACCGACTACCGGCACCGCCATCAACAGCAGGGCACTCGACGCGACCGCAGCCACCGTCTTATTCAAACGAAACTTCATCAGTTCGTCCTCCTCAACTGTATTTTTGAATCCCCTGCGAATCTTCTCGATTCCGTCACAAAGACGTCACCTAAAAGCAACAGAGACTGTTGTGACCAATTTGGTCTGTAGGGAACAGTAGCAGCCGATAAGAATGTCGTAAGCCCGTTGTGTTACATCCATTTGACAACCTGATTGCCGCAGAGTTAATACGAACAGGTGTTTGATTCTTCGATTGATGTGACGTATGCTACGAACACCTGTTCGTTCTTGGAGGACCTGATGGCAGAAGTATTAACCCCGATGCGTCGTCAAATCTTGGAGTTCATCATCACGTGTCAGCGCGAGCGTAACTTCCCGCCCACCATTCGCGAGATTGGCGATCACGTGGGCCTTAAGTCGCCCGCGACCGTTGCCAACCACATTGAAGTCTTGAAAAATGCCGGCTTCATCGAGAAGAATCCCCAGCAGCCTCGCACGCTCACCGTCCGACTCGACGCCGAGAACCCCGTCCCCGACCAACACATTCGTCACATTCCCTTCGTTGGTGACGTCGCCGCCGGTACCGGTGTCCTGGCGGCTGAAACTAGCCACGAACTGATGTCGATCCCGGAACAGTTCGCGGGTCGTGGCGACAGTTTCGTGCTGCAGGTTCGCGGTGACTCAATGATTGAGGCGGGAATCCTTCCCGGTGACTTTGTCGTAGTGCAACGTCAAAGTTCGGCGAATACCGGCGAGATTGTGGTGGCGGGAATCAACGACAACGAAGCCACGGTTAAGCGCTATTTCCCACAAGGAACGCGGATCGTCCTCAAGCCGGAGAACAGCCAGCTCGAGCCAATGGAGTTCGACGCCAACGACGTCACGATTTACGGACGGGTGATCTCGGTCCTGCGCAGTTACTGATCGAAGCCGCACCTTCAAGGCCCTCATACGTCGCTTCTGGCTTCTACGAGCGACGAGTTAAGAGTGGGCCTCGCCGTCATCGCCACCCTCACTGCTTCCCTCATTTCATTTGGTCGGCTCGCGACGGTAGAACTAGCTCCAGGCCGTTCACGTTCGTCGAATTGGCTGGGCGGTGACATCGGCCCGGGGCGCTGCAAGGAGCTGGCTCGCCCTGGCTGATACGGAGTGGTCGCAACGTCACCAACTCGCTGTGACGGCGAACCCTTTGCCGCGTTCGCCGTCGTGCGTGAAGCCGTGCCTTGACCTGCGTGAGGATTTACCGGATGACGACCGAGCCATGAAACGGCTCAAGCGATGGCTCTGCTGCGAGGAGGCGCATGAACCGCCTGCGCTCGTGGACGGAACTTCTAACTCAACCACTGCGCGAGAGTGCTCGCGAACTGATCCAACTCCTCGAGCGTCACGAACTCATCGCTGCGATGGGCGAGGTGCGGATCGCCCGCACCGAAATTGGTGGCGGCGATGCCCAATTCGCCAAAAGTTGCGACGTCGGTCCAGCCAACTTTGCCTCGCGGTGGCGCGTTCGTGAGGGTCACCAGTTGCGCCAGATGTTTATTGGTCAGCCCCGGCGCCGCAGCGGGCGCCCAATCGCCGGTCGTCACGGTGTCGCCTTCGTCGATGAGTCCTTCAAGGTACGCAACGAGCGAACTCATGGCTTCGTCGCGAGTGCGATCAGGAGCCACCCGATGGTTGAGGGTGCAGGTGGCGAAATCAGGCACGACGTTGGGTGCGATCCCGCCGTCGACACTGACCGCTTGCAGTTGTTCCGTGTAACTCACGCCGTCGATTTCGACCGTACGCGGCTCGTACGCCGCGACCCTCGTCAGCAGCATACCCAGGCGGTGTATGGCGTTCCGGCCGGTGAAGGGCCTCGCCGTATGGGCTCGCTCCCCCCACAGCTCGACGACCACCCGCAACGTGCCCTGGCAACCAGCCTCCACCACTCCGCCCGTCGGTTCGCCGAGCACCGCGGCGTCGGCCTGCAAGAGGTCGGGGCGAAGTTCGCCAATCTCCAACAGACCCGACTCGCGTCGAGCCACCTCTTCTCGCGCGTAAAAGACCCACGTTACTTCGACCGAACGAGGAGTTTCCTCCAGCGCCAGCTCCACCATCACCGCGAGCGAGCCCTTCATGTCACAGGCGCCCAGTCCAACCAACCGATCGCCGACTATTCTCGCCGCCTCCGGATCTCCCGGGACGGTGTCAAGGTGTCCGGCGACCAAGAGGCGCGTGGCGTGATGTCCCGTCGTACGAGCGACCACGTTGTCGCCGATGCGCTCGATCTCGAGCAGCGAATTCTTGCGCAGCGCCGCCTCGATCACCCCCGAGAGCCGCGCTTCGTTGCCACTGATCGACTCAATCGCCACGAGCGCGAGCACGTCGTCGAGTCGACTCACGTCGAGACTCCGTGGTCACGCAGGAGGTCGTTCAGCGCAACCTTGTCGTGGCGCTCTCCCTCGTCCATACGCTTGATGATCAGCACGCACGGCAGATAGAACTCCCCGCCCGGATACTCGCGGCGTCGGCTCGCCGAGACCGCGACGCAGTAGTCCGGCACGTAGCCCCGCGATACTTCCTCGCCCGTCTGGGCGTCGATGACGGGAATCGTCGGGTTGAGAATCGTCCCCGCGCCGAGCACCGATCCCTTCCCCACGCGCGCACCGTCCACGATCATGCAGCGACTTCCGATGAAGGCGCCGTCCTCGATGACGACCGGCACCGCGTTGGCGGGCTCGAGCACTCCCCCGATGCCCACGCCGCCGGCGAGGTGCACGTTGGCGCCGATCTGGGCGCAGCTGCCCACGGTCGCCCAGGTATCAACCATGCTGCCCGGTCCAACCCACGCGCCGATGTTCACGTAGCTCGGCATCAGGATCACGCCGGGGCTCAAGTAGCTTCCTCGCCTCGCTGACGCGCCCGGCAGTACGCGCACGCCGCGACGCTCGTAGTCGGTCTTCAGCTCCAGCTTGTCGTAGTACTCGAACGGGCCGACCTCGATCTTGCTCATGCCGCGCAGGCGAAAGAGCAGGAGGATGGCCTTCTTCACCCACTCGTGGACAATGACGTCCCCGCTGGCGTCAACTTCAGCGACGCGAAGTTGCCCGTCGTCGAGTTTCGTGATCACCAGCTCGACGTCACGACGCGCGTCGGTGTTCTCAGGGGTCATGTCGGAAATTTGATCGAACCAATGATTGATTCGCGCCTCTAGGTCTGCCATGACACCAGCGTACTGGGGCCGTTACCGGGATTCCCTGAGCCTCGACGCCGCCAACTCGAGACGATCATCGGGTTGCACGACCGCAATGCGCGCGAAGTTCGTACCGTCGTCGCCGTACAACTCGCCCGGACTCACGATGAGAGCCGACGCCTGCGCGAGCAGGCCCGCGAGTTCCCAGCCGTCGAGTCCGTCTTTCGAGCACCACAGGTAGAACGATCCGTCGGGCATGGGCGCGTTGATGCCGAGCGGCGTCAGCGCATCACTGAGCAGCTGGAGGCGTGCTTGGTAGATCGCGCGCTGGCGCTCGACGTGCTCGTCATCGCCGTACGCGAGCGCGACCGCGGCCTGCACCGGCCCGGGAACCATCAGACCCGCGTGCTGGCGAACCAGGCGCAGGAACGCGACGATCTCCGCGTCGCCCGCGTAGAAGCCCGCCCGCACGCCCGCGAGGTTCGATCGCTTGGAGATCGAGTGGACGGCGATCACGCCGTCGAGGCCGTGCTCGAGGATCGACCTGGGGCGACCGGCCCAGGTGAACTCGGCGTAGCACTCGTCACTCGCCACGAGCACGCCGTGGGTACGACCCCACAACGCCGCCTCCTGTAGATCATCGAGCGCGCCGGTGGGGTTCGACGGCGAGTTCGACCACAGCACCAACGCGCGCTCGATGTCTGCGGGGTTGATGGAGGCCAGATCCAGTTGACCGTTGACGATGCTCACCGGCACCGCGCGAAGCCCCGCCAGCGTCGCGCCCATGGCGTAGGTCGGATAACTCACCGCGGGATAGAGCACGGTGTCGCGATCGGGCAGGCGCAAGTGCAGATACTGCGCCAGCGACGCCACGAACTCCTTGGTGCCCACACACGCGGCCACTTGGTCGAGTGCAAGATTGACGCCGAAACGACGTTCGATCCACGACGCGGCGGCGCTACGAAAATCGACCGACCCGATCGAGGGCGGATAGCCCCTCGCGCCCACCGCGCGCGCCAGCTCTTCCAGCGCAATGGCCGGGGGCGCGTCGACCGGGGTGCCAATTGAGCAGTCGATGGGGCCACCCTCGTGACGTTCGGCGAGTTTCTTCAGCCCGTCAAGTCGCTCGTAGGGGTACGGCGGCGGCACGAAACTCACGCGGGAACCCTCCACTCGCTGAACTTCGCGACGCCGACCGGGTCGAGTACCACGCGCAGGGCCACGTACTCATCGGTCATCGAGGTGTCGATGACTTCGCCCTCGCGGTGCGCGGCGGCCAAGAGGTCACCCCGGTCGAGGGGCAGGTGCAAAGTGATGACCCGGTCGTTCGTGCGCAGGCGGTCGCCAATGGTCGCGATCAGTTCGTCGAGGTTGTCGCCCGTCACTGCCGACACCCACACGCTGCCCGGGTACAACTTCGAGAGGTCTCGAGCCCGCGATCCGGGGACGTCGGATTTGTTGAACACCAAGAGCTCGGGCACCTCGTCGGCGTCGATCTCGCGAAGCACGTCGCGCACCGCCGCGATCTGGAGTTCGGCGTCGTCGCTGGCTCCGTCCACCACGTGCACTAAGAGATCCGCCAGCTGTACCGACTTCAAGGTACTCATGAAGGCCTGAATCAGGTCGTGGGGAAGGTTGGAGATGAACCCGACGGTGTCGGTGAAGAGGATCGTCTCGCCACCCGGGAGCTGGCGCTGGCGGGTCCGGGGGTCGAGCGTGACGAAGAGTCGATTCTCGGTCTCGACGTTGGCGTCGGTGAGCGCGTTCAGCAGCGAGGACTTCCCGGCGTTGGTGTAACCCACCAACGTCACCTCTCGGTGGCGACCCCGCAGGCGACCCTGGCGCTGGACTCCCCTCGTGCGGTCGATCTGGCGCAGCTCGCTCTTGATATGGTGAATCCGGTTCACGAGACGACGGCGGTCGGTTTCGAGCTGGGTCTCACCCGGACCCCTCGTGCCGATGCCACCGGCCTGCTGGGAGAGCGACCCACCCTCGCGGCGAAGTCGGGGCAGACGGTACTGGAGCAGCGCGAGCTCCACCTGGGCCTTGCCCTCGGGCGTGCGGGCGTTCTGGGCAAAAATGTCCAGGATCACGGCCGTGCGGTCGATGGCCGTTCGCCCCAGGATCTTCTCGAGGTTGCGCTGCTGGGCGGGCGAGAGATTGTGCTCGAAGACCACGGTGTCCGAGTCCACCGCGAGACAGATCTCGCGCAGCTCCTGGACCTTCCCCGATCCAAGGAACGTGGCGGGGTCGGGCGAGTCACGGCGCTGGATCACCCGAGCCGCTACGTCGGCGCCCGCGGTGTCGACCAGCAGCGCGAGCTCGTCGAGTTGGCGATCGAGCTCTTCGGGGGTGACGCCGGGGAACATCACGCCGACGAGGACGATCTTCTCTCGAAACGTGCGGTCAATCAGCGTGTTCGGTATGTACGTCAACTTTCGAGCCACTCCACGTTGGCGACGAACTGCACGGGGCCGGCGAGGATGGCGTGGTCGTCGTCGAGTTGTACCGTCAGTGCTCCACCGGGGTTGTCCACCGTCACCACGTCGTCGGTGAGTCCCTCGCGATGACAGACCGCCGCGGTCGCCACCGAACCGGTGCCGCAGGCGAGCGTCCATCCGACGCCGCGCTCGATCACCCGGATGCTGACGCGGCCCCTGTCGACGGGGGTCACGAACTCGACGTTCGCCCCGCCCACCTGACGAGCAAACTCAGCGGCGAGCTGCTCGCGCTGTGCGGTACTCCACTCGGACCGATCGAGCACCACGACGTGGGGATTGCCGACGCGGGCGACCCCGAGCGTCCCGTCCAGGGTCGCTTCGAACGTGACGTCACCCATGGCGACGCTGCCGTAGCCCGAATCAATGTCCATATCCAGCGTCACGGCGCGAACCCCCGCGTCAGTGTGCACGAGAAGCGTCTCCCAGTCAGCGTGCGTGGCGCGGCGAACCGCCGCCGCGAGACAACGAACGCCGTTGCCGGACATCTCGGCGACGCTGCCGTCGGCGTTGTAGAGGACCATGGCCACCTCAGCGCCGACGAGCGCGATCAGCAGGCCGTCGGCGCCCACGCCGGTCGCCCGGTGGCACACCGCTCGAGCACGTTGCGCGTTCCACCACGGTGCGCTGCCCTGTTCGACCACTTCGACGAGAAAATCGTTTCCCGCACCGTGCCATTTTTGGAGAGTTCGTAGGGCCACTGGTACCTAGTCTCGCACGAACCCGTCGGGACTGTTCAGCACTTCTCCCAGTCGTGTGGCGGCGTCGATCGGGTCGTCGAACCACTCGATTCGAGGGTCTCGGCGAAACCACGAGCGCTGACGGCGCGCCAGGCGCCGGCTCGCCGTGATGGCATCCTGCACGCACGCCTCGAGCGCCATCCCCTCTTCGAGGTGGCGCAGCAACTCCCGATAGCCCACCGCTTGACGAGCCGTGCGGCTCAGGCCCCCGGGCGCCGCGAGCAGGTTGCTCACCTCGTCGAGAAGCCCTTCATCCATCCACGAGTGGAATCGACTCGTTATTCGCTCGTCGAGCGTTTCGAGCTCGACGCGAAGGCCCACCTGCACCACCCGCACCGGGCCGTAGGACCGCAGTCCTGTGCCGAAGGAAGAAAACGGCCGGCCGCTGCCGAGTGTGACCTCGAGGGCACGAACGATGCGCCGCTCGTTGGTGGGCTCCATTCGACTCGCCGCCAACGGATCGAGCTCCCGCAACTGCTCGTAGAGCTTCGCCAACTCGGTCGAGGCGCGGTCCTCGAGGACGGCCCTCACGTCACGAAACTGGCCCGGGATCTCGAAGTTGTCGAGCACCGCGCGTCCGTAGAGCCCGGTACCTCCGACGTAGAGCACCGCTCCACCGAGTTGCCAGACGGTCGCCGCCGCGTCTCGCGCCGCCGCTTGGTACGGGGCGAGCGCGAACTCTTCGCGGGGCTCGATCAGGTCCAGCAGGTGGTACTCGACCTGCCCCCGCTCGGACATCGTCGGCTTCGCCGTGGCGATGTCCATCCCTCGATAGACCGTCATCGCGTCAACGGCCAGGATCTCAATGTCACCCTTGCTCGCGAGCGCGAGTTCGTGCGCCAACGCGGACTTGCCCGACGCGGTGGCGCCCACGAGCGCGACGGCCATGCCGCCGTGATTCATCACGAGCTAAAGAGAGGGATGCGCACTTTGTGGCGAGGCGCGCGAACGACCGACGACAACTCGCCGAGCAGGTGATAGGGCGCGCCGTGCGTGACGTCCACCATGGCGAGCGAGCCCGCGCGAAGGGCCTCGCTCGTCACCGGAAAGTGGATCAACTTGCCCTGGCGCGTGCGTCCCGAGAGCATCTGATCGTTACGTCGCGACGGACCCTCGACGAGCACCTCCTCACGAACCCCGACCCGGGCCTGATGCTTCAAGAGCGCCGAGCGGTCGAGGACCTGCTTCAGCCGCTCGAAGCGCTCTTTCACCACCGCGTCGGGAACGAACTCGTTCACCATGTCGGCCGCCCGCGTGCCCGAGCGCGCAGAGAAGATGAACGTGTACGCCGAATCGAACTCCGCCGCGGCGATCACCTCGAGCGACTCGTCAAACTCGGCATCGGTCTCGCCGGGAAAACCCACGATCAGATCGGTGGTGACGGCGAGGTCGCCCAGCGCCGCCCGGGCGGCGTTAAGGCGCTGCATGTAACGCTCGGCGGTGTAGCCACGGCGCATGGCCTTCAACACCCGGTTCGAACCGGACTGGAGCGGCAGGTGCAGCTGAGGACAGACCGCCTCGGTCTCGGCCATGGCTGCGATCGTCTCGGGGCGCAGGTCCTTCGGGTGCGGGCTCGTGAATCGAATTCTCTCGAGGCCGTCAATCTCGCCGAGCGCACGAAGCAACTGGGCGAACAGCGGTCCGCGCTTGGTGATGTCGCGGCCGTAGGAGTTGACGTTCTGACCGAGCACGGTGATCTCCGCCACCCCCGAGCCCACGAGCATCTGCGCCTCTCGCAGGAGGTCGTCGAGCGGTCGGCTGATCTCCTCGCCGCGCACCGAGGGCACGATGCAGTACGCGCAGGTGTTGTCGCATCCCGTCTGAATCGTCATCCACGCCGCGAAGGGAAGTTCGCGCACCGCGTAGAGCGCCGGCGCCATATCGCGATTCGCTTCGGGGTCGGGCGCGTCGAGAATCTCCATCAGCGGTCCCTCGAGGGCCGCGCGGCGCAACAGTCCCGGGGCCGAGGCGATGTTGTGCGTCCCAAAGACCACGTCGACCCAGCCCGCTCGTTCGAGAATCTCGCCGCGGTCCTTTTGGGCCATGCAGCCGCCCACGGCGATCTGCATCGCCGGGCGCTGCTCCTTGAGAGCCTTTAACTGGCCGAGGGCGCTGTAGAGCTTGAGGTCGGCGTTCTCTCGAATGGTGCAGGTGTTGAAGATGATGACGTCGGCGTCGGCGTCATTCTCGGCGCGCTCGAGCCCGTCGGCGACCATGATGCCGGCCAGACGCTCGGAGTCGTGCTCGTTCATCTGACAGCCAAAGGTGCGAATTGCGAAGGTTTTCGGGGTCGCCACGTCTTCCAGCCTACCGAGGTACCAGTTCGACCCTCCGGGCTTGTTCGAGGGTCACACCGACTCCGGCGAGGACCACCGAGCCGAGACCGGCGAGCACCCACACGGTTATCTTCTCGTTCAGCAAGAGCCAACCAACGATGAAGGCAATGGCGGGGTCGAAGGCCAAGAGAACCGCGACGATCGACGGTTTGAGTCGGCGAAGCGCCTGCAGCTCGGCTCCGAAACCCAGGACGATCGACATCACGGCTACCAGCGCAACGCGGCCAAGGAGATAGGGATGGTCCGCGAAAGTGTGCGCCGAGCTGATCGACAGTGGCAACGTGACGAGGGCCGCGATGCACATCGACACCGCGAGGCCCTCGAAGCCGGTCGTGGAACCGCCCACGCGATGCGAGGCGAAGAGGTACGCCGCCCAACCGGCGCCCGAGCCGAGAGCGAAGAGTCCCCCGACCAACGTGAGTCCCCCACCCGGACGAGAGAGCGCAATCACCCCGAAGCCCGCGAGCGCGACCAGGGCCAGATGTCGCCACGACCGCCGGCCCAGCGCCGCGACGAGAAACGGCCCCAGGAACTCAATCGCCACCGCGCTGCCGAGGGGAATGCGCGCGATGGCCTGGTAGAAGCACTGATTCATGAAGGCCGTGGACAGGCCGAGCGCGGAAGCGCCAACCCACTGGTGGCGGGTCCAGCGGCGAACGTCGGGTCGGGTGAAGGCGAGGAGCACGAGGGCGCCCAGGAGAAAACGCCACGAACTCGACGCGGAGGGTCCGACGGCGACGAAGACCGGTTGCACCAGGGCCGCCGACCACGGAATCAACGTGGCACCGATCAGCACGAACCCAAGGCCCAGAAGGGCGTTCCGGGACGTTCCCTTCGTTAACGGCGTCAAAGAACAACCAGGCCAGTTCTATCGGCCTCGAGTACCTCGACGGTCCCGGGTATCGAGTGCGTTCCCAGGAATTCACGGGCGGCGGCGGCGATCATCGCGNNCCCGCCTCTCGAAGGGTCGCGAGCAGCCCTCGCGCGAAGGGCAAGAGCACCATCCGGTAGGGCTGATGGAGATAGTCGTCCATGGCGGACGGGACAAAACCGCGGTGATCGGCGAGGCCCGCGATCAGGAGTCCCAATGAACTCAAGTTGCGAACTGCATCGCCAAAGGGAACCTCGGTGGGTAGGACCGTTCGCGCGTCCGACGTTGCGAGTTCCTGGTCGGGAACGACGACCACGAAGCGCCACGCCTCATCCAGCGCGAGCGGACGCGCGACGATACCCTCAGGCCCGCTCATGCTCGCCACGACCAGACCGCCGAGCAGCGACGCGGCGGCGTTCTCCGCGTGTCCATCCACTTTGGTCGCGATTCCCAAGGGGTCGCTGGACCCCGCGGCGACGGCGGCGGCGAGAGCGAGCGACGCCGACGAGCCCAGGCCCCTCGAGAGAGGGATGGACGAGTTGACGTGCATTTTGAAGTTGTGGTGGCCGAGAATTTCGCTGGCCACGACCACGCCCAAGTGGCGTTCGTCATCGAATATTCCGGCGCCACAACCCTCGCTCGTGATTTCAAACGAGTCCGAGAGCTCGAGGCTCACCTCGACGTAGAGCTGGAGCGCCACCGCGAGAACATCGAAGCCGGGGCCGAGGTTGGCGGAACTGGCGGGCACGCGAACAAGCATTGTTTTAGCGTAGGCGTTGCCACAGCGACGCCGGGGAAACGCTCGCGCGAGCCACCAAGCGATAGCGGTGGGCCTTGACGGTGTGTACCAACAACCAGCCAACCAACTGGCCCTTGCGAATGGTGCGGGTGAAATGGCGCAGCTGCACCGACATCGGAAGGGAGCCTTGCGCCGGCCACCAGGAGAATGCGCCGTCACCGGCGGTGACGACCGCAACCTTGCGGGCGCCCCAGCCAATCTGTCCCACGACGCGGCCCGCGTCAAAGACGAAACTCCGCTCAACGCTCACGGCGGACTGGGCGAGGGCGAGGGCCGCGTCGCCCGCGGGTCCGAGAAGGTCGCCACCGCGCTGGTCCAAGACCACCGCGTAGACAGTCTTGGTCGCCGTGCCCACCTGGAACGTCATGGCCATGACGTCACAGCCGCCCGCCGCCGCGGTGCGGCCCGACTTCACCCCGATGACGTTGTCCAACCCAAGCTCGGGCGTGAAGGAGCTCACGGTACCCGCCACGGGCAGGGTGACGCTCGTCTGAACCACGATAGAACGCACCAGCGGCGACTTCATGAGCATCGCCGCGAGTTCCCCCTGGTCCAGGGCCGTCGACACCGAGCCGTCGTCAAAACCCGAGACGTCGGCGTAGTGCGTTCCTCGGAACCCGAGCGAGTCGGCGGTCTGGTTCATGAGAGCGATGAAGGCGACCGTGCTGCCCGCCACCATGTTGGCGAGCAGCACGGCGTAGTTGCTCGCCGAATGGACCAAGAGCCCGTTCAGCAGATCGATCTCGCAGATCGACTCGCCGGCGCTCACGAGCACGCTCGACTGGTCGGTCAACTTCATCTGCTCGTAGGTCGCGACGTCGCTCGACGAGACAACCATGCAAGGGCCCGTTTGGTCGAGCCCCAGTGGCAGTTCCTTCAGCGTCACGTACGCCGTCATCAGTTTGGTGAGACTGGCAATGGGCTCCACGCTGTTGTGCCAGGCACGCTCGACACCGAGCGACGGAATCACGAGGGCCGCGCTGCCAACAACGGGCCACGCCAGTGGTGACACGGGTCGCGCATTCGAGAGAGCAGCCAGCGTGACCTTCGAGTGGGACCTCGGGTGCAGCAGCGGCAACTGCATCCCGACAATCAGCGCGACGGCGAGCCCCGCGCCGAGCACCATCGCGATGGACCGAGTCCACAGGCCGTGCAGCGACCGGTGACGGGAGAAAAAGCTCGACGACACGAACTACAGCGAGGTCTGTTGGTCGTACTCTTCGGGCGTCACCAACACCTTGCGAGCCTTGGATCCATCGCCCGCCGCGACGACACCTTCTTCTTCGAGCTGGTCCATGATGCGCCCGGCCCTGGCGAAGCCGACGCGTAGTTTGCGTTGCAGCATCGACGTCGATCCCGACTGCGTTCGAATGATGAGGTCACGAGCTTGACGCAGGATCTCGTCGTCGTCGTCACTCGATCCACTGCCCATCGCGCCCGAGCGTCCGACTGGTATGTCGAGGGCAATGACCGTCTCCTGGCGCCCGCCCTGGGCACGCCAGTTCTCCACGACGCGTCGAACTTCCTCCTCGGAGACCCAGGGTGATTGGAGGCGACGTGCGATGTTGCTCGACGCGGTCACGAGCAGCATGTCGCCCTTGCCAATGAGGCGTTCGGCTCCCCCTTGGTCCAAGATGACCCGGCTGTCGGCCAGGGACGACACGGCGAAGGCCATGCGGCTCGGTATGTTGGCTTTGATCACCCCGGTGATCACGTCCACGCTCGGACGTTGGGTCGCGAGCACCAGGTGGATCCCGACCGCCCTCGCCATCTGGGCGATCCGCACGACCGACTCTTCCACGTCGCGAGCCGCCACCATCATCAGGTCATTGAGCTCGTCGACCACGATGACGATGTACGGCAGTTTCTCCGGGCCCGGCGCCGCTTCGACGTCCGACGCGAGTCCGGTGGCCCGCTCAATGGCGTCGGCGACCTGCTCGCGAACCGTTGGCTCGTGGGCCAGCTCGCCGCGCGCGATCATCTGCTGGTAGCTCGTGATGTCGCGGGCCCCGCTTTCGGCGAGCAGGTCGTAGCGCCGCTCCATCTCCTTGACGGCCCAGGCGAGCGTGGCGGCCGCCTTTTTTGGATCAACGACCACGGGGGCCAAGAGATGGGGCAGGTCGTTGTACTGGCCCATCTCGACCCGCTTCGGGTCGACCAACAGGAGACGAACCTGATCGGGGGTCGCTCGCATGACGAGCGAGGTGATGAGCGAGTTGATGCAAGAGCTCTTGCCCGCCCCCGTCGCTCCCGAGATCAGCACGTGGGGCATCTCGCCCAGATTCATCACGACGGTCTTTCCAGAGATGTCACGGCCAATGGGTACGTCGAGGGGGTGCGTCGCCGCGACGGCTTCATCCGCCGCCAGCAGGTCGCCGAGCGCCACGAGGGTGCGATGGCGGTTGGGCACCTCGACGCCAATCGCCGAGCGCCCGGGGATCGGGGCGAGGATGCGGACATCCGGCGAGGCCATGGCGTAGGCGATGTCCTTGTTCAGCGACGTCACCCGGGCGACCTTGACGCCCGGTCCCAGTTCCAGCTCGTAGCGCGTGACCGTCGGGCCCACCGTGTAGCCGACCAGCGTGGTGTCGACGCCGTGGGCCGCCAGGGCCTCGACCAACTCCGCTCCCGCCGCGTCGATGGCCAACCGGTCTTGTCGCTGCTCTCTCGTTCGCTGCAGGAGCGACAAGGGGGGCAGCACCCAATGACTCGCCATCGGCGACGCCTTGGTCGAGGTATGAGCGGGTGGCCCGACGCGCTTCGGCACGGGAACCGGCAGCACTTCCTCGTAGTCGGCCAGCACCTCGTCGGGAAACTCGTCCTCGTAGACCACGGGCTCGGGCAGGGGCGTGGGCTCGACCACGCGCTTTGATCGCGACCTCTTGGTGGTCACCTTCTCGTCGGCCCCGACGGCCCCTTCTTCGTAGCCGTCGTTGGACTTCGGACGAACCGTCCACCATCGCGCGATCTGACTGCCCACGGCTCGAGTGAACGCCACCAGACCTGCGCCCAGGGCACGAAGACCAACGCCGGTGGTGACCATGACCGCCACAATGAAGAGCGCCGCGAACACCACCACGGCACCACTCACCCCCAGGGTTCGATAGAGCCCCTCGCCGACGACAACGCCGATCCAGCCTCCGGCGTGGCCCAACGCCCTGACGCCCGCGTGGAAACTCGGACGACCTCCGGCCAAGTCACCAATGCCGCTGATGCTCACGAGGCCGAGCGCGATTCCCCAACCGAATCGGGCACGATCGACCTCGACCTTGCCCCAGACGAGCGCGACGCCGAGGGCGAGAAGAATCGGCGACAGCGCGAACCGGCCAACGCCAAAGACGACCTTCAGCGCCTCGGAGATCGCGCGACCCACCGGCCCGAGCACCGAAGCCTCCGCCAACGCCGCAAAAAGGCCCACGACGATCAGGAGGACTATCCAGATATCGCGCTCGTGACGCTGCCAAATGGTGGGATTGTCCGTGGACGGAGCCTTCCTGGCCGACGAACTCTTCGTCGCCCTCTTTACCGGCTTTTTTTGGTGTCGTGCGGGTGCCACAACCATCCAACTTACCGAACGCAGGTTCGTAATGCGTAACAATAGTTCTAGGCTGTTGTGGTGAATTCAACGCCCGACAACTCCTCGCTCGAGCTCGCCCGACGTCTGCACGCCTCGGCGGCGCTCTGTCGGGTGGTCTCAGCCCAGCCCCTCAACACCTCGATGCACGAAATCGTGCTCAGTGGCGATGCTCCGCTCGCCGGGGTCCCCGGCAACGACGTCATGATTCGGGTGAAAGACGCCACCGGAAGGTTCGTGCGGCGCCGCTACAGCGTTCGCGCCCACGACCCCGAGACCAATCGGGTCACGCTCTGGATCGTCACCGCCCACGACGGCCCGGGCAGTGCCTGGGCGCGAAGTTGCCAGGCCGGCGACGAGGTCGACGTCGTGGGACCCCGCGGAAAGATCCCCCTCGCCGCCGATGCCGACTGGCACGTCTTCATCGGCGACGCGAGCGGCCTCGGGGCCTTCTACCGGATGGCCCAGAGCATCGAGGTTCCCGGGCGAGCCATCTTCATTGTGGAACTCGATAACGCCGAGGACGCGCTGACCGCGCCGTTCGACGAGGGACTGGGCGTTACCGGCATCTTCGTCGACCGCAACGATCGAGCCCGCAACGATCCGTCGGGTCTGCTGAGCGGGCTCGCCGCCTTTGCGTTGCCGCCCGACGACGGGCACGCCTACCTCTTCGGCGAGTTCTCAGTCAGCAAGGTTCTTCGTGACGCGCTGCTCGATCGCGGACTGCGCGACGAGCAGATCAGTCGCAAGGCCTTCTGGCGAGCGGGTCGCACCAACGCCGAGCACGGCGAGCCCGACAAGGGCGACGATTAGAGAACGACGATCGCGGCGAGCAGCACCGGTTGGCGCCGAAACTTCTGGCCGAGGATGCGCCCCGCCGCGCGCTGAGCGACTTTATTCAGCGACAACGGATCGCGGTCGCCCTCGCTGAGTGCTGAGACGAGCGCGTCACGCACCACCTTGGTCACCGACTCGAGCAGCTGCTTATCGTGTTCGCCCTCGAACCAGCCCCGCGCGGTCAGGCTGACCGGTTGGATGATGACGCCACGCTCGCCGTCGACGCCGGCCGATATCTGGAGCACCCCGTACTCGGCGAGCATGCGCCGCTCTTCGAGGGGACGTTCGTCGAGGTCGCCCGCGCTCCCGTCGATGTAGTGGAATCCCGCGGGCACCTGGCCCGCCCGGCGAATGCCCGCGGCCGTGACCTCCACCTGGTCGCCGTCTTCGCAGATCAAGATGTGCTTTTCCGAAATGCCCATCGTGAGCGCCAGGTCGGCGTGATGGACCATGTGTCGATACTCGCCGTGCACGGGCACAAAGTTGCGGGGCCGTACAAGTTGATGGAAGGTGCGCAACTCGCCCTGGCGGGCGTGACCCGATGCGTGCACCGGCTCGTTGCCCGAATGGATGACCTCGGTACCCGCGCGATGCAGATCGTCAATGACGCGGCCCACCGACCACTCGTTGCCGGGAATCGGGTGCGAACTGAGGATGACCGTGTCGTCGCCGCCCACCTTGAAGTTTCGCGCGTCGCCACGCGAGAGCTTTGACAAGGCCGCCAGCGGCTCACCCTGGCTCCCCGTGCAGATCACGCACACCTCGCCTGGTGCGAACTGGCCGACGTTTTCAATGTCAATGAAGTCGGCCGTCTCGACGTGCAGCAGATTGAGTTTCCTCGCGAGCTTCACGTTCGACTCCATGGAGCGACCCATCAGGGCAATCTTGCGATGCTGCTCTCGCGCGACGTCGATGATCTGTTGCACGCGGTGAATATGGCTCGCGAAACACGCCACGACGAGTCGCCGTTCGGGACGTTCGAGGAAGAGTCGGCGAAGCGCTCCGCCCACCGACCGCTCCGACGCGGTGAAGCCCGGCTCTTCGGCGTTCGTCGAGTCGCAGAGCAGCAAGGCGACGCCCTCGTCACCGATCGCCGCCAAACGCGAAATGTCGGTGCGGCGTCCGTCGATCGGCGTCAGGTCAAGTTTGAAGTCTCCCGAGTGGACGATGATGCCCACGCTGGTATGAAAAGCCAGTGCGTGCGCGCTCGGCACCGAATGCGTGACCGGGATGAACTCAACCTCGAAGGGTCCGATGCGCCGGCGCTCGCCGTCGGTGACCTCGATGAAGGTGAGGTCCTTGGCGACTTTGGCCTCCGTGAGTCGGTGGCGAGCAAAGCCCAGCGTGAGAGCCGATCCGTAGATTGGAACGTTGACGTCCTTCACGAGGTAGCGAAGCGCGCCGGTGTGGTCCTCGTGGCCGTGGGTAAGCACAATCGCGTCCACGCGGTCACGTCGTTCGATGAGCCATCGAAAGTCCGGCAGGATGATGTCAACGCCGTACATGTTGGGCTCGGGGAACATGAGGCCCGCGTCGACGATGACGATTCGACCGTCTTGTTCGAGCGCCAGGCAGTTTCGACCTATCTCGCCGAGCCCACCCAGAAAGGTAACGCGAACGGTGCTCTTAGCCACGTTGTGCTCGCAGTGACGCAACGACTTGAGCGGCGGACGCATCGAGGATCTCATCGCCCGGACCGAGCGGGTAGCGACACTCGCCCACCGCGAACCCCAGCGCGCGCATCGCGGCCTTCGAGGGTAGTGGGTTGGGGTACGACTCGGTGCTTTCGAATGCGCAACTCGCGCTCACACGCTCGTTCAGTAATCGAGCATTGGTCCAATCGCCCGCTTCGACCGAGTGGACAATCCCGACGAACTCCGGTCCCGCCCAGTGGGCCGCCACCGAAACGACGCCGACGGCACCGACGGCCATGAATGGCAACAAGAGGCCGTCGTCGCCGCTGTAGAGGTCGAGCGCGTCACCGAGCACGGCCTTGGTGTGCGCGGCCGACACCAGGTCCGCGGAGGCGTCCTTCAGGGCCACGATGTTCGAGTGCGCCCGCACGAGGTCGATAGTCGTCGAGGACGCGATTTTGCGGCCGGTGCGAACCGGAATGTCGTACAGCATCACTGGAAGCTCCGTGCTGTCCGCGATGGCCCCGAGGTGACCGGCGATGCCACTCTGGCTGGGTCGCGCGTACGCGGGAGTCGTGGCGAGGACGCCAGCCACCCCGGTCTTCGCCACTTGGCTCGTCAACGCCACTGAGTGGGCGGTATTCGACGACGTCGATCCGGCGAGCACCGGTACCGTGACCCGTTGGGCCACGCACGTGAACAGGCTGAGCTTCTCCTCGTCCGAGAGCGAAGAGCCCTCGCCGGTGGAACCCGCCACGACCAGCCCGTTGCTCCCCTGCTCGACCAGAAACGCCGCCAGGTCGCCCGCGACGTCAAAGTCAATGGATCCGTCGGGCCCAAAGGGGGTCACCATCGCCGTAAGAACAGTACCTAATCGCGGTGAACCCATAGAACGAAGTTACCAGCCATTGAATGTCGCTCCTCTCGAATCGGGCGAACACGACTAGGCAATGAACGAATCGATGCCAGTCGTGAGGCCCGGCGTCGATGAAACGGCGAGCACGGCGAGCGCGACCCCTTGCACGAAACTCTGGCGATCGTAGGAGTCGTGACGAATCGTGAGTCCTTCGCCGGGGCCGCCGAAGAGGATCTCTTGATGCGCCACGAGCCCGGGAAGGCGCACCGAGTGGATCATTACGCCGTCGCCCGCATCGGCGCCGCGCGCGCCCGCCACGGTGTGACGAACGGTGGGATCGACGAGCGGCGCCATCCCGGCGTTCTTTCGCGCGGCACCGATACGGCGAGCCGCGGCGAGTGACGTACCCGAGGGGGCGTCAACCTTCTTGTCGTGGTGGAGTTCAATGATCTCCACGCCCTCGAAATAGGGAGCGGCCATGGCGGCGAACCGCTCGGAGAGCACCGCGCCAATCGAGAAGTTCGACGCCATGACGACGCCGGTCTTCGCACCGGCCGCCTCGACGGCGCCACGTTGCTCTGCGCTGAGCCCGGTCGCTCCAATGACGAGACCAATACCGTGCTCGGCGCACCACGCCGCCGATACCACGACGCCCTCGGGGTTCGAGAAGTCGACCACCGCGTCAACTCCGCTGGGTTCGACGCCAGTGAGCAGCTCGTGGTAGCGCGCACCATAGGACTCACGGGGTTCGTGCACGTCAACGAGCGCAGCGACCGTGATCTGCGCGAGCGCGTTCAGGCCTTGGGCGAGGGCCTGGCCCATGCGTCCGGCTCCGCCAACGATTGCGATCCTCTTCACGGGTTCACCCTACCTTTCCGTTTTCTGGGAACCCGTCGCCAGAGAACGAACACCGACACGATAAGTGAAAGGGTCCCGACGATCGAAGCGACGAGACCGATCTCAATGTGCGGCGCGTGGTAATGGAAATGGACTGTCCAGTCGCCGGCCGGCACGTGCACTTGTTGGATGAGACCGGAGCGCTCGACGTGAAGGGCCTCACTCGCGCCGCTGCGGTTGTTGACCGCCGTCGCGCGCCAACCGGGAATCCACTCCATCGACCGTTTGATCACCGTCGGGTGCGCACCCTTCACCGTCACCCACGAATCGCCCCACGACGTATTGCGAATCTTGGTGATACGTGACGTTGAAGTGCGTGACGCGATCCAGTCGCTGGGGCGCAGGGAGGTCGCGCGGAAGTACGAGAGCGTCCCGTTCGTCGCCGTCAGTCGCCACGCCGACGACGAGAGCGCCAGTTCGAACGTGGTGTTCAACTGGTACGACGGCGCCGAGTTGCCCCGCTCTTGGACCGTGGTGGAGGTTATCAATGCGCCACTGGCTGCAGTGATGAGCACCCCCGCGCCACGCTCTCCTCGTGATGAGAAGTCAAACGACATCGTCGACGACCCGGGTTCGCTGATGGTGGCCCCGAAGGGCTGGCCCTTGGCGTTGAGCAACTGCGCGGTCACGGCGCCGGTCGCGAGCCTGCGGGTTCCCGGCCCGCGAATCGTCACGGTGCTCACGGGTATGACCGCGCCGAAGTAGCGACGCGTCGTCGTGGCACGTTCAAGGCGAACACATGGTTGCGCGGGGCTCATTGTCGGCGTAACGAGCAACGCGAGTTTGTCCATGGAGATCACCACTGAGGAGAGTCGCAGCTGGCGATAGATGCCCCTCGCGAGTTGGCAGCCGTCGAGGCCGTACAGCGGGTGGGTGTCGGTGATGGCGCCGTAGTGCTGGTCGATCAGCGATCCGTAGCCCTGGACGCTCGACAGGCCGGTGAAGACGTTCATGTTCCCCCCGCCCAAGTCTTCGAAGACGTAGTGGTCCGAGCCCGAGGGGTCGACGAGGGCGAAGCGGCCCTGTGCGCCAAGTTGGGCCACGGCGCTGGTTCTGGAGGGTTCGACGTTCACCCGTCCCGACAGAAATCCCTCCGAGCAGAAGACGGCGAAGACCAGGACGTCCGCGACCACGAGGATGGTGAGCCAACGAAGGAGCTTGCGGCTCGTAAGACCCCAAATGAGACACCAGACGAACCCGAGGGCCACGAACAGATGAAGCAGCAGGGTGGGCGTCTCGAAGTTCGCGAGCTGGCTGGCTTCGGGTTCCTTGACGATCCAGTCCACGATCGCGTTGCCGAAGAACAGCATCGTGAAGGACAACGCCGCCACCACCAAGGCCGGCAGCAGCGTGAACCACTTTCGTCGCCCCACGAGTCCGGCGCCCGCGAAATCCTTCTCGCTGAGCCGCTGCAGGAACCAACCGAGCAGCACCGTGACGCCGAGGTCAACCAGGATGATGTTGCGACTCTGGAGTCGAGTGCTCCCGTAGAGAGGGATGTCACTGAAAAGGTGGCCCAACGGCGTGAAGCTGCCCCACGTGGCGAAGAGACCAACGACCGCGACCACGAAGTAGACAATCCAGTCACGCTCACCACCCCGCCAACCCCGACGGGTCAGGCGACTCATGTACGCGAAGAGCGCCACCAGGGCCAGTACGCCGACGTAACCGGTGACCTCGGGCAAGTTGTAGTTCACGAAGAAACTCGGCTGATGCAGGCTGCCGTTACCGCCAAAGATGTCAGGTATGAACATGAGACTCGTCCATCGCACCGCCAACGAGCCCGCCCCGTACCACTGGTAGGTGAGGCCCGTGCGCTGGGACTGATTGATGAATGCCCAACCGGGCAGCAGCTGGGCAAGACCGATGACCGCCCCCCACGCCACGCCCAGGGCGACGCTTCCCACGTACACGATTCGATTGGTCCAGTTCGACGGTTGCCACGTACCGCGCACCAGGAGAACGACGGGCCCGACAATCAAGAGAACCAGTTGCATCTCGGCAATGGCGCGAGGCTCACCCGTCAACGTCGTGAGTCCCCAGAGTCCCGCCAGTCCCGTCATGCTCGGAAGTAGCATGGCGAACCGCTCTCTCCACGTCGAGTCTCTCGCACGCTCCACCGCCTTGGCCATGGCGAGCATGACGAGCAGGGCCCAGGGCAGTAACGCGTAACCCTGGATCACCCCCAAGTGGACCAGTTGACCAATCATGGCCCCGCTATAGGCGTAGACCATCGCCGGCAGCAGTGAGGCGAAGGTCCGTAGTCCGTGCCAGCGAAGCAGCGCGAACATCCCGAGGGCCGCTGTGACGTAGACGGAGATGAGATTGAGCACCCACGCCAGAATCGCCGGGAGGGCCGCAAACAAGAACGTCAGGGGGAAGAACGACCCGGCGTTCATTCCCCCGAGCAGCGGGGTGCCCGAGTCCGCGAGTGGATTAAGCAGCGGCAGATGACCGCTATCGATCTGCTGGCCCGTGAGCACGCGCAGGGGAAAATTCTGCAGAAGATTATCTTGAGCAATGGCCGGATGACCCCAGAGCGCGGGCAGTGCGAACGCGAGGATCGGAAGCCCGACGATCAGGGCGAGTGCGCGCCGATCGGCGCGGTCGAGGGGCCGCCACCACCGGGTAGACGTCTCCGAGGTGGCTTCCATCTTCTCTACGCTACGAAAAAACAACGAGGCCGTGCCACACAGTCACGAAGACTGCATGACACGGCCGTTAAAAACTAACGACGACGTGGTCGTGGACTACGACGTCCACCACCGTCGCTCTCGGAGAACGAGGGACCGCCAGGACCCAGGTCACCAATCTCGCCGGCCAACTCGGCCTCAAAGGATGCTTCGAATGACGAACTCGGCTTGTTGCTGGAACCGCTGTCCCGGCTACGGTCACGGTCGTCACGACCTCCACGGTCGTCACGGCTACCACGGTCGTGATCACGGGCTCCACGGTCGTCACGGCTACCACGGTCGTGGTCACGACCTCCACGGTCGCCTCCATCACGAGGTGGGCGTGGGGCACGAGGAGCATCGCCTTCGTCAGATGCGACGTTGGCGTACTCACCAGCCAGCGAAAGCGAGACCTTGCCCTGGGGGTCAATGTCGTCGACCTTCACTTCGAGGGCCTGACCGAGCTCCACCACGTCTTCGACCTGGCCAATTCGCTTGCCACCGTTCAGTGGCGACATCTTGGAGATGTGCAAGAGCCCATCACGGCCGGGCATGATGCTGATGAAGGCACCGAACTTCGCGATGTTGACGACTCGACCCTGGTAGACCGCGCCAACTTCGGCGGTCGGAGGGTCGAGAATCAGCGCGATGCGACGTCGGGCTTCTTCGACAGCTCGACCATCCTTCGCGCCGATGGTCACCGTGCCAACGACACCGTCGTCGTCAACGGCGATGTCCGCGCCGGTCTCTTGCTGCAAGGTGTTGATGACCTTGCCCTTCGGTCCAATGACCTCACCGATCTTGTCGATCGGGATCTCAATCGAGACAATCTTTGGCGCCACTTCCGCTACTTCGCTACGTGGCGCGGCGATGGTCGACGTGATCACGTCCAGGATTGCCAGACGGGCCGCCAATGCCTGGTGCAACGCCTTCGACAAGACATCGGCGGGCAAGCCATCAATCTTCGTGTCAAGCTGCAGTGCGGTGACGGCGTCGGCGGTGCCGGCGACCTTGAAGTCCATGTCACCGAACGCGTCTTCGGCGCCCAGGATGTCAGTCAAGGTGACGTACTTACCCTCGTCGTAGACCAGTCCCATGGCGATACCGGCAACGGGTGCCTTGATCGGCACACCGGCCGCCATCAACGAAAGGGTCGATCCGCAGACCGACGCCATTGACGTCGAACCATTGGACTGCATCACGTCGGAGACAACGCGCAAGGTGTAGGCGAAGTCCTGCTCACTCGGAAGGACCGGGACGAGCGCTCGCTCGGCCAGCATTCCGTGACCGACTTCGCGACGCTTGGGCGCGCCCACGCGGCCGGTCTCGCCAACTGAGTAGGGCGGGAAGTTGTAGTGGTGCATGTACCGACGGAACTCGTCCGGGGTGATCGAGTCGACCATCTGCTTCATTCGCGGCATGCCGAGCGTCGTGACGTTCACGACTTGGGTCTCACCACGCTGGAAGAGCGCGGAACCGTGAGTCATCGGGAAGAGGTCGATCTCTGCGGACAGTGGACGAATGTCAGCGACACCGCGTCCGTCAATACGAACGCCCTCTTCGACGATGCGACGACGAACGAGCTTCTTCGTGACCGACTTCACCGCGGCCTTGATCTCGCTGGCGCGGTCAGGGAACTCACCGGACAACTGCTCGATGATCGAAGCGGTCGCGGCACCCAACGCATCGTTGCGAGCGGTCTTCGCGGTCAGGTTGTTCGCTTCGCCGAGCGCGCTGGCGCCGATGGCGTCCACGCGGGCGTACACGTCATCCTGGAAGTCCTTCACGGACTTGTACTCGATGGTCTTGATTGGACCACGAGCCGCGACGAACTCCTTCACGAGCTCGCGCTGCAGATTGATCGCTTCGCGGATCCAGAGCTTCGATGCTTCCAGTCCAGCCGCAAGAACGTCTTCGCTGACCTTGGGCGCACCGTCGGCGTACTTCACGAACGAACCTTCGGTACCGCCGGCCTCGACCATCATGATGGCAATGTCGGTGTCCGAAGAGTCACTCAGCGCGCGTCCGGCGACGACGAGCTCGAACGTGGCGGCATCACCTTCGGCGAAGGTGGGGTGCGGGGCCCACTCACCGTCAGTGGTGTAGGCCATGCGTACGGCGCCGATCGGGCCGTCGAACGGAATGCCCGAGATCATCAGGGCTGCCGAAGCGGCGTTGATGGCGAGAATGTCGTGCGGGTTTTCCTGGTCGGCGCTGAAGATGGTGCCGACGACCTGGGTTTCGTTGCGAAAGTCCTTCGGGAACGAGGGACGCAGGGGACGGTCGATCAGACGACAGATCAGGATGGCCTGGTCCGAGAGTTTTCCCTCGCGGCGAAAGAACGCCCCGGGAATCTTGCCCGCGGCGTACGCGCGCTCTTCGATGTCGACGGTGAGGGGAAAGAAGTCGACGCCTTCACGCACGGTACGTGCGGCGGCGACGGTCGCCAGCAGCATCGTGTCGCCAATGCGGGCCAGTACGGCTCCGTCGGCGAGTTGTGCGAGGCGACCTGCTTCGAAACTCAAAGTTTTGTCGGTGCCCGTTATTGGGCTACTTACGCGGATTGCGTCAGTCATGGATTTGCTCCTTATGCGGTTAGCAACACTCCGCCCGGATCCCAGTGAGCAACCTTCGCCTAGAGCGACTGTTCTCCACTGGCCTCCGAGGCCTCGGATATGTTGAACACGTCGACGGCGTCGACGTGCATTCTCGGCTAGCGACGAATGCCGAGACGGCCGATCAAAGCGCGATAGCGCTCGACATTGCCACGCTGCACGTAATCGAGCAGACGGCGACGTTGGCCAATGAGCTTCATGAGTCCACGGCGGGTGTGGTGATCACCCTTGTGAACCTTGAGGTGCTCGGTGAGGTGCGAGATCCGGTCCGTCAAAATCGCGACTTGAACCTCGGGCGAGCCCGTGTCCGTAGCGTGAGCCTGAAAGTCCTTGATGATCTGCTGCTTCTCAGCCATAACGTATTTGCCTTATGAGTCGGGGGTCCCGTTGCAAGCCGCCCACTTGACGACCCACACGATCAGCGTCGCTGACCGAACTTCTATGTTAGCAGGACGAAGGACTCCGGCGAAAACTTTTCGTAAATTTCAAGCGTTTGTGCCACGTCCCGGTCGATTTGAGCGACCAACTCCGCGACATCCGAGAAGACCATTTCGCCGCGCAGGTGAGTCAGGAACGCCAGATCTATCACCGACTCGTAGAGATCGCCGCTGAAACCGGGAACGTGCACTTCGACCAGGATCGGGCCCCCGGCGTAGAACTGGGGTCGAGTGCCCACCGAAATAGCGGCGGGCCACCAACGCGCGTCGGGCGTGCGAACGGCCCCGGCGTAGATCCCGAGACCGGGGATGATCTGGCGCGAATTGAGGCCCAGATTGGCGGTGGGATAGCCGAGCCCCCGGCCGCGCGCGTCGCCGTGCACGACCACTCCTCGCAGGCTGAACGGGCGCCCGAGCGTGGCGTTGGCCTTCGCGAGGTCCCCACCCTGCAGGGCCTGGCGAACCTGGGTCGAGCTCCAACGGTGTCCGTCGCCGAAGATCGGTGCGGGGTGGACAGCGAACCCGTGGCGTTGGCCTTCGATGCGAAGTAGCTCCACGTCGCCGCCACGGTTGTGGCCGAACTGGAAGTCCTCGCCCACGACCACGTCCCTCGTCTTCAGCTGGTCGACCAGCACCCGTTTCACGAACGACGTGGCGCTTTCGCGGGCCAACCCCTCGTCGAAGTCGAGGACGCGGACCTGTTCGACGCCCAGCGTCTCGAGTCCCTCGAGACGCTGCTCCAGGGTCGCAATCTGCAGGGGCGCTCGCTCGGGGGCGAGCACCAGCGCGGGATGCGGATCAAAGGTCACCACCGTCGAGCGAAGCTTGTGGCGAGTCGCTAGTTGGCAGAGCCGGTCAATGACCTTTTGGTGGCCGAGGTGCAGTCCGTCAAAGACGCCGATCGCCACCGCGCTCGGTTCACTCGACTCGCGAAATTCGTCACGCAAGATAATCATTGCCCTCAACCTAACCTTGTGCCCGGTCCGACTCGGCGGGAAGGACGACCTCGGGCTTCCACTTCTCGCCACGACGGCGCAGGATCGCCGCGAACGCGCCGCGCGCGTTCACGGCCACGATCTCACCGCTCACGAAGCTTCCGTCGATCTCAATCTGCTGGCCCATGCGCATGCGTCGCTCTTGGTCTTCACTGAGCGTGGTCCGCTCCAGAGACTCGACGAACGCGAGCGGCGCCTGGAACGGCGAGCCACCCCCGACGACCAGCGCCTCCAGCTCATCGAGGGACAACGCGTCCTCAACGTGGTGCCCACCGCTCGACACGCGACGAAGCGACGTGAGATGGCCAACGGTGCCCGCCCTTTCGGCCAGGTCGCTCAAGAGGACGCGTACGTACGTCCCAACGGTGCACTCGACTTCGAACTCCCAGACCGATGGGTCGCCCGTGGCACTCACGCTGAAATCGCTGATCGTTATGTCGCGGGCTTCGCGCTCGACCTCCAGACCCTGGCGCGCCAGCTCGTGCAGGCGCCGGCCGCCCACCTTGATCGCCGAGACCATCGGGGGGGTCTGCTGCTGGGGGCCGAGCATCCCTCGAGCGAGCAACTGCGCGTCCGCACTCGAGAGAAGGGGAACTGGCCGCTCCTCGACGACCTCGCCGTCGGCGTCGAGCGAAGCGGTCGCGACGCCGAACTTGACCGTGCCGCTGTAGCGCTTCACTTCTCCCTGGGCGAAGCGCAGCAGCCGGGTCGACGGTCCGACCGCGACGACCAAGAGGCCCGTCGCCATCGGGTCCAGCGTCCCCGCGTGCCCGACGCGGCGTTCGTTCGTGACTTTTCGCACTCGAGCGACGACGTCGTGACTCGTTAGGCCCTGGGGCTTATCGAGCAGCAGGAGCCCGCTATTCGTCGTCATGGTGTTGGCGACGCAAGATATCTTCGACCGCCGTGCCGCTCGCCACCGCGGGATCGGCCATGAATGACAGCTTCGGCGTCCGCTTGAGTCGGGTTTGGGCGTTCACCGCCGCCTGAATCTGAGCGCGACGCTCGTCGAGCGCGGGGCGAACGTCCTCGCTCAACGAATCGAAGTAGACCATCGCTTGGCTCATGTCGGGTGCAGTCTCGACGCCCGTCACCGTCAACAGGCCCAGCCGTTCGTCGACGTCGGAGATTCGAAGAAGCTCGTCAGAGATCACTTCACGAAGGATCTGGTTAATTCTCGCGGAGCGAGGATATGGGTGGCGTCCGCCGCTCGAGTGGGCCATGGATTAGGCCGTTCGAGGGATCTCGCGCTCTTCGAAGGTCTCGATGATGTCGCCATCCTTCAAGTCCTGGTAGTCGGACAGTCCGATACCGCACTCGAAGCCGGCCTGCACCTCGCGCGCGTCCTCCTTGAAGCGACGCAGCGACGTGACCGAGCCCTTCCAGATGATGGTCCCTTCGCGCAGGAATCGAACCTTCGAGCCGCGGGTGATGACACCGTCGCGTACGAAGCAGCCCGCGATTGCCCCGATCTTTGGAACGCGGAACACTTCGCGCACTTCGGCTTCTCCGGTCACGACCTCTTCGAACACCGGTGAAAGCAGGCCGAGCATCGCTGCTTCGATCTCTTCAATCAACTTGTAGATGATCTCGTACGTGCGAATCTGCACGCCTTCGGTCTCGGCGAGTTCACGACTGCGCTTGTCGGGACGAACATTGAATCCGATGATCGTCGCACTCGAGGCCTTCGCCAGCTGCACATCGTTCTCGGTGATCCCTCCAACGCCGCGGTGCACAATGACGAGTTTCACGTCCTCACGCTCGAGCTTGCGAAGCGACTCGGTGCACGCTTCGAGCGAACCCTGGACGTCGGCCTTCAGCACGATGTTCAAGGTAGCGGTCTCGCCACGCTGAATCTGTTCGAAGAGGTCTTCGAGTCGGGCCCCACTGGTCGACGCCACTGGTTGGTGGCCAATCAAGCGGGCCCGTTGCGCGCGAGCCTCGGCGAGCGTGCGAGCGTGCGCAAGGTCGTGCGCGACGCGCATCTCGTCACCGGCAAACGGCGGCTCGCTGAACCCGAGCACCTGGACCGGCGTCGAAGGGCCGGCCGTCTTGATCTGCTTGCCCTGATCGTTGATCAGCGCCTTGACCTTGCCATACGCCGCACCCGCGACCACGGGGTCGCCCACCGAGAGAAGGCCCTTTTGCACCATCACCGTAGCCACTGGTCCGCGACCGACTTCGAGGTTCGCCTCCAAGACGGTTCCCACGGCGCGGCCCGTTGGGCGCGCGACCAGTTCACCGATTTCCGCCACGAGCAGTACCTGCTCGAGCAGTTCGTCGATGCCGGTGCCCTGGAGAGCGGAGATCTCGACGCAGATGGTGTCGCCACCCCACTTCTCTGGAACGAGTCCGTACTCGCTGATCTGCTGGAGAACGCGGTCGGGATTGGCGCCAGCCTTGTCCATCTTGTTTACCGCGACGATGAGCGGAACGCCCGCGGCCTTGGCGTGGTTGATCGCTTCGACGGTCTGTGGCATCACGCCGTCATCGGCGGCGACCACGAGAATGACGATGTCGGTGACCTTGGCGCCTCGCGCGCGCATTGCGGTGAAGGCTTCGTGGCCCGGCGTGTCCAGGAAAGCTATGGGCTTGCCCTTCCACATCACTCGGTAAGCACCGATGTGCTGGGTAATGCCACCGGCTTCACCGGCAACGACGTTGGTCTTTCGAATCTTGTCGAGGAGCAAGGTCTTGCCGTGGTCGACGTGACCCATGACCGTAACGACCGGTGGTCGCGCGATCGCCTCGATCTCGTCGTCCTGGTCGTCCTCGTCGAAGAACTTGGCGAGGAGTGCGGCCTCTTGCTGTTCGCCCGGGTCGACGAGTCGCACCGCGGCGCCGACTTCGGCGGCGTACAACTCGATCATGTCGTCGGTGAGACCCTGCACCGCGGTGACAATTTCGCCCTGGAGAAACAAGAAGCGCATGATGTCCGCGGCACTGCGATTGAGCTTGGGGCCCACGTCCTTCGCGGTCGAACCACGCTCGATGATGACTTCACCTTCGGGGACCGGTGCGCTACTCGGCTGCCAGGTCGTCATTTGCGTCGGCTCGAGCTCTTCCACGTTGCGGCGTCGGCGGCGCGTGACTTTGCGCTGCGAGCCGCGAGGTCCGCCAGTGCCACGTCCCGCGGGTCCACCACGGCCGGGTCCGGCCGGAGCACCGGTAGTAGGACCACCAGTGCGCGGCCCTCCGAATCCGGTTCCCCCCGCGCCACCTGGGCGCGATGGTCCACCGGTACGCGGAGCACCAGTCGTCGGGCGAGCGCCCATTGGTCGAGATCCACCAGCACCAGGGGCACGGCTGGTGGAGCCGGGCATTGGTCGACGCGCACCCGGGGGCGGCGGGATGGGACGACCGGTCGCGCTGAGGGGGCGGCCGGGGGGCGGCGGGATGGGACGACCGGTCGCACTGAGCGGTGGGCGCATCGATGGAGCGCCGCCTTCGCCGCTGCCTTCGCCCGACGGGCGTTGCGTGGGACGAATGGTGGTGGGACCGTCGGGAGAGGCGGTGCGGGTCGGCACGGGCTTGGGAACGGCGGCGCGGCTGCGGACGACCTTGGGGCCCGGCGCCTCGACCGGCGCGACGGGCGGAGCTTCGACACTCACCTCATCGGGCTTCACCTCGATGCTGGGCGCTTCCACTGCGGGCGCCACCGGCGCGCTCGGAGGCTTCACGACCCTGGTCGTGCGTACCGACGCCTCGGGCGTCGCGTCGCTCGTAGCTTCCGGGGCCTTGGCGGGCTTCGCGGCTTCGCCGGGCTCGACGACGCGACGTAGCCCGTCGGCGTCCGCGCGGCGCCGGATGCGGTCAGCCTGCGCGTCTTCGATGGACGCCGACGGGCTGGACGCGCCGATGCCTAGTTTTTGGGCGAGCGCGAGCAACTCTTTGCTCGTCAGTCCGAGTTCTTTCGAGAGCTCGTGTACCCGGATTTTCTTCTGCGCCAAAACGTTCCCTTAAATCATGTGTTCGCACTTCCTGCGAACACAGTTATCTATTCTTTCACAACTGAAGCCTTTTGCCGGCCCCTCAATTCTGCTACCAGAACTTCCACGTCGTTTGCGTCCACCGCTTTTCGCAGGGCGCGCGCCACATGGCCACTCTGTAAAGCCTCGCCGCAGGCCGAGTCGGCACACCACCAGACTCCTCTTCCGGTCCCCCTGCCGAGGTACCAGGTACCGTCAGCGGTTTGACCGGCTCGGACCAATTCGGTGTCATCTCGCCGTTTACGGCACACCACACAAGTCCGAATCGGTGCTATGCCTCGTCCTCCACAACCTGGTCACCGCTAACTTCTGCAACGGCAACCAGCTCCTCGACGTCGCCTTCGGCGTCAGTGACGAGTACGTCGTCAATAACGGCTTCGACGCCGTTCTCGTCGACGACCTCCACGATCTTCTCGTCCACGACCACGTCACCCTCGGTCCAGACCTCTTCGACGACTTCGTCCTCCTGGCCCTCGTTCTCCGAGCGGATGTCGATGCGCCATCCGGTCAGGCGCGCCGCGAGACGCGCGTTCTGCCCCTCTTTGCCAATGGCGAGCGACAGCTGCTGGTCGTGCACGATGACCGTGGCGATGCCGTCTTCCTCGTTCAATCGAACCTCACGAACGCGCGCGGGCTGCAGGGCCGCCTGGATGAACTCGATCGGATCGTCGCTGTAGGGCACGACGTCGATGCGCTCGCTGCGCAGCTCGTTCGTGATGTTGCGCACGCGCGAGCCGCGAGCACCCACGCACGCTCCCACCGGGTCGACCATGGAGTCGTTCGAAGCCACCGCGATCTTGCTGCGGTGGCCGGGTTCACGAGCGAGGGCCTTGATCTCGACGATGCCGTTCGCGATCTCTGGAACTTCGATCTCGAACAACTTGGCGACGAGTGCCGGGTGCGTGCGACTAACGACAATCTGGGGACCCTTGTTGGTCTTGCGCACTTCGACGATGTACACCTTGATGCGCGCACCGTGTTCGTAGCGCTCGAAGGCGATCTGCTCGGCTTGGGGCAGCAGCGCTTCCACGCGGCCCAAGTCCAACAGCGTGTAGCGGTTGTCGTTCTGCTGGACGGTGCCCGAGACGATGTCGCCCTCGCGGTTCGCGAACTCTTCGTACATCTGGCGACGCTGAATGTCACGGATCAGCTGCATCAGGACCTGCTTCGCGGTCTGGGCGGCGATTCGACCGAAGTCGTCAGGCGTGGCGTCCCACTCGCGAGTCACGTTGCCGTCAAGGTCCAGCTCGAGGCCCCAGACCTTGATTTCGCCGGTCTCGGGATTGATCTCGACTTCGGCGTCCTCCGCGGAGTCGGGACGACGCTTATAGGCAGCGAGCAGGGCGTTCGCCAAAGCGATGAGCAACTCCCCCTCGTCAATGTTCTGGTCACGTGCAATCTGTCCCAGGGCTTCAAGAAATTCGAAGTTCGCCATGATTAGCCTTTCTTGCTCGTCGGTGAAGAAGCTGCCTTGCCACGTGATGGGGTGGGCTTCTTTTCGCCACCCCACTTGAAGACGGTGCGGGCGCGTTCGATACGGTCGAGCGCCACGACCACCTGACCGTGCTCGGCGTCGTCCAGTGTGACTGACGTCGCGTCGGCACTCACCACGGTGCCTTCGAGGCGCCGAGTGGGCTGGCCCTCACGGAGCTCACGCAGTGTCACCACTTCGCCAACGGTGGAAAGAAAATGTCCGGGGGTGCGCAGTCGGCGCTCGAGACCGGGGCTGGAGACGTCCAGCGTGAAACGCCCGGGAATCGGGTCGTTGGTGTCGAGCCACTCGGAAATGGTCCGATTGGCCTTCGTGAGCGACTCCAGGTCGACGCCGCCTTCTTTGGTGACGATGACGCTGAGGGTGCCCTTCGCGAGCTCGACGTCGTAGAGATCCAGTCCCAGGGGGGAAAGCAGTGAGCGCAACGGTGTCTCCAAATCCACGGCCATCGCGCTCCTCTCTGTGTCTACAAGCGTTCGGACAATGAGAAAGCGCGGGCCCGAGGCCCGCGCTTAAACGAGTCCAAACGTCCTGTGCGGACTGTCGGGAGCAATTGTAGCAGTATTATCCCCTATCCACAATTGGGCGTGACCTGCTAAAACTCCCTGCGTTTGCTTCTTTTGAATTTCGAAACTACGTCCGAGACTAATACGACTTGGCGACGATGCAGAGCAGGTCATTCTCGAGGTCACTGGAGGGAATCGAACCGTCGGCGCGCTGCAAGCACCGGATGGTCACCGCCTGATTGTTCATTTCGGCCTCTTCGGAGTCGCCCACGAGGTCCCACGAGAGTCGGGCAAAGCCCGTCTGGGCGACTTCTATCGCCTCCACCACCGAGGCCACGTCACAGGTGTTGGCGTCGCGGCGGTCGCGGGCGCCCTCGAACAGTTCGGACTGCATGCCCTCGAGCATGGCGGGCGCCTGGCGCGCCACGTCATCGATGGCGAGCGCCACCTTCGCTGCGGTGTCGCGGCGCACGACGGTAACGACGCCCTCGGCGAGGTCGCGGGGTCCAACCTCGACGCGCAGCGGCACGCCCTTGATCTCCCAGTCCGTGAGTCGGCGGCCAAAGCTGCCCCGGCCACGATCGAGCACCGCGCGCACCCCCGCACGCTTCAGCGAGGCGAGAATCCGCTCGCAGGCCTCGTTCACGTGCACCTCGTCGCGTACCGCGATGATCACCACCTGGGTCGGCGCAAGGCGCGGAGGGATGATCAGACCGTTGTCATCACCGTGGGCCATGATGAGCCCGCCCACCAGGCGCGTCGAGGATCCCCACGACGTGGTGTAACAGAGCGCGGCCTGACCTTCTTCGTTCTGGTAGTAGATGTCGAAGGCCTTGGAGAAGTTCTGGCCGAGCTCGTGGCTCGTCGCCATCTGCAACGCCTTGCCGTCACGCATCATGCCCTCGCACGTCATGGTGTTGATGGCGCCGGCGAACCTCTCACGAGGGGGCTTGATGCCAAGGAACGTCGGCACGGCGAGCACTTCGTTCAAGACGTCGTCGTACACCTCGGTGTGAATCTTCATCGCGTACGCCGCGGCGTCCTCGAAGGTGGCGTGTGCGGTGTGTCCTTCTTGCCAGAGGAACTCCGACGATCGAAGAAAGAGCCGGGGCCGCAGTTCCCATCGCACGACGTTCGCCCACTGATTGAGCAGCAGCGGGAGGTCGCGGTAGCTCTGGATCCACTTCGCCATGAACTCGCCAATGACCGTCTCTGAAGTGGGGCGAACGACCACCGGCTCGGCGAGCTCTTCGCCGCCCGCGAACGTCACGACCGCGAGCTCGGGACTGAAGCCCTCGATGTGTTCGGCTTCTTTGGAGAGGTAACTCTGCGGGATGAAGAGGGGAAAGTACGCGTTCTGCGCGCCGGCCTCTTTGATGCGAGCGTCGATCTCAGCCTGGATCCGTTCCCAGATGGCGTAGCCGTAGGGGCGAATGACCATCGTGCCTCGTACGGGGCCGTTGTCGGCCATTTCGGCCTTCGCCACGACGTCTTGATACCAGCCGGGGAAGTCCTCTGCCTGAGGGGTGAGGACGTTCTGATATGCCACGATTCTCCTTTGATGCCTTGATGCAGCCTAGCCAAGCCCGGCCTCAGCCCTCGGTGCGGTGGCGGATTCTCTCGATGCGCTCGCTGGAATGATTCACGTCCAAGCCCTTCGCGTCCAACAGCAACGCGCGGTCGGCTTCAGCTTCAGCCTCAGCGGATTCGTCTCTCGCGAGCAGGCGCGCGGCGATACCCTCGGCGGCGATCTTTTTCGCCTCGTCGACGAGCGCGGCGACCATTTCGTCCTCGGGGACCACGCGCACGATCTGACCTTGAATGAACAGGTGTCCGCGCTTCTTTCCCGCCGCGATGCCAAGGTCCGCGTGACGCGCCTCGCCCGGTCCGTTCACGACGCAGCCCATGACGGCCACCTGGATGGGTAGGTTCAACTCGGAGAGGGCCGCCTGGGCTTCGGTGGCGACCTTGATGACGTCAACTTCTGCGCGCCCGCAACTCGGACACGCTATGAGGTCAAGTCCCTTGCGCTCGCGGAGACCGAGTGCTTCCAGCAACTGTCGACCGGCCCGAGCCTCTTCGACCGGATCGGCCGTGAGCGAGTAACGAAGCGTGTCCCCTATGCCCTCGGCGAGCAGCGTCGCGATTCCGGCGGTTCCTTTCAAGAGTCCTCCGGGCAGCGGGCCCGCCTCAGTCACACCGAGGTGCAGGGGGTGCTCGAAGGTCTCCGACGCCAGCCGATACGCGGCGATCATCGTCGCGACCGACGACGCCTTCACCGAAATCTTGACGTCCGAGAAACCAACTTCCTCGAAGTACGCGAGCTCGATGCGCGCCGACTCCACGAGGGCTTCGGGTGTCGCGCCGCCAAACCTCTCGTAGATGTCGGGATGCAGGCTTCCCGCGTTGACGCCAATTCGAATGGGCACGCCTCGATCGCGCGCCTCGCTGGCGACGAGCTTGATCTCCTCGGGCTTGCGCAAATTGCCGGGATTGAGGCGAAGTCCTTGCACGCCGGCTTCGAGGGCGGCGAGCGCCATCTCCACATGAAAGTGAATGTCGGCGACGATCGGGACCGGCGAGCGAGGGACGATCTGCGCCAGTCCTTCGGCGGCGGCCTGCTCGTTGCACGTACAGCGCACGATGTCCGCGCCCGCGGCGGCGAGGGCGTAGATCTGCTGCAGCGTGCCCTCGACATCCGCCGTTTTCGTGGTCGTCATCGACTGGATCGAGATCGGGGCGTTGCCGCCGACCTTTACCGATCCAACGGAGATCTGACGCGTGAGGCGACGGGGGCTGAGAGCGCTAGCAGTGACATCCACCCCCCTATTCTGCCGTGTCGAGCACGTCGGCGAAGCGCCTACTGGAACGGATTGGCGATGGGGTGGACGATGTCGAGGTACAGCGTGCACGCGAAGAGCACCAGGAGCACGCTCATGAACGCGTAGACCACCGGCGCCAGGAGATTGATATTGGCCTGGTAGTGGCTGCCCCGACGACTTCGGATTCGTTCGTACGTCGCGACCGCGACGTAGCCGCCGTCAAGGGGCAGCATCGGGAGCATGTTGAACAGTCCCACGAAGATGTTCACCATCATCAAGATCTCGAGGAAGACCGCGGCGCCCGACTGGGTGCTCTGGACGGCGATTCGAACCACCCCGACAATCGACTCGGGTCTCGTTAACTGGTTCGCCCGGTTGTTCGCCGCCGCGGGCGACGCGACTTGGTGGAAGAGGTTAGAGAACTCGCCGGGTGAAAAAACGTGAATCATGGCGTGAACGTCCGCTCCTATCGTGGAGCCGATTCTCGTGAACGATGAGGGAATGGCTGCGTACCACGAGGCGCGCACCGTCAGCTCAGAGAGTTCGACCCCGAGCATCCCCTCGGGTGATTTTCCGGTGTCGATGCTTTGCCCACCTTCTTTGAGGGTCTGGGCGTTGGCGGGTGTGGCCGTCAACGTGATGTCGCGGCCGGCGCGCGCGACTTCCAAGGTCAAGCTCTTACCCGGGCTCTTTCGAACCGCAGCGATCAAACTATCGAGGCTCGTGACGGTTCGTCCATCCACGGCAAGTATCCGATCGCCCACCTTGAGCCCGGCGGTCTGGGCCGCGTTCTTCGCGTGCCCGTCCCAGTGCGAAAAGGCCGAAATGCCCACCGCGCTCGATGACGGAAGTCCAATGAGCGCCAACGACGCCCACGCCAGGAGCAGCGCCATCACGACGTGCATCAGCGATCCCGCCGACGCGAACAGCACCTTTCGCGGATACGACGCCGAGCGATACGTGCGATTCTCCTTCTCAGCGGGAATCTCCTCGCCCCAGGTCATGCCCGGAACCTTCACGTAGCCGCCCAGGAGAAACGCCCGCACGCCGTAACGGGTCTCGCCGTGCGTGACGGACCAGATGACCGGCCCAAAACCGACGAAGAAGTCGGTGACCTGCATGCCGGCGCGCTTCGCGGTAATGAAGTGACCGAACTCGTGGCCCATCACCATGACGAAGATGGCGATGATCACAACCGGCAACGCCCATCCCCCCCACCACGTCAAGAGCGTGATCAATGCTGCGACGCCCGCGATGAGGATGATGAGCGATTTGGCGTCAGACGAGGATGATTTCTTCACTGCCCAATTACCATACCGTGAGCGATTCGACGAGCGGTCGCGTCGTTCTCGAAGAGCTCCTCCAGCGACGTAAGCGGCTCGTCGTCGAAGCCGTCCATCACGTCGGCGACCAGCGGCACGATGCGCGACCAGGAAATCTGATCGTTGAGGAACGCATCGACGGCGATTTCATTCGCCGCCGAGAGCCACGCGGCGGCGGCTCCCCCCCGGCGAGCGGCGGCGTAGGCCAGATCCAACGCCGGAAACGCCTCACGGTCAGGTGCCTCAAACGTCAGGTGCAGCGCCTGGCTGAAATCGAGACGGCCCCAGCCATGATTGAAGCGCACGGGCGAGCCAAGGCAGTACGCAATGGGCAGACGCATGTCCGGTTCTGAAAGCTGCGCGAGCACCGAACCGTCGACGTACTCAACCATGGAGTGGACAATGGACTGCGGGTGGACGACGACGTCGACCCGGTCAACTTCGATGCCGAAGAGGGCCGAGGCTTCGAGCACTTCCAGCCCCTTGTTCATCAGCGTTGACGAGTCGATCGTGATCTTCGGGCCCATTGACCATGTGGGGTGCTTCAGCGCATCACTCTTCGCCACCGAGCTGAGTTGGTGCTTGGTCCATCCTCGAAAAGGGCCACCCGACGCGGTGAGGAGCAGGCGTCGAACATCGGGGTGGCCCGGTTCGTCCGGGGAGCCGGCAAGACATTGATGGATTGCACAGTGCTCGGAATCGATGGGGAGTATCTCCGCGCCGCCGGTCGTGCGCACTTTGGCGACGAGCGGTGCCGCCGCGATCAAAGACTCCTTGTTCGCGAGCGCCAGCCGCTTGCCCGCCTGGAGGGCGCTCAACGTCACCGGAAGCCCCGCAAAACCCACGACGGCGTTCACGACGACATCAGCGCACATTGACAACTCGGTAAGGCCCTCGGCGCCGACCACGATGTTGACGCTCGGTCCGACCATTGCCTGCAGACTGACCCGGTCGTCGTTGCTCACGACCCCTATGTTCGAAACATCGAACTCCTTGGCGATGGCGGCCAGTTGAGCGAGCCGTTGACCCCCCGCGATCGCGACGAGATCAAACGAGTCGAGTTCGCGACGCAGAACATCAAGTGTTTGCGTGCCGATTGAGCCCGTCGCACCCAAGAGCGCCACACTTGGGCGCGTCGACAACATCGTTATCCCAGTTTGAGTACGTGGGCGAGGTAGTACATCGTCGGCAGTGCGAACAGCAGTCCATCGACTCGGTCGAGCAGTCCGCCGTGCCCCGGTAACAGTTGACCCAAGTCCTTCACGCCGAGGGTGCGCTTGACCATCGACTCAAAGAGATCACCCAATGGAACCACGATCGCGAAGGCAACGGCGGCTTCCAAACCGTGGGTCCTCGTCCAGGGACTAACCAACGGCAGGATTACCACACCGGCGATGAGCGTGATTATCGTGCCCCCGACCGTTCCCTCAATGGTCTTATTGGGTGACAGCGACCTATTGAGGGGGCGATGACCAATAGCGCGCCCGATAAACAGCGCACCGGAGTCATTGGCGACCGACAAGACAATGGCCCCGAAGAGGTACGCCAAACCGTGATGATTCGGAAACGAATTCGGTGAGATCAGAAGTAGCGAATACGAGCCGAGGACTCCAACCCACACGTAGACGAAGATCGTCGCGCCGAGTCCGTCGAGCACGTCGATTTTCTTTTCGGCGTTGAGATACCAAATGAAGCCGAAAATCAACATCAGGACCGTCACCGCACCAATGGCGGCCACACCCTTGTTGTACGCAGCAACACCGAGCGTCAGCACCCCGACGATACCGAGAATCGTTGCGGGGTGGGCGCCAACCGAACGAAAGGCCGCGTACGCCTCGGCGGCGCCGAGCCCGAGGACCAAGAGGAGCATCACGGCGACCGGAAGGGTACCCGCGAGGAAAACACTGAAGACGACGATCGCGAGAAGGATTCCCGTGAACGTGGCCAGGGAAACGCTGCGTTGGGTTCCTTGACGCACGGCACGACCGGCGAGTTGATTCACTCGAACCGTTCGACGCGTTCGTTGAGCGCGCATGGGTTCCGGACGAGGCGTCTCGTCAAGAATCTCCTCGGCGGCGATCTCTTCTTCGACGAGGGTGAACTCCCACGGACGCGCGTCCTCTTCCTTGGCGTCACCCGCGAGGAGCGATGCGTCGAACTGCTCTTCGTGCGCTACCCAATCGGCCTCGCCCTCGCGCCAAGCTGGAGCGGGAATTGCGGCCCAGGGATCGTCATTATCGGCGGCTTCTCGGGCGACAACGATGGGTACCTGGCCGGTCGGGGCGTCGGTCCAGTGCGGCAGAAGTGTCGCCGGATCAATGACGGGTGCGTCGTCGACAACTTCGGCGGCGATTTCGGCGCCAGTGATGGTCACTCGCGAGTCTGTCGCACTCACGACCGGAAACTCGCCAGTCGCATCGTCGAACGGGGTGTCGTCGTCAGACTTCAAGTAGTTCCTGCTCCTTATGAGCAAGCAGCGCGTCCACCGCAGCCACTTCGTCCTGGGTCATCTTGTCGAGGACCTTCTCGAAACGCTCGATGTCATCGCTCGACAGGCCTTCCTCTTTTTCCAGGTTTTCGAGTTCCTGACGTGCGTGTCGACGAACGCCGCGCAAGGCAACTTTGCCGTCCTCGGCCTTGGTCTTGACGATCTTGACGAAGGACTTGCGGCGCTCTTCGGTGAGGGTCGGAAACGCGAGGCGAATTACTTGACCATCGTTCGACGGATTCAATCCGAGGTCGGCGTTGCTAATGGCCTTCTCAATGGCGGCCATGGCACCCTTGTCAAAGGGTGAGACGACGAGCAGTCGCGGTTCGGGCACCGAGAAGTTCGCCAACTGCTTGAGCGAAGTTTCGGTGCCGTAGTAGTCGACGAGCAAGTTCTCAATCAGCGATGACGACGCTCGGCCAGTTCGCACTGCGGCGAACTCGCTCTTCACGTGCTCAATCGCTCGAGCCATTCGCTCACGCGTGTCGTCCATCACCAGGTCTACGAGTTCGTTATCCATTACTTCACCAGCGTACCGACGGCGTGACCGTCAAGTGCGCGACCCAAGTTTCCTTCGGCCATCAGGTCAAACACTCGAAGCGGCAAATTATTGTCCTTGCAGAACGTGATTGCCGTCATGTCCATGACGCGAAGATTCTTGGCGATGACCTCGTCAAAGGATATTTCGTCGAACTTCGTAGCGTTCGGATTCACGCGTGGGTCTTCTGAATACACACCATCAACCCCACCGTGGGTCCCCTTGAGGACAATTTCAGCTTCAATCTCTGCGGCGCGTTGAGCCGCCGGTGTATCGGTCGTGAAATAAGGATTACCCATACCGGCGGCGAAGATTACGACACGACCCTTTTCAAGGTGACGAACCGCACGACGGCGGATGTAGGGCTCAGCAACCTGGTCCATGCCAATCGCTGACATTACTCGCGTCGGACGGCCGTGCGACTCAATAGCGTCTTGCAGGGCGAGCGCGTTGATCACGGTACCGAGCATGCCCATGAGGTCCGAGTTCGCGCGGTTCATTCCGGCCATGGCTCCCGTGGCGCCACGCCAAATATTTCCCCCGCCCACGACCACCGCAAGCTCGAGTCCGCCACGCTGCATGGCGTTGGCAACTTCACGCGCCAAGAAATCAACGGTCGTCGCATCAATAGTCTCGTCACTCGCGGCTGAAGCGAGCGCCTCACCCGAAAGTTTTAAGACCACCCGGCGCACGAATATCGCCTAACTCCCGATCACGACTTGAGCGAACGCAGTGATCGTGGCGCCGTTCAAGAACTGCTGAATTGACTGTTTCTCATCCTTCACGTAGTTCTGCTCAAGAAGCACGCGGTCCTTGAACCAACCGTTCAGGCGGCCTTCAATAATCTTGGGCAGCGCCGCATCGGGCTTACCCTCGTTACGCGAAATCTCCTCGACAGTCTTGCGCTCAGCGGCAACCTCAGCCTCGGGCACGTCCTCGCGCTTCAGGTAAAGGGGCTTCGAGAAGGCAATGTGGACCGCGATCTCGTGAGCCAACTCTTCCGTTCCACCTTTGACGACAACGGCAACTGCGTTCACGCCGCGACCTGCCTGCAGGTGCGAGTACGTGTCCACCACCTCGCCCTCGCCAGCTTCGAGACGGTACACGCGACCAAGCGAGATGTTCTCTTTCAAGGTGGTAAGCATCTTCTCGATGTTTTCCTGGAACTGCGCCGTGGCACCAACGCCGTCGGCGCAGACGCGCGCCGCTATTTCATCGACGAGTGAGACAAACTCTTCAGATTTTGCGACGAAGTCTGTCTCGCAGCGCATCTCAACGATCGAAGCGACGTTACCGTTGCGCACGACGGCGACCGCGCCCTCTCCCGCTTCGCGGTCGGCGCGCTTGGCGGCTGATGCTAAACCCTGAACACGCAGCCATTGCGTCGCTGCTTCCATATCGCCGTCATTGGCCTCCAAGGCCTTTTTGGCGTCCATCATTCCTACGCCGGTTGACTGGCGAAGTGTCTGTACGTCTTTCGCGGTGATACTCACCATGTTCTCCTCTGTGAATCTTTACTGACGAATCAGGCTTTGGCGATTTCGGTGGTTGCTTCAGCGTCGGATGCCGCAGCGGGTGCGACTTCAGCGGTCGGCGCGGGCGTCGTTTCAATCTCGACGACGGGCGTCACTTCAGTCGCTGGAGCGGGTGCGACTTCAGCGGTCGGCGCAACCACTGGAGCTGGAGCTGGAGCAGCCTTACTGATTACTGGACGGTTCGCACGAATGAATCGACCCTCGGTAACGGCATCAGCAATCAATCGGCAGAGCAGGGCACCTGAACGAATTGCGTCATCGTTGCCAGGAATCACGAAGTCGATGACGTCGGGATCGCAGTTGGTGTCAACTACGGCCACAACGGGCAAACCGAGTTTGCGAGCTTCGGTTACCGCGATGTGCTCTTTCTTAGTGTCGATAACGAAGATGGCGTCGGGTACGCGGTCGAGGTTCGCGATACCGCTCAAGTTCCTGTCGAGCTTCTCCAGCTCACGGCTGTGGCGCAGGGCTTCACGCTTGGGCATGTTCTCAAAGTCGCCCGCGCGCTGCATGGCACGCAGTTCAACCATGCGCTTCACACGACCGGCCACGGTCGAGAAGTTGGTCAGCATTCCACCGAGCCAGCGCTGGTTTACAAATGGCATTCCGCAAGCCTGGGCGTAGTCCGCAATCGGGCCCTGCGTCTGCTTCTTGGTGCCGACGAACAGAATGATGCCGCCTCCCGCAACGAGGTCACGGACGTAGGCGTAACTCGTCTCGATGCCGGCGAGGGTCTTTCGAAGGTCAATCAGATAGATTCCGTTGCGCTCGCCGAGAATAAAGCGACGCATTTTAGGGTTCCAACGACGGGTCTGGTGCCCGAAGTGCACTCCCGAGTCAAGTAGCTCCTGCAAAGTGACTAATGCCACGTTCTTTTCCTTCCGTTCGGTTACTCAATCCTTGAGGTGCACCGCAAGCGGCGACCGTTCGAAACCACAAGGACATTTCGTCTGCTGACCCACCGTGGGAGAGCCAGACCATGTTAGTCGCTGGAAAAGCCTCAACCCCTCGGATGGGTCTGGTGGTGCACTTTTTGCAGCCGTGACTTTGAAACATGCGTGTAGAGCTGGGTCGTCGTGAGGCTCTCGTGGCCGAGGAGCTCCTGCACCACCCGCAGATCCGCCCCGCCCTCTAAGAGGTGCGTGGCGTAAGTGTGGCGAAGGGCGTGGGGATGGATATGACCTCGAACCACCCGGTTGTCGAGGATTCGTCGCACGTCGCGAGAGCCCAGGCGATTTCCGCGCCGGTTATAGAAGAGGGCCTCCGGGGGCGAAGTCGCCCGGGCGACTTGGTCTCGAGCGTCGTCGAGCCAGAGTCGCACGGAGTCGAGCCCACGTTGGTGCAGCGGCACGATGCGCTCCTTGCGCCCTTTTCCCATGACCCGCAGCAGTCCCTGGGAAAAATCGACGCCTTCGACGTCGAGCCCGCAGAGTTCACTCACGCGAAGTCCCGCGCCGTACAGAACCTCGCAGACCGCCCGATCGAGGGTCGCCCACTCGTCATCGCCCCAGTCCTCGTCGAGCAAGTGATCGAGTTGCTCGCGCACGACGATCTTGGGCAGTTGAGTGGCCAGTCGCGGGGCCGAGAGCCGAGCCGCCGGGCTCTCTTTGATGAACTCGCGTTCCACCAACCACGAAAAGTAGGTACGCAGTGACGCTCGACGTCGGACTATTGACGTGCGCTGATCTCCCCGTGCGGTCATGTGAGCCAGATATTCGCGCAACGTCCTCGTCGTTATTGAAATGGGACCGCCAAGGCCACGCTCGTGCGCCCACTCGACGAACTGATTCAGGTCGCTGGCGTAGGCGCGCATCGTCGCCGGGGAGCGATTCGCGACGTGAAGCGTCGAGGCGAATCCTTCGCGGTGCCACGGATCCTTGGCCCGCATCGGCGCACTCGGTAGCGACACGCACCAAGGCTACTAACGACGCCGGCGAGCCGGCGCGACCTCACTAGTCTTAGTCCAACTCTCAAAGGAGACCGCGTGCCTCGGATTTTGATCGTTGAAGACGACGACCACATTCGCACTGCCCTGCGACTCATGTTCGAAGGTCAAGGCTTCGACGTTGACGACGCGTCCACTGGAGAGGCGGGCGTCGCCCTTTTTGATCGAATGGCTTCTGACGTCGCCATCATCGACATCATGCTGCCCGGTATGACCGGATTCGCGGCCTGTCAGGCCCTGCGCAACTCGAGTGATGTGCCCATCGTGATCGTGTCGGCCCGCGACGAAACCGCCGACGTGGTGCTCGGCCTCGAGTCGGGAGCTGACGACTACGTCACCAAGCCCTTCGTACCCGAAGAGCTGCTCGCGCGCGTGAAGGCCCACCTTCGTCGACGACCCGAGAAGAGCACCAACGCCTTCACCCTCGGTGATCTCCACGTCGTTCCCGACGAAGGCGTGGTTCGCCACGGCAACGGTGCTGAACTACACCTCACCTCGACCGAGTTTCGTCTACTGACCGACCTCGCCTCCACGAACGGCAAGGTCTTGTCACGCGAAGATCTTCTCGAACGCGTCTGGGGCTACGACTACTTCGGCGACAGCCGCCTGGTCGACGTGCACATCCGACGTCTTCGCACGAAGATCGAACCCGACCCGGCGAATCCCACGTATCTCATCACCGTTCGAGGCGCCGGATACAAGTTGGTTCACTGATGCACCTACGGAGCCTTCGGCTTCGCCTGCTCGTCACCTTCGGACTCGGGGCCTTAATCCTCAGCTCGATGTTCGCCTCGGTGACGTACCTGGGCGTGCGCCACGTGCTCATCAAAAATCAACAGCAGACCGACCTTCGCCAGAGCTACCTCAACGCTGCGCTCATTCGAAGCACGCTGTACACGTCGCCGCCTGATTTGGACAGCCTCTTGAATTCGATCCAACACGCCACGTCATCCAATGTGCTCGTCCAAACCCATCACCAATGGCTGTCGGAAAGCCCCGGTGCCACCACCGGTGACGTATCGACGGCGATCATCACCTCGGTCGACAACGGCAAGATCACCGAACAGACCATGAACGTTGACCACCGGATCATCTTCGTGGTCGGCGTGCCGATTCCGGCGGTGGAGACCCAGGTCTTCGAGATCTTCCAGTTGGCCAATCTCGAGAACAACCTTCGCGTACTACTGCAGTTGATGGGTGTCGGGGCACTGTTGACGTCGCTCATTGGCATCTCTGGTGGACTTTGGGTGACCCGTCGGGCCGTTCGTCCGCTCGTGGAGGTCTCCCAAGCCGCGGCCCTGATTGCCCAGGGCAAGCTCTCGACCCGTCTGGTCGTCACGCGAGCCGACGAAGAAGTCCAGCAGCTCACCGAATCTTTCAACGCCATGGTGAGCCAACTCGTCGAACGTCTCGAGAGGGACGCGCGCTTCGCGAGCGACGTCAGCCACGAGCTGCGATCCCCGCTCACGACGCTCGCCACGACCGCTTCGGTGCTCGAGCAACACCGTGACGAGCTCTCCCCCGCGGGCCAGGAGAGCCTCGATCTGCTCCAAGCAGACCTCTCGATCTTCCAGGCGCTCGTCGAGGACCTCTTGGAAATGGCCCGCAGCGACGCCGGGGCATCCCAGCTCGTCATGGAGACCGTCCCCGCCCTCGAGCTCGTGCGTCAGTCCGTGCGCTCAGGCGCTCGACGCCACGGCATCCAAGAACCTTCCGTCGAAGTCGCCGAGGGCGTGGAACAGCCGTGGGTGCGCGTCGACCGGCGCCGCTTCGAGCGCGTGATCACCAATCTCATCGACAACGCCCACCGTTACGCTGACGGTGCCGTCGCCGTGCGCATCACCCACCAAGACGGTCTGCTCGCGATCAACATCGATGACGCCGGGGAGGGCGTCGCCCTCGAAGAACGAGAACAGGTCTTCAATCGATTCTTTCGTGGTCGCGCCGCGAACGACCGCGGCATCGCGCGCGGCACCGGACTCGGACTCGCACTCGTGCGCGATCACGTCCAGGCGTTCGGCGGGACGATTTCGGTGACCGAGAGCCCCGAAGGCGGCGCCCGCTTTCAGATCCTTCTCCCTCTCATCGCGGCGGCCCACGCATGAAGAGGCTGAACGCACTTCTGCTCCTGATGCTCGGCGCGGTCCTGCTCGCCGGATGCACGCTGGTGCCCACCGCCAACAGCCCGACGATCGTCACCAAGAAGATCCCATTCGGGCTACTCGGTCAGACCATTCCCGGCACCAACAATGGTCGAGTCAGATTCGTCACCCAGGCCGTCTACATCGTCGACGCGACGGGGCACCTCGCGGCGACGAGTCGAATCGTTCCGTCGCCGCCCACGCTCCTGTCGGTGCTGCGCGAACTGATCCTCGGGCCGACCAGTATCGAAACCTTCGCTGGCTACACCAGCGACCTGCCGAAGAACTTCGTGATCGTCGACGCCGTGGTGAAGGACAAGATCGGCTACATCGATATCGCCACACCGCTCTCGTCACTCTCGCGCAGTCGCCAGGTCTTGGCGGTTGGCCAGCTCGTGCTCACCGCCCAGGCCCCGGGCGTCGGCGCTACGACCGGGGTTCAGATTTCGGTCGCGGGGGTCCTGCAAGAGACGCTCCTCCCCGACGGTCGCACGTCCGAACTAGTGACCGCGAACGACTTCTCCAGCCTTCTCAACCACTAACGAAGGCGTTCGGGCCGAAAAGCCGGCGCGGCACTCCAAAGGTGTTCGAGGTCGTAGTAGTCGCGGGCCGCTTCGTCAAAGACGTGCACGATCACGTCACCGTAGTCCAGCGCAATCCACTCCCCCGCGGCCCATCCCTCGACGTGCTGAGGCTTGACCCCCAGCGCGAGGTCGACCAGTCGTTCGATCTCTTCAGCAATGGCACGAACTTGACGGTCGTTGCGTCCCGATGACAGCACGAGCGCGTCGAACGAATCAACAAATTCACGAAGGTCGAGCACGACGCTGTCGTGGCCCAACTTCTCGTCGGCTGCGCGCAGGGCGGCGTCGACGAGATCGGCGACAAATGGGATGTAGGAGCCGCGAATGATCTCGCCGCTGTTCACAGACTCACTCAGTGGGCCACTCCGAGCACGACGAGCGCCGCCGCGAAGGGCGCCGCTAAGCAAAAAATTCCGATGATGGCGCAGCGTCGCTTCGAGCGTCGCAGATCCTGACGCCTTGTGGGCGCCGACTCCAAAACCAGCAGTCGCGAAGACTTCGGTTCGGTCAGGTCGAAGTTTCGAACCGCCATTGGTTTCCAACTCTAGTCCTGGAAACTTTCGTACAGGGGAATTACTGACTCCGGGACGAAATCCCTAAGATTCTCAGGCCCGTACGGAATCTTGCGGATAAACGTGCTCGATAGATCCACCGGATCCATCTCTATTTCGTAACTGTCCCAACCCTCGGGCAACACCATGGCTCCGCCCGGGCGCGGCACCACGCCCACGCGAACCAAAGTGCGCAGCGCGTCAGAATCGCGCCACGCGTCAATCTGTGCGGCGAGGTCCGCTCCGACAATGAGGTCAACGCTGTCGACATCGCCCAGCAACTCGCGCACGGTGTCGATTGTGTACGAAGGGCCTTGGCGTCGAATTTCGCGGTCAGACACCCGCACGAGATCGAGTCCGCCAAACGCCGCTTGCGCCATCGCGAGGCGCAGCGCCGCGGGATGGACCAAGCCCATGGCGCTCTTTTGATAAGGGTCACCCGCGACCGTCACCTCGATCACGTCGAAACGATTAGTTCCAGCCGCAGCCTTGAGCGCAGCGACGTGGCCAAAGTGCGGCGGGTCGAAGGTGCCCCCGAAGAGACCAAGGCGCCTGGCTGTCACGCTCAGAGCCTAGAGCGCGATTGCCTCGCGGCACTTTCAGCCCCTACGCTTGGACCATGGCACTGCCCGCGAATGACTGGAATCTAACCTCGTGGCGATCGCGCGCGATCGCCCAAAGCCCCACGTGGCCTGACGCTGAGCACCTGTCGCGGGTCGAGGTCGAGCTCGCGACCAAGCCGCCGTTGGTCTTCGCCGGAGAGGCCCGGCGCCTGCAGGACCATCTCGCCCTCGTCACCCAGGGCAAGGCGTTTCTACTTCAGGCGGGCGACTGCGCCGAGTCATTCAACGAGGGCTCGGCCGACTCCATTCGCGACAAGCTGAAGGTCATCTTGCAGATGGCCGTCGCACTCACCTACGGGGCCGGAGTGCCGGTGATCAAGGTCGGACGGATTGCCGGTCAGTTCGCGAAGCCACGTTCTGACGACTACGAAGAACAAGAGGGCGTGCGTCTCGACTCCTTTCGCGGTCACATCGTCAACGACGAGAAGTTTGACGTCGAATCGCGCCGCCCGAACCCTGAGCGCCTGCTCGCCGCCTACCACCAGAGCGTCGCGACACTGAATCTTCTTCGCGCATTCACTACGGGCGGGTTCGCCGCTCTCTCGCGCGTGCACGCGTGGAATCAGGAGTTCGTCTCGAACTCACTGGAGGGCAAGCGCTACGAAGTGATCGCGGACGACATCGAACGAGCGCTGCACTTCATGAAGGCGTGCGGCATTGACCTGCACGACGACGGGGCGCTGCAGGGCGTCGACTTCTACACGAGCCACGAAGCGTTGATTCTCCCCTACGAACAGGCCCTCACCCGACGGGACTCACTCACGGGCGACTGGTACGACTGCTCGGCGCACATGCTCTGGATTGGCGATCGCACCCGCCAACTGGACGGCGCGCACGTCGAATTCCTGCGCGGCGTCTCGAACCCGTTGGGACTGAAGGTGGGCCCCAGTCTCGGGGTTGAAGAGCTCCTGCGTCTCGTCGACGTTCTCAATCCTGAAAATGTTCCCGGTCGACTCACCCTGATCGCACGACTGGGTCGAGACCGCATCAACCAGGTGCTCCCGCCACTCGTGAGCGCGCTGCGCGAAGAGGGGCGCGATGTGGTGTGGGCGTGCGACCCCATGCACGGCAACACCTTCGTCGCGTCGGGTGGGCAGAAGACGCGCCGCTTTGACGATATTCTGTCCGAAGTCTCCCAGTTCTTCGCGGTCCACCAGTCGCTCGGAACGTGGCCCGGCGGGCTGCACGTGGAGCTGACCGGCGACAACGTCACCGAGTGCCTCGGGGGCGGATCGCGGGTGCTCGAAGGCGACCTCGACACCAACTACACGTCGATATGCGATCCGCGTCTGAACGCCACCCAGAGCCTCGACATGGCCTTTAACGTCGCCGAGTTCTTGCAGGGCTACTCCGCGGCTAACGGCGCGCGGTCGTTGTAGCGAAGAAGGCGTCGCCGCTCGCCGTCGAACTCGATTTCGGTCATCGAGCAGTTCTCGGTCAGCAGGCGCAGGCGAACCGAGGCCTCGCGACGATTGACAATCTTCATCGCTTGCTCGATCACGCCGCCGTGTACGACCAGCACGACCCGTTCGCCGGGGTGACGCGCCACGATTGAGAAGAGCGCGTTCGCGCATCGATCGTAGAACTCCAACCACGATTCGCCACCCGGGGCGATTGGTTGGCCCGGATCCTTGTCCCAGTCCGGGGCGCCAAACGTCGCAATCATCTCACCCCAGGAAAGACCGTCCGCCTCGCCGGGGTGCAGCTCGCAGAGCTCGCAGTCCGCAATCGCCGTCAGGCGTGAGGGAAGGCCGGGGCTGATGATCTGCGCGGTCTGGATCGCGCGCGGCAGCACCGACGTATAGAGGGCCACGGCGTCGTCAAATTCGCGGCTGCGTACGAGCCGGTCGCGCAGAGACCGAGCCTGGGCCTCGCCCAACTCGGTAAGCCCACCACAGCCGAGCGGTCCCCCCACCACGCCGTTGGCGTTGCAGTACGCCTCGCCGTGACGAACAAGCACGATGCGTGTCCCCCTCGGCTCGGATCCGCGGGTGCGAAAACCTTCGGGCGGTTCGACCGTCCGCATCACGCCAGCTCTCCCACGAAGGCTTCGAGTTGGCGAAGCGTCCGACACTCGATCACCTTGTCGCAGTAGGGCGCGTACTGGCTCACGATCGAGTCGCCACTGTCCCAGTAGCTCGTGGGCTCGGGGTTGAGCCAGTAGACGGCCCTGGCCCGGTACTTCAGGTCCGCTATGACCTCGGCGTGCGCCTGGTGGTAGTTGTTGCGGGCGTCACCGAGAATGAGGATCGTCGAGCGTTTCGTGATCTGATCGGCGAAGCGCTCGTGGAACGTGAGAAATGCCCGGCCGTAGTCCGAGTGACCGTCGAAGGCAATGACGTCGGCCTCGGCGTTGATTCGCGCCACGGCCTCGGAGGGATCATCCACTCCTTCGAAGAGCCGGCTCACCTCGTCCAGGCCGTCGACGAAGACAAAGCTACGGACCTTGGAGAACTGCGAGCTGATGGCGTGCACGAGGTGCAGGGTGAAGCGCGCGAACGAGGCGACCGAGCCCGAGATGTCGGCGATGACGATGATCTCGGGCTTCGCGGGCCTCGGCGGCTTGAAGCGCAGGTCAATGGGCACACCGCCGGTCGAGAGGCTTCGACGAACAGTGTGGCGCAGGTCAATGGGTCCCCGGTGACGACGGCGCCTGCGACGCGCCAGCCGCACCGCCAGCTTTCTGCTGAGCGGGCGCAGGGCCCGCTCGAGCTGGGCCATCTCGTCGCGGTTGGCGTGCATGACGTCAAGGTCTTCGGGCAGCGGCTTTCGAACGGACTTCGCCAGCGCCTGGGCGCCGCGATCGTCGACGAGGCGCTCGCGGATCTCGCGTTCAATCTCGGCCTTCAGCATTTCGACGCGCGCGCGGGCCTCATCACGGGCGAGTCGCTGGACGAGGACGTCCTCAGACTCCCCCGGGGCCAGCGACACCTGGCTGAGACGCTCCTCCAGCTTGTCGAGTTCGAGGTTACGAAGCGTTCGATAGAGATAGTAGGTCCCACCCACCGGGCGGCCGGGTTCCATGCCGGCGTATCGGGTGACGGCCTCGTTCGCCGCCTGGCGCAGCGCCTCGCGGTTTCCGTCGCGCAGGGCGCGAAAGAGCAGATCGGCGAGTTCCTGGGCCGACATCGACGAGGACGCCCCTCCACCTTCGCCACGCGACTGGCCCGGGCCCGACGCGCCCGCCGCGCCCTCGCGCGTCATCTCGTCGCTGTCCTCGTCTTCTGCGTTGAGCATTTCCTCCACGCTGGCGAGCGATCGATTCGCGAAGAACACCTCGAAGGCCGTGTTGAAGACGGGCATATGGTCGCCGTCCTTCACGAGCGTCGCCGCCAATGAGTTCTTGACGAGGGAACGGTCGCTCAGGTCAATGGCCTCCATTGCGCGCGCCGAGTCCACGTGCTCGCTCATCGACACCGGGATCCCGGCGGCGCGAAGCTCGCCGATGAAGTCGCCGAGGAGGTTAAGCAACGGGCTTCGAGCGACCGAGAAGTTCCTTGGTGGCTCGCTCGATGTCGGACTGATACTTCAACAAGATGTGCAGCGTCGCCGTCGCATCGGCCTCGCCGATCTCCTCGCGACCGAGTACCACGAGCGTGCGCGCCCAGTCGAGCGTCTCGGACACCGACGGCGCCTTCTTCAGATCGAGCATGCGAAGCGAACGAACGACCTGGGCGATCTGCTCGGCGAGCGCCGTGGAGATTCCAGGAACCCGCGAGAGGATGATGTCGCGCTCGCGCTCCACGTCGGGATAGCCCACGTAGAGGTACAGGCATCGACGCTTGAGGGCCTCGGAGAGCTCGCGGGTATTGTTCGACGTCAAGAACACCATAGGAATCTGCTGGGCTTTCACCGTGCCGAGCTCGGGAATCGATACCTGATACTCGGACAAGATCTCGAGGAGCAACGCCTCGGTTTCCAACTCCACGCGGTCCACTTCGTCGATGAGGAGAACGACGGGATCGGTCGCGGTGATCGCCTCGAGCAGCGGACGCGTCAACAGGAACTCCTCGGCGAAGATGTCCTCTTCGAGGTGCGACCACTCCTCGGCGGAGCCTTCGGGCCGGCCCGCCTGGATTCGCAGCAACTGCTTGCGGTAGTTCCACTCGTAGAGGGCCTTGGACTCGTCGAGCCCCTCGTAACACTGCAGGCGAATGAGGCGGGCCCCGATCGAGTCGGCGACGGCCTTCGCGAGAGCCGTCTTGCCGGTCCCGGCAGGGCCCTCGACCAGGATCGGCTTCGCCAGGCGGTCGGCGAGGAACGTCACCGAGGCGATCGAGTCATCGCTCAGGTAGTCGTGTTGAGCCAGACGCTCCCTGACGTCGCGTGGCGAGTCAAAGCGCAGCGGCGGGAGGTGCAAGAGCCCCAATCGCTGGGCCAACTCCTCTCGTGGATCGAGTGCACTCATCGAATCTGTCCCTCTCCTCGTACTACCCATTTCAAGCAAGTCAGTTCTCGCAGCCCCATGGGACCGCGCGCGTGAAGCTTCTGGGTCGAGATGCCGACTTCGCCGCCCAGTCCCAGCTCTCCGCCGTCGATGAATCGCGTCGAGGCGTTCACGAGCACGGCGGCCGCGTCGACTCGACGTACCCACGCCTCGGCGTTGGTCGCGTTCTCACTCACGATCGCCTCGCTGTGGCCGGTGCCGTACTTCGACACGTGCGCCACCGCCTCATCGAGCGAGCGCACCACCTTCACGGCGAGGATCAGGTCCAGGAACTCGTCCTGGAAGTCCTGCTCGCTCGCGGGCGTCGCACCAACCAGTATCGCCATCGCCAAGTCGTCCGCTCGCAGTTCCACCTCGGGCATGGCGCTCGCGAGGGCCGGCAGGAACTCGGACGCCACCTTCTCGTGCACCAGCACCGTCTCGGCGGCGTTGCAGACGCCGGGCCGGGAGGTCTTGGCGTTCTTCACGATGGCCACGGCCTTCACGAGGTCGGCGAACTCGTCGACGTACACGTGGCAGTTTCCATCGCCGTCGAGCACGTAGGGAACGCGGGCGTGCTCGCGCATGGCCGCGATGAGGCTCGGACCGCCCCTGGGAATCAAGCAGTCGAGGACGTCGGTCATCTGCATGAAGGCCGTGGCCGTCTCGTAGGAGGGATCCTCGACGAGCGCGACACCCTGCTCGGGCAGCCCCTCGCGGGCGAGCGCCTCGTTCCACAGCGCCACGATAAACCTGTTGGTGCGCATCGCCGACGACGAGCCGCGCAGGTACGCGGCGTTGCCACTACGCACGCAGAGTCCCGCCACGTCGCTCGTGACGTTGGGGCGATTTTCGTACACCACGCCAATCACCCCGAGGGGCACCCGCACGCGCTCGACGCGCAGGCCATTGGGACGCACGTCGCGGTCGAGGATCTCGAAGAGCGGATCGGGAGCGTCGGCGATCTCGCGCAGGGCATCCGCCATCGCGCGAACCCTGGTCGAATTGAGCATGAGACGGTCCCGTCCCGGACCGGACTCCTCGTACGTGGCGACTTCCTCGGCGTTCACGGCCAGCAGTTCGTCTTCAACGTCCTCGAGCCGATCGGCCACCCGGCGCAGCACCGCGCACCGCTGCTCGTTGGAAGCCTGGGCGAGCGCCTGGGATGCGTCACGCACTAAGCGCCCCTGCGCCTCCAACTCGACTTTTGACATCCCATCAGCGTAATGGAGCGACCTAGACCCTACGAAGCAGGACGAGGTCGTCACGGTGAACCACCACGTCATCGCTCTCGTTGAATCCGTCGGCGCCCACCCGAACCAGCCCCTTGGCGATGACCTGTCCGCCCGGGCCCTTGATCTCGACGGCGTCGCCTTCTGAGAAACCGCCGTCGAAGGACTCCACGCCCACGCGCAGCAGGCTGCGCCCGTCGTGCTCGAGCGCCTGCAGCGCGCCCTGGTTGATGGTGAGCGATCCTTGGCTCGCCACGGCGAAGGCAATCCACGACTTGCGCGCCGAAAGCCTTTCGCTGCGCGGGTGGAAGGTCGTGCCGAAGCCGGTCTTCTCACTCAGCGCCTTGCGTAGCGATTTCGGCGCCCGAGCGGAGGCGATAACCGTGGTGATGCCCGACCAGGTCGCCATCCGAGCCGCGGCGAGCTTCGAAGCCATTCCACCGCTGCCCACGCCCGAGCGGCTCGAACCCGCCACCTCCACGAGGTCGGCGTCGATCGCCGACACTTCTTCGATCAGCGTCGCCGAGGGATCGAGGCGCGGGTCGGCCGTCAACAGGCCGTCGGTGTCGGTCAAGAGCACGAGGTGCGAGGCCCCCACCAGATTTGCGACGAGCGCCGCGAGCCGGTCGTTGTCGCCGAATCGGATCTCTTCGTCGGCGACGGCGTCGTTCTCATTCACGATCGGCACCACGCCGAGACCCTGGAGCGACTCGAGGGTGCCCCTCGCGTGCAGGTACTGACCGCGATGCGAAAAATCGAGTGGCGCGAGCAGCACCTGGCCTACGGCGGTGCTTAACTCGCCAAACGCATTTCGCCACGCGTGCATCAGCAGTGGCTGGCCGACCGCCGAGACCGCTTGCAGGGTGGCGGCGTCGGTCGGACGAGGGGTTCCCTTCCCGACTTCCGCCCAACCCGCGGTGATGGCGCCTGACGTCACCACGACGACCGTCCAGCCCTCGGCGCGAAGGTGCACTACGTCGTCGGCGATGTTGACGAGTACTTCGTAATCAACGCCGCCAGTCGAATCGGTGACCGAGGACGTGCCGACTTTGACGACGACGCTACGAGTCGTCATCACTGTCGCCCAAGTCGAGTCGGCCGTGTCGAGCGAGTCGCTCTCGGCGTGACGCGCGGTGGTGGTCGCCGCGGTCGAGCCCGGCCCCGACCTCATCGCGCCACCACTCGAAGGAGAGTGGTCCGATCGTCACCACGTCGCCGTCGCGAACCCCGGCACGCGTCAACATCCGGTCGACGCCGAGCCCGCGCAGACGCCGCACTATCTCGGCGAGGGCTTCGTCATCGGTGAGGTCTTGAAAGCGCACCGCACGAATCGCGGGACGGCCTTCGACAATCCAGGCGTTCTGTCCGTCGCGCCCGACGAAGATTTCGTCGGGCAGCGGCTTGTGGACGACGACCGTGTGGTCCAGCGTCTCCGCCTCTTCACCGCGCACCTGCAGCACGAGGCCGGCGAGTTGGGCCACGAGTGCGTCAATTCCCTCGCCGGTCACCGATGAAATGGTCGGGATGCCCTCGATCTCGTGCGCGGCGACGTCACCTTTCGAGCCCACGATCACCCGAGGCCGGTCGAGGAGATCGGTCTGGTAGTCGCCGAGTTCGCGAAGCAGGATGTCCATCTGCTCTTGGGGCCCTATGGGCGCCAGTTCAGAAAGGTCCAGCAGTACGCAGAGCACTCGGGCCCGCTCCACGTGGCGTAGGAAGTCGTGACCCAGTCCGCGACCTTCGGCGGCGCCCTCGATGAGGCCCGGGATGTCCGCCATCACGAACTCGGTGGCGTCCTGGGGGCGGCCCGAGCGGGCGCCCACGCGCACCACGCCCAAGTTAGGAACGAGGGTCGTGAACGGGTAGTCAGCAATTTTCGGGCGAGCCGCGGAGACTCGTGAGATCAAGGTCGACTTTCCGACGTTGGGGAATCCAATCAGGGCCACGTCCGCTTGCAGCTTCAGTTCGAGGTTGTACCAACGCTCCTGTCCGACCTCGCCCTGCTCGGCGAAGGCCGGTGCGCGTCGCTGGTTCGACAGGAAACGGGCGTTGCCCTGCCCCCCGAGCCCGCCCTCGGCGGCGAGCCAACGGTCCCCGGGCCCGGCGAGGTCGACCAGGAGCTCGCCCTCTTGGCTGAAGACCTGGGTGCCAACCGCCACCGTGACCGTGACGTCCTTGCCCCCCGAGCCGTGCTGGCGTTTCGAGGTGCCGTGCTGGCCGTCGGTGGCGCGGCGAAAGGGATGGTCGCGAAAACCCAGCAACGAGGCTTGGTTGTGGTCAGCGACGATCCAGACGCTGCCGCCGCGGCCGCCGTCGCCGCCGTCCGGGCCGCCCTTGGCGACGTGGGCCTCACGGCGAAAACTGACGCAGCCGGCGCCTCCGTCACCCGCTTTGGCGTGGAGTTGAGCGGAATCGACGAAGGAAGACACGCCCCCATCCTACGGCCCCACCCATTGGAGGCCCCTTTTCTCAGTGGACGAGTTGACCGACTGCTTCGTCAAAGACCCCCTGGTGAAGCTCCACGTGCTCTTTGCTCGTCGCCGGGCACATCAGGGCCATGTTGTGAAAGGGCGTCAACAAGACTCCCCGATTGACCCCGTAGAGGTGCAGAAAGTCCTCGAGCAGCGGATCGGCACTCTTGAGCGACTCGCCACCACTTCGTGGAGCCGGCGACGCGAATCGGTACTCGCAGCGCGCGCCGAGCTGACTTATTGACCAGGGCAGCTCGTGGGCCTCGATCGTTTCGCGCACGCCCTTCGCAAAGGTCGTCGCGAGTTGCTCCATGGGACCAAACGCCTCGTCGGTGAGTACTTCGCCGAGCACCGCCCTCATGGCGGCAAAACCCATGGCGTTGCCCGCCAGCGTGCCGCCCACTCCCCCGACGTCCACGATGTCGGCACCGCTCGCAACAGCGGCGAGCACGCGCTCGGCCAGTTCCTGGCTGAGTCCGTAGGCGCCGCACGGGACTCCTCCACCGAGCGATTTTCCAATCGTGAGCGCGTCGGGGCGCAGATTGAACCGTTTCGTCGCGCCGCCGGGACCCGCCGAGAAGGTGTGGGTCTCGTCGAGGATCAGCAGGGTTCCCGCAGCGTCACACGCCGAGCGCACTCCTTCAAGGAACCCCGGCTCGGGCAGCACAATGCCAATGTTGGTCAGAGCCGGCTCGGTCAGCACCGCCGCGACGTCGCCGTAGCTGAGTTCACGGCGCAAACCTTCGAGGTCGTTGAACTCGACCACGCGAGTCGTTGCGGTCGGGTCAAAGGCCGGCGCCACGTTGCCCGGCCGGGACACTTGACGGCCCTGATCATCGACGACCACGAAGGTCTCATCGACCGAGCCGTGATACGAGTAGGAGAAGACCAGAATCTTCGGACGCTGGGTGACCAGTCGAACGAGGCGCAAGAGCCAACGATTCGCATCGGTAGCCGACAAGCTGAACGACCACTGCGCGAGGCCGAACCGGCGGGTCAACTCGCTCGCCACCCACTCGGCGTCTTCGTTGGGCAGCATCGTCGTGAGCCCGCCATCGACCCCAATGCGTCGAGCCATGGCTCGTACGAGCGGCTCGGGCGAGTGTCCCGCCATGGCGCCGGTGTCGCCCAGCGCGAAGTCAACGAGTTCGTGGCCGTCAAGGTCGCGCACGAGCGCGCCGTGAGCTTGAGAAAAGCCCAGTGGAAAGCCTCCGGCCCATTTATTCATCCACGTCATCGGGACCCGCGCCAAGAGATGGTTGGCGTTATCGTGAAGGGCTCGGGAGTTGGGGTGCAGGGTCTCGTAGAGGGAACGCTCTTTGACGCCCAACTCAGCTAATTTGACGCGATCTAGGTAATCCATTTAACCATCGTAGGGCCCAGAGTGAACTATTTCTTGCCCTCTAAGAATTCGAAATAACTCCTCAACAGGGATTTTGAGCACTAATAACCATATTTCCCTCTGATTTATTAGCAGAAATCCCAATATTGCTGCGTTTTTGCGATAAAGATGGCTGCGGTTGCTGGGAACACTCCCAGTCCGTTTCAACGAAGAGTAAGGAGTCGACCGGTGAACAAGGCCGAGTTGGTAGATGCAATTGTTGCTGAGAGTGGCGCGACGAAGAGCACGGTAGCTGAGGTCCTCAAGGCCCTTGAGGACGTCGTGGTGAAGAACGTTACAAAGGGTGAGAAGATCGTTCTTTCGGGCTTCCTGTCATTCGAGCGTGTAGACCGCAAGGCTCGCACCGCACGTAACCCACAGACCGGCGAAGCCATCCAGGTGAAGGCTTCCAAGGCTCCCAAGGTTTCCATTGGCTCAACCTTTAAAAAGGCAGTCAAAGGCCTATAATCCTTGTAACAAACTAGAAACCCCCGGGCACTAGCCCGGGGGTTTCTAGTTTTAGGAGGAAAGCTCAGTCAACGAGAACGTCGACGAGCTTTCGGCCGCCGCGGAAACCAAACTTCACAGTTCCTTCAGCGAGCGCGAAAAGGGTGTCATCCTTGCCAATGCCGACATTGCGACCCGGATGAAACAGGGTGCCACGCTGGCGGATAATGATGCTCCCGGTCTTTACAGCAGTTCCGTCAAACGTCTTGACTCCGAGGCGCTGGGCATTGGAATCGCGACCGTTCCTTGTGGAACCGCCACCTTTGGTCTTTGACATGGATACCCCTTATGCCTTCGCCGAGATCTTGGTGATCTCAACTGTCGAGTACTTCTGGCGGTGTCCCCAGCGCTTGCGCTGGATTGACTTGGCCTTGTAGGTCAGGGCGCGAATCTTCGGGCCCTTCTCATCGCCAATGATCTTGGCGCTCACGGTGGCACCCTTTAGTGCTGGGCCGGCGACAACACTGTCCCCGTCGACTAGCAATACGGGCTCGAACTGGACATCGGCACCAATCTCTTCAGAGCGCAGGTCAACGCGGACAACTTGGCCCTCGGTGACGCGCTCTTGAGATGTGCCTACTCGGATGACGGCGTACATAAGGTTTCCATAGTAGCCGAAATACTCAGGCGGCCGCGCGAGGCTACAGACCGGTGGCGACGACGAAGCCTCGGCCGTCGCATACGGTGCACACGTTCGACACGGACTCCAAGAGGCCCTCGTTGACCCGCTTTCGGGTCATTTCCACGAGTCCAAGCTCAGAGATGTCAAATACCTGGGTGCGGGTCTTGTCGCGAGACAGGGCTTGACGAAGCGCCGAGGCGACGGCTTCGCGGTTGACCTTCGGTTCCATGTCGATGAAGTCAATGACGATGATGCCACCTATGTCGCGCAATCGAAGTTGGCGCGCAACCTCCTCGGCGGCTTCGAGGTTGTTACGAAACACGGTCTCTTCGAGATTGGTCGTACCGACATTCTTGCCAGTATTGACGTCAATCACCGTCAGGGCCTCAGTACGTTCAATAATCAGCGATCCACCAGAAGGCAGGAAGACCTTGCGGTCGAGGGCGCGGTGCAGTTGTTCGTGCACGAAGTACCTCTCGAACAGCGGCAGCTCTTCAGTTGCGCGGTCGTAGTACTCGATGCGGTCAGCCAACTCTGGATTGACGGCGAGCACGTACTCACGGACCTTCTCGTAGAGGTCCTTGTCGTCAATGATGACGCCGCGGTAGTCATCGTTCAACTCTTCGCGCAGCACCCGAACTGCGAGGTCGAGATCGCGATACACGAGGCGCGGCTGGTTGGACTTCGCGACCTCGGCTTCGATGGCAGCCCACTTCTCAGACAGTGATGTCACGTCACGCGCTAAATCCTCCGCCGTGACCCCTTCGGCGGCGGTGCGGATGATGATGCCGTGGCGCTCGGGCTTCACGTCGTCGATGATCTTTCGAAGTCGGCGTCGTTCACCGTCGGGCAGACGCTTCGAAATGCCAATCGTCGACGAGTTCGGGACCAGTACCGCGAAGCGACCAGGAATAGAGACTTCCTGGGTGAGGCGCGCGCCCTTGGCTCCAATGGCGTTCTTCGTCACCTGGCAGATAATGGTCTGGCCCGACTTGATCATCTGCTCGATGCGCTTGTCATTCTGACCAACACCTTCGACGTCTTCGTTGTCAAAGGAGATGTCGCCGCGATAGAGCACCGCGTTTTTTGGAATGCCGATGTCGATGAAGGCGAGTTCCATGCCGGGCAACACGTTTTGAATACGCCCAACATAGATGTTTCCGTCAATTTGAAGGGTTTCGTCGGCAGCCTTGGCGACCACGTACTCAACCATGGTGCGGCCTTCGAGCGTGGCGACATGGGTCGCCTCCTTGGTCGTGTGCACGCACATCAAGTAGCGGCCCTGAGCCCTGGTGCGACGCTCTCCACCGCGACGACGACGGCTCTTGGCGCGTCCGCCCACGCTGTCAAAACTTCCAGCCTCGGGCGCCGATGCCTCGACGGGCGCGTCCATGACCCGACTCTGCTGGGTCCGCTGTTGTTGGCCGCCCTGGCCGCCTTGGCCGCCACGGCCTCTGCCGCCACGACGCCGACGGCTACCGCCTGGACCGTTTCCTTGACTACTTCCCTGTCCGCTGGTGTTGGACGTCGACTGCGAACCTGACGTGCTCGTCCCGGGTCGAGTGTCGCCTATTTGGGGTGCGGGTCGGGTGTCGCCAATTCGAGGGTTAGACGATGATGCTGACTGATTGTTGGTTTCGTCGCTCACGACGGGTACTCCTTGAGTTCTTGTAGGTGGGGTCTTGGTGCTGCGCACCATGGATGATCTTTGCGACGCACGGAGCAAAACTCGCGACGTTGACTTTGTTGGAGGAAAGGGCGTGTTGGGTCGCGACGAAAAGGGTGGTGAACCAGATGATCACTATGGTCAATTCACTGACGTGTACCACGTTGCGTCCTCAATGCCTGCAAGAGCGGAGTACCATCGCACTGCGCTGCTGCTGCGTTCTTATCGCGCACTGTACATTCTGCACAACTACGCCCAACGAACTAAGGCTACTCGCCGACGCGGCTCAACCGGACTTCTTTGTGGTTTTCACCGCTTTCTTCGCGACGGGGACACTCAAGTTTGGCTTCAGCGAGATCGGCTTAATGGGGTGGGCGACGAGGTAGTTGAAGGCTTCTGCCACCACTGGCGCCGCGGCGTCCGCGCCATAACCACCTTGGGCGATGACGCACAGCACCACGTACTTTGGCTTGCTGACTGGCCCAAAGCCCACGAACCACGAGTTGGGCTCCTCGTGGGCTTCGTTGCTGGCGGTGCCGGTCTTGCCCGCGATCGGGAATGACGTCAGCGAGAAGTTCACGATGCTGTGGAAGGTCCCGTAGGCCGTTCCCCGGGGGTTTTCCACCACTCCCTCGAGGCCCTGCAGGATTGGATCGCGCACGCTCGCGGGCAGGTCCACGTGGCCCAAGATACGCGGCTGATAGCGGACCACCACATGGTTGTGGGCGTTGATGATCGCCGCGGCAACTTCAGGTTCGTAACGCTTTCCGCCGTTGGCGAACGTGGCGTACGCGTTCGCCAACGCAATCGGGGTGATCGCTGTCGATCCTTGGCCGAAGGCCATCTCAATGTTGTCGCCGGTATACCAGCTGACGTTCGGAAAGGCCTTGGGTGCCTCGGCGTGCAGCATCTTTCGCACGGTCGGTGAGTCGACGCGGCCTTCGGTCTCGTTCGGCAGGTCGATGTTCGTGTAGTTGTCGAGGCCGTACTCGCTCGCCACATTCTGAATTGGCGTCTGGCCGTACTTGCTCTGCTGGGCCCAGAAAAGGTAACCCAGGTTGTAGAAGTAGTAGTCGGAGGATACCGTCAACGCCATCGGCAGATCGATCCGGCCCGCGCCGACTGACTCGTCGTCGTGGAACACGCAGCCGTGATTACCCTCCAGGCAGCCCGGCACCGTGAACGTGCCCGTGTCGTCAACGGTTTGAGAAGCGGGAAAGATGCCGGTTTGCAGCTCCGCCGTGGCGCTGATCATCTTGAACGTGCTGCCTGGCGTGTAGAGACCTTGAATCGCGTAGTTGTTGAACGCGCCCTCGCCCAGAAGCTGATGAAACACAGTGTTCGACAATCCATTGACGAACGAGTTCAGGTTGTACGAGGGGTAACTCGACATCGCGAGCACGTCGCCGTTGTTGGGGTCGATGACGATCGCGGCCCCGTTGATTGCGGGCGGCAGTACGCCGTTCGTCGGATCCGGCGTCTTGCGCACGTGCAAGATGTCACTCGCGAGGTAGCCGTCGAGGGCCTTTTGTAGTCCGGTATCGATGTTGAGCACCACCGAATCGCCCACCTTGGGCGCCGTCGTGTGGACCGATCCCAGGATGTCGCCGTACGCGTTGACTTCGAGCGTGCTCGTCCCATCGTGACCCCGCAGGTACTGCTCGTAGAAGGACTCGATGCCGGTCTTTCCGATCGTGGAGTCGGTCTGGTAGCCCTTGTTGGGATTGGCCTTGATCTCGGCCTCGGTGATGGGACCGACGTACCCGAGTATCTGGGAACCGACGTTGCCGCCATTGGGGTAGGACCGGGCCGACACGTCGAGCACCGACACGCCCGGGAACTCCTTGGGGTGCAGCTGGATGAACTCGACTTCGCTGGCCGGAGCGTTGCTCAGTATCGGCGCGGGTTGGTAGGGGTCGTACTGCAGGTTGTCGAGGTCGCTGTTGATCTGTTTGACGCTGAGACCCGTGAGCGAGGCGAGGGCGCCCTTGATCGGTGGGTACAACGCCGCCTCGGCGCGCGAGAGACGGATCTCGACGGTGGTCACGTTGGTCACGAGCGGCATTCCGTTGCGGTCAAGGATTAGTCCACGACTGGCGGGAATGGTCGTGGGCCGTAGCGAGTTCAAGTCAACCGCTTGCACTGACGACTTGTAGTCCAAGATCTGCAAGGTGAACAGCCGTCCGACGAGGATGAGGAAGAGCAGCAGGAAGAAGGCGCCGATCACTCGCCAGCGTCGCTCGGGGCGAATTCGAACCTCGTCGGGAGAAGCGACGAGGTCGCGGATCCCCACGGGTTTCGGTTCGTTGATCGAACGGCCGCGTCCACGAAATGGGCTCAGCGAAACCCAGGGGCGCCAGACTCGTGAGAACCACGAACCAGTAGGGCGGCTGCGCCACGAACCCTTCATCGCCGGGCCCGCTCTCCGACCAGGGCAATGGCCTTCGCGAGTCGAGTCATTGGTCGGGCCAGGATGAAGAAGGCCACGGCGTTCACCAGCATCGCCGCGGGCAGGCTACCCCGCCAGATGCCAAAATTGAGGGCGAAGAAACCGCCGAAGGTGTAGAGCGCCGGCGCCGCCAGTCCCCCGACTGCGCCCAGCAGCGGCGTCACCCAGATCGCGGCCGAGTCAAGGTCGCCAACTCCTTCGCGGCCGAGCCTCGATGCCGCGTACGCGAGCACCAGACCAACGACCGCCGTGAGCCCGAGGGGCGTCGTTGCGTGGGTATCGAACAAGATTCCACCAACGAGCGCCACGTAGACCGCCAACGACGTGAATCCCGCGAGTCCCATCGCGAGGGGCCAGAGCCACACCAACATGATCACGACGCCAGCGAAGCGCAGCGAAGAAAGAATCTGCAATTGGACTGCGACGACAAGGAGCGTGACGAGCGTTGCAGGAATTATCGCTCTTCTCACGTAGAGGGCTCCCACAGCACAACGTCGAGGTAACTCAAGAAGCGAAGATCAGCGGTCGGACGAAGCACCAGGTTGTAGGTGGCGGCGCCCGGGGTAAGGGCGACCTTGGACACCTTCGCCACGGGAAGGCCGGGCGGGAAGAGACCGCCTTCGAGGCCATCGGTCGCCATAATCGTGCCGGGACTGATCGTGGTCGAAAGTGGGATCGCCGATGCGCCCAGACCGTTATTGACTCCTCGACCACTCACCAAGAGTGTCGACTTCCCATTGCCGTAGGTCACGCCGATCGACGAGTCGGTGTCGCTGATCAGGCGCACGGTGGCGCCGTGCGGCGTCGTCGCAATGACGCTGCCCACGAGACCGCCGTTGGCGACGACGGGCATGCCCGCGAGGACTCCATTTTCGCGACCGACTGAAATATCCACCGTCGCCGCAAAATTGGTTGGCGAGATCGCCGTCACCTGCGCCGCTACCGTGGGCAGCGACCCCACGAACGGTACGTGCAGTTGTGTGGAGATCTGTTGCAGCTCGCGCTCGAACGACCAGTCTTCGTTTGAAGTTTGCTGGGACTTGCCCAGTTCGTAGCGAAGTTTCTGATTCTGGGCAACGACGTCGCTGTAGTCAATGGCGCCGGCCAGAAAGTGGCCGATGGGTCGCGCGACTTCGTTGACCGACCAACTGAATGGGCTGACCACGACGTTCGTCGCACTGCGAAGTCCCGAAAACACGCCGCCGGTGAGGTAGAGGGCAACAACTAACGCCGTCGCGCCGACACCCAAGGTCAGCGCTCGACGCTTCGAACGTTCGCTGGCCACGTTTTAGCGCGAAGGACTGGTCTTTAACATGCGCGAGAAGACGTCGAGCTCCTCGAGGCACATGCCGCTTCCGAGAGCCACGCAGTTCAACGGATCGTTCGCGACGATGATGGGCATGTTGGTCTCCGCCTCCAGGCGAGCGGCGATTCCGTTGAGCAACGCTCCCCCGCCAGTGAGGACAATCCCTTGTTCCATGAGGTCCGACGAGAGCTCCGGCGGGGTGCGGTCAAGAGTGACCTTCACGGCGTCGACGATTGCTTGGACGGGCTCTTCGATGGCTTTGCGAATCTGCTCGGTGGAGATGATCACCGTCTTGGGCAAGCCAGTGACGAGGTCACGGCCGCGGATCTCGGCGCGCAACTCTTGTTCGAGCGGGTAGGCCGAACCAAGTTGAATCTTTATTTCCTCAGCCGTGCGTTCACCGAGAGCCAGCTGAAACTCCTTCTTCACGAACGCCACCAGTGCTTCATCGAGCTCGTCACCGCCCACTCGAATTGACTGACTGGTCACGATGCCGCCTAGTGAGATCACCGCGACCTCGGTCGTGCCACCACCAATGTCCACGACCATGTTGCCGGTCGGTTCATGAATCGGAAGACCCGCGCCAATGGCGGCGGCCATGGGCTCTTCGATGATGTACGCCTTGCGAGCCCCCGCGAACTCGGCGGCTTCCATCACCGCGCGCTGCTCGACGCCGGTAATTCCCGACGGGACACAGATCACCATGCGAGGCTTCGCGAAACGACGCTGGTGCACGCGATGGATGAAGTAGCGCAGCATCTTCTCGCATATTTCGAAGTCGGCGATGACGCCGTCTTTGAGCGGACGGATCGCTTGAATATTGCTCGGCGTGCGACCAATCATCCGTTTGGCCTCGGCGCCCACGGCGAGCGGCTTGCCATCCTTCACGTCCACCGCCACCACGGACGGCTCGTTCAAGATGATGCCGCGCCCTCGCACGTACACCAGCGTGTTGGCCGTGCCAAGGTCAACTGCCATGTCCCGGCCCAAGAATGAAAATCGACGATCAACCATAAGAACCCTTTAGCGAGAGCCCGACGTACGCCCTCTTGTACTACAAGGCTAGGGCACAACTCGTAAAGCCACCCATAATTCTTATTTAAGTCAACGATGGAAAGAAAATTTCGATTTCTCGCAGGGCCGATTCCTCGGAATCCGAGCCGTGGATCAGATTCTCTCTCATCTCGATGGCGAGGTCACCGCGAATCGTCCCCGGCGCAGCGTCGACAGGGTTCGTCGCCCCTATGAGCCCGCGAACCACCTTCCAGGTGTCGCCAGGGCCTTCGATGACCAGCAAAAGCGCCGGTCCTCGAGTGATGAAGGTCACGAGTCCGTCATAGAAGGGCTTGCCCACATGCTCGGCGTAATGGCGCCCGGCGCTCACCTCGTCGATAGTGCGAAGCTCGGCCGCGGCCACTCGCAGTTGCTTCTGCTCCAAACGTCTGACGATTTCGCCAATGAGACCGCGCTCGACGCCGTCTGGCTTCACAATGACCAATGTTCTATCCACGAGCAGGCAATCTAACAGCCCTACGAAAGGTGTCGCGAGGCGACGTGAATTACCTCGCCCCTCACTTCGGCCACGAGATACAGACTTCCCGCCACGACAATGAGATCCTCGTCAGTGGAGCGTTCACGCGCGTGCGCGAGGGCCGACGTACCACTCCGATGCTCGTACGCCACGCCTCCGTGGCGGCGCACCGCCGCCGCGACCTCCGACGCTGCGAGCGCGCGAGGAGACAGGGGCGCACAACAGTGGAACTCAGTGAACCCCAACGTGACGAGCGGGATCACCATGTCATCGATGTCGCGCCCGCTCAGCATGCCTAGGACGCAGCGACGTTCGCCCTGTACGTGAAATGCTCCGTCGAGCGTCGCAACGAGTGCTCGAATGCCGGCGGGATTGTGCGCTCCGTCGACCACGATCATCGGACGACGCGATATCAGCTCCATTCGACCCGGCATGCGCACGCTCGCCAGTGTCGAACCAACCACCTCCAGCCCAAGCGCCCGGCCGAGAAACGCTTCGGCGGCGACAATGGCCGTTGCGGCGTTCACGCCTTGATGGATGCCGTGCAGTGAGACGAGCACATCTTCATACGTCTCGAATGGTGTTCGCACCGTGATGGCCCGTCCACCCACCGCAAGATCGTTGCGTTCGAGGACGAACGAGTCACCGAGCAGCCACAATGTCGTGCCGAGTTCGTGCGCCCGGCGTTGCGCGATCTCCACCACGATGGCGTTGGTCGTGGCGACCACGGCGATTCTTTGGCTTCGAAAGATCCCCACCTTGTCACTCGCGATGGCGCTGATCGTCGATCCCAGCACTGCGGTGTGGTCCAGATCAACGTTCGTGAGCACCGCCACGTCGCTATCGATGACGTTGGTTGAGTCCCACGTGCCGCCCATTCCCACCTCGATGACGCCAACGTCAACGCCCTCATCGGAGAAGTGCAGCAGCGCCGCCACCGTGAGCAGTTCAAAGCGGGTGAGGGCGATGCCGCTCACGGACTCGACGTCGGCGAGGCGCGAAAAGAGCAGCACGAAGCTCTCGTCATCAATGGGCTCGCCGTTGACGGCAATCCGCTCGTTGATCGCGTGCAGGTCCGGACTCGTGAACGTGCCCACCCGCAGGCCCGTCGCCGAGAGCAGCGCGCTGGTCATCGTGGTGGTCGTTCCCTTCCCGTTGGTGCCGGTGACGTGAATGGTTGGATAGTCGTGCTGGGGGTCGGCGCAGAGCGCCAGCGTGTCAACGATTGGTTGAAGTGTTGGCACGTCCTGACGATTGGGCGCCACCAGCTCGAAATCAACGTGTGACTCCAGCCAGGTCAGCGCCTCGACATACGAATGAAAACGCACCGCTTAGCTCGCGCGACGGGTTCGCGTCGCCTTTCGCAATTCATACGTTGGCGGGGTCTTGTCACGAACCGACTCGACGGTGACGACGCAACGGTGCACGTCAGAGCGGCCGGGCACGTCGAACATGGGTTCGAGCAGCACGTTCTCCAGAATCGATCGCAGTCCTCGTGCACCCGTTTGACGTTCGAGCGCGAGATCCGCAATCGCCGCGAGGGCGTCGGTTTCAATGATCAGCTCCACGCCGTCCATCGCGAGCACCTGCTGAAACTGTCGCACGAGGGAGTTCTTGGGTTCGGTGAGCACGCTGATGAGCATGTCACGGTCGAGCTGTTGCACGGCACCAACAATCGGCAGACGTCCGATGAACTCTGGAATCAAACCGAACTTGACGAGGTCCTCGGGAAGCGCGTGGCGAAAGAGTTCGACGTCACCCTTGCGCTTGGACTGAACTGGCTGGTTAAAGCCCATTGACTTCTTGCCGAGACGACGCTCGATGATCTCTTCGAGCCCCGAGAAGGCGCCGCCGCAAATGAAGAGGATGTTGGCGGTGTCGATAGTGATGAACTCTTGGTGAGGATGCTTGCGCCCGCCCTGAGGGGGTACGCTCGCGACCGTACCTTCAAGAATCTTCAGCAGTGCCTGCTGCACGCCCTCGCCCGACACGTCGCGGGTGATCGAGGGGTTCTCCGCCTTCCGAGCGATCTTGTCGATCTCGTCGATGTAGATGATTCCGCGCTCGGCTCGCTTGACATCGAAGTCCGCCGCCGAAAGGAGTTTCAAAAGGATATTTTCGACGTCTTCGCCAACGTAACCCGCCTCGGTCAGCGCGGTGGCGTCAGCGATGGCGAACGGCACGTTGAGCATGCGCGCCAGGGTTTGGGCGAGGAACGTCTTGCCGCAACCAGTGGGTCCGAGCAACAGGACATTCGACTTGGCGACTTCCACATCGTCGTCATGAAGTGGCCCAGTCTGAATCCGCTTGTAGTGGTTGTAGACCGCGACGGAAAGAATCTTCTTGGCGTCCACCTGCCCGATAACGAAGTCGTCCAGGAACGCAGAAATCTCGCGCGGTGTTGGAAGGTCCTCGAGGACGAACTCCGGTCGGTCGCCGAACTCGTCAGCAATGATGTCGTTGCAGAGGTCAATGCACTCGTCGCAGATGTAGACGCTGGGGCCCGCGATGAGCTTCTTTACCTGCTTTTGACCCTTGGCGCAGAAACTGCACTTAATGAGGTCGTTATTTTCACCAAACTTTGCCACGGATACCCTCCGACACGACCATTAACTTCAACATCCTACGAGCCAGCGGCCCCGAAAAGGAGCACCTACGGTCGAGCGGTGAGAACGTCGTCAATAAGGCCATATTCCACGGCCTCCTCAGCTCCCATGATGAAATCACGGTCGGTGTCTTTGGTGATCCGCTCAACGGTTTGACCGGTGTCAGACGCCAGCATGGAGTTCAGCATGTCCTTCATTCGAAGGATCTCGCGAGCCTGAATCTCGATGTCCGAGGCCTGGCCCCCAACGCCACCCCAGGGCTGGTGCAGCAGTACGCGCGCGTGAGGCAAAGCCAGGCGCTTTCCCTTGGTACCCGCACCCAGCAGCACCGCGGCGGCTGACGCGGCCTGACCGAAGCAGAACGTCGACACGTCAGGCTTGATGTACTTCATCGTGTCATAGATCGCGAGCAGTCCAGTGATATCGCCGCCCGGTGAGTTGATGTAAAGGTTGATGTCCTTGTCAGGGTCCTCGGACTCAAGGAAGAGCATCTGGGCGCAGACCAAGTTGGCAATGGTGTCGTCGATGGGTGTGCCGAGAAAGATGATTCGCTCTCGCAGCAGTCGGCTGTAGAGGTCGTAGGCACGCTCGCCGCGGTTCGACGACTCAACAACGGTTGGGACGAGATAGTTCTGGGCGCGGTAGCGGTCGTTCACGTTCCCACCTTAAGCGTTCGACTCTTCGGACTGATCCTCGCGCAGTAATTCGCGGTCGATCTCGATGCCCTCTGGGTCGATGAACGTGACGTTCTCCATCAGCCAGCGCGAAGCCTTCATCTTGCCGACCTCGGCGTTGAACGACGCGACGCGGCCAGTGTCATGAAGGTTGGATCGCAGGAGTTCGGCGTCGACGCCCATGGATTGAGCGGTCTTGTCGAGCTCTTCGTCGATCTCTTCTTCAGTGGGCTCGAGGTTCTCCGCCAGCACCAACGCGCGCATCGCGAGGTCAATGCGCACCCCGCGCGCTGCGTCTTCACGAAGTGTCGCCAATAGTTGATCGGGGGTCTGGTTGGTGACCTGCAGGAACGAATCAAGGTTCATCTGCTGCTGGGACAGGCGATGACCGAGATCGTGCAGTCGCTCATTGGTCTCGGCGTCAACCAAGACATCTGGTAGCACGTCTTCGTCCACGAGGTCACCGAGCGCGATGAGCATCGCGTCGCGTTGGGACATCTGCGCTTCAACGATCTTTGTCCGACGCATCTGATTCACGATGGCGTCGCGCATCTCCTCGGCGCTGGTCCACTCGGTGTTCTCTTCGACCCACTCATCGGTGAGCTCGGGCAACTCTCGTTCCTTCACCTGCTTCAGCTGCATCTCGTACGTGGCGACGACGCCGCCGCCCACGTTGCCGTTCAACTTCAACTCTTCGCCAGCCTTCAGCCCCAGGATGAGCTCGTCGACACCTTCGGTGATGGTGCCCGAACCCACGGTGTACATGAAGTCACTCATCTCGAGCGGCTCGACCTCGGTGGCGATCTGCTGCACGCGGATGTCCATGGTCACGAGGTCGCCGGTGACAATCGGACGGTCGACGTCCTTCAAAATGGCGTCGGTTTCGCGGTAGCGATTCATCTGTACTTCGACGTCGGTATCCGACACGTTGGGTGACGGAAGCGTCACGCGCAGGTTGCGCTGGCCCGTGATGGTCACCACTGGACGAACCTCGACCTCGGCCTCGAACGTCAGCGGACCTTCTTCCTCGCCGCTCGTGACGTTGATCTCGGGTTGACCAATCGGGTCGATCAGGGTGTCGGCGACGGCGCGGGCGTAGAAGTCAGGCATCGATTCGCGAATCGCTTCGGCGCGAAGCACCTCGAGGCCGCCGATGTGGGCGACGAGCACGTTCTTGGGAACCTTGCCCTTTCGAAAACCCTTGACGCTTACTTGCTTCGCGAGCGAAACGGCAGCGGCGTCGAGCGCATCGTTCATTTCCGCGTCGTCCAGCTCGACGACGAGCTTGACACGGTTGTTGTCCAGGGTTGTAGTGGTGGCATGCATAGGAGAAGCCAGCCTACCGGCTCTCCTGGCTGTCCTAGATCATGATGTTGAGGGCCTCGGCAAATGCCGTGGCCACGGTGCGATCCCCCCGCACGTCGGTCGCCGACGCCGAAAGAAAAGCCTCGCAGCTGATTCGACCCGCCGCTCGACGCCAAAAGAGAGCGACCGGCGTCGTTAGTTCGAAGGTTGGCGGGTTCGCCGTCGAGGCGAGCGGTTCAGCCCGGCCCCCACTCACCCCCAGCAGCACCGTTCGTCCCAGCCGGCCACTCAGATTGATCTGGACGGTCGTCCCGTCGGGACTGTGCATCTTTCGCCCGAGGATGTAGGGCAACGCCGCCTCGAAACGATTGACGACAATCTGCTCGCCCACCCCGTGGTCGTCCTCGGGTTGCAAAAGGGCATCACGGATGTCTTGCAGATGGATCCAACTGTCGAGCACGCGGGTCTCCTGGAAGCGGTGATACGGCCGCTCGCCCTCCGGGCTCCAGCCGACCTTCTCCCACTCCCCGTCGCTGAGCGAACGAAGCGCCGCGATCGAGCGCATCGACGCGTCTCGAAACTGATCGAGCACCTCGACGCCCGGCTCGCTGCGGTGGGCCTGCACGAAAGCTTCGTTGAGCTCGCCAATGGGGTTGTGCACGTAGGCGGGCCACGGCCCGTCGAACGTGGGAACGGGTGAACCGTGAAGCATCAGTTCAAAGCCGAGCAGGTGACTGATGACGTCGCGAACGCTCCAACCGGGGCACGGCGTGGCCGCGTCGTACGCTTCAGGTGGCTGGGGGCGCACCAGGCGATCGATAGCCATCCACGTGTCGTTGAGCGCTTCTATAATCCATTCGTAGGCCACGAAAACCTTCTTCCAACTCTTCATTGCAGCCTACGAAGTGAAGAGCGGCAACGAGTGCATTGCAGAAATGTGTAACGATAGCGAGACGGGAAGTAGCGCAGCTTGGTTAGCGCGCCTGGTTTGGGACCAGGAGGCCGCGGGTTCGAATCCCGCCTTCCCGACCACGAGTACCTAGTGAAATTCGGCCTAACCACTTGATGAAATTCAGGCACTCGGCCGCCCGACAACCTTGAACCGTCCCATGCTCCAACGCCTTCGATCGGATCCGCGGCGTCGATTGTGTGTTCGCAATCAGGGCCCGACGCTGGTGATCATCTGCTCGCGGTCACATCCTTGAGTTCATCGAACGACGCTCGAATGAGAGGAGGAAAGTCTCGCTCGCCGTCTCATTGATCAAGCGTTCGAACGCGATTCGAAGAACGGCGATCCCCGCTTCTGTCGCCAGACTCGCTGCGGGGTCGACGCTGCACGCGACTTCGGACGAGAGTACCGATCCGCGACATCGCCGAGGTGATCGGACGGCATCTCGACGTCCCCGTGGTATCGATCTCGCCAAGGACGCAGCCGAACACTTCACGTAGTTGGCCGGCTTCCTCGCGCTCGACGGCCCAGCCTCGAGCGCGCTGACCCGCGAGTTGCTGGGATGGCAGCCGACGCATCGCGGGCTCATCGGCTGAGCCAGTCGTCGTGAATCGGTGCGGCCGTGTCGGCGGCCAACGAAACTGCGCATCCGAAGTTTTGCAACATCGCAGTGGTGCCCCCGGCAGGACTTGAACCCGCAGCCTGACGGGTAGAAACCGTCCGCTCTATCCAGTTGAGCTACAGGGGCGCGTCATTATCGTAGTGAACGGCGCCGGAGCTCTCTTGGAACCGCCTGGTTGCTGTGCCATACTGGAGACGCTTGGTGGGCGTAGCTCAGTTGGTTAGAGCGCCAGGTTGTGGTCCTGGAGGTCGCGGGTTCGATCCCCGTCGCTCACCCCACGCAACACCCGACTTCGTATCCTCACGGTCAGAAGTCGGGTGTTTTTTCTGTTGGAACGGTTGACGACAACGTGTAGATTTCCCCTTATGGCCTGAGGCCAGACCACAGAGGGGGAACCATGTCAATTGTTCGCGATTCGTTCTACATAAACGGCGAATGGGTAAAAGCTGCTTCGGGCGAAACGCTGGAAGTGACAACATCCGGGACTGGCGAGCTCTACGCCACCATTCCCGCTGGCACGGTTAACGAGGCCAACCGGGCGGTTGAAGCCGCCGCCGCCGCCTTCGCGGCGTGGTCGAACACCAGTCCGAAGGAACGCGGCGAGTTTCTCGTTCGAATCTCCGAGAAGTTGGCCGAACGCAGCGACGAAATTGCCCTCACCATCGCCCACGAAGTGGGCATGCCGCTCATGCTCGCCAAGGGCATCCAGGCCGGCCTACCCACGATGACGTTCGCGGACAACGCCAAGCGCGCCGCCGAGTTCACCTGGGAAGAAGAAGTCGGAAACTCAACCTTGGTGCGCGAGCCGGTCGGCGTGGTCGCCGCCATCACGCCGTGGAACTACCCGTTGCACCAGATCGCGAACAAAGTTGGCGCATCACTCGCCGCCGGCTGCACCGTGGTCTTGAAGCCGAGCGAAGTCGCTCCCATCAACGCCTTCATCCTCGCCGACATCATTCACGAAGTCGGACTACCGAAGGGCGTGTTCAACATGGTGACCGGTCTCGGACCGGTGGTTGGCGAAGCGATTGTCGCGCACCCGAAGACCGACATGGTCTCGTTCACCGGCTCAACCAGGGCCGGTAAGCGCGTCATGCAGATCGCGGCGGAGATGGTGAAGCGCGTCTCGCTCGAACTGGGTGGAAAGTCCGCCAACATCATCCTCGAAGGCGCCGACCTTTCGAAAGCCGTGGGCGACGGCGTCTTCAAGTGCTACTTGAACTCCGGTCAGACCTGCTCGGCGCTGACTCGCATGGTCGTGCCTCGTTCGCACCTCGCTGAAGTCGAAGACCTCGCCGTCGCGGCGGCGTCGGGTCTGCAGCCCGGTGACCCGATTACGGGCTCGAGCCTGCTCGGCCCCCTTGTCAGCGCCGCCCAGCAGCAGCGCGTGCGCGACTACATCAACAAGGGAATCGACGAAGGCGCCCGCATCATCTGCGGCGGGGTCACTCCACCCGAGGGACTCGAGCAGGGCTACTACGTGCAGCCAACGATTTTCTCCGACGTCACCAACGACATGACCATCGCCCAGGAGGAGATCTTCGGACCGGTTCTTTCAATCATCCCGTACGACACCGAAGAGGAGGCGATCGCGATCGCGAACGATTCTGCGTACGGACTCGCCGGAGGCGTGTGGGCCGCCAGCGATGAGAAGGCGTTCGAAGTGGCGCGCAAGATTCGCACCGGCCAAGTGGAGATCAACGGCGGAGCCTTCAATATTGTCGCGCCGTTTGGTGGCTACAAGCAGTCCGGTATTGGTCGTGAACTGGGACAGTACGGCTTCGAAGAGTTCCTCGAAGTGAAGGCCGTGCAGCACAACTAGTACGCGGGCCCGGCGCGAGGCGGTATAGACTCATCTCGCGCCGGTAGCTCAATTGGCAGAGCATTTGACTCTTAATCAACAGGTTCCGGGTTCAAGTCCCGGCCGGCGCACCAAAGTAGTAAAGCTCTACGGGCTCGTGCAACCCAACGGTCGCGCCGACTGGGCAACGGCATGAAGATTTGGAGATTTGGAAGAAGATTGGTCAGCGCGAAACCGGTCGCGATCTACTGTGACTTTCACTTACGGATTTTGTTCTGCGGGTTACCTGGATCATCAATGCTGACGACGTTCACCAGTTTCAATAACGAGCGTCTCCATATCGGACGGACGACTCCAGCGGCCGGCAGGACGTGGTCGACCCTCTCGCACCACGCTGGCGCGTGCCCCAACCGGGTGTCGTCGAGCGCTAGTGAGGCGCACTGCGCGCTCGTGGCTCACCTTCATTGGGTGTGGCAGTACCAATCCGAGAGTCACTACTGGTCGCTTCAGTGGGTACTGACGGCAATCTTCGAGGCAGCCGCACTCGCCGCTCGTCAGCTCGCTCGTCGCGGTCGCCATCAGTACGCATGAGACGTCTCGCTACCAGTTGACTGGCATCTTAGGAACGTGCCCCCAGCGCTCTTGACCAACCAGCATTCGGCGCTTAGCGGAATTTTGAGTTGATTTAGTGGGCTTGTGACTCCATTCTCAGGACAATTAGAGGATGTGCACACTTGCGCTAAGAATTACCAGGAGGTCCATCATGTATCGAACGAAGAGAACCACTACAGCACTAGCCGCACTCGTTACTTTGCTCAGCGCGGTGTTGCTTTCTCTTCCGGCTTCAACTGCAGGAGCGGCAACGGCTTCTCCCCCGGCATCACCTCTCTCGGTAACGTTCGTCTCGTCAGGAGAGGGCTGGGCCCTCACTACATCCAAGTGCGGTACGGGAGCGTGTATTCGCCTTGAACGAACCGAGAATGAGGGTAAGTCGTGGTCTGACGTGGCCATGCCTACTGCTCTGCAAACGTGGGTGAATGTCTACAGTTCCCTTTCCGACTTCCCCCAGAACCAACCCGATGTCTATTTTGCAAACAGTGCGGACGGGTGGATTTACGGGACGATCAACGTACCCGGAAGTAGCTCTCTTCCCGTCGCTGAGTTGTGGGCTACTCATGATGGTGGCCAGACCTGGAGCCAGATAGCCGCATCCACTTTGGGAATGAAGTATGACGTACTCACGATGAGCTCGAGCAACGGTTGGTCCTACGCGATTGTGTGGCACACCGACGACGCCTTCGGTCTCTGGCGAGCTCCAGTGGCGAGTAACACGTGGCAACGAGTCTCAACTCCGACTCTGTACCAGGCGGCGGGTGGAACCACCATGGAAGGCGCACTGGTGTTCCGAGGTAAAAGTGGATGGTTGATGGTCGGAAACGACCGAGGTGCGACGGGACTGGCCCGTCTGACTCCTTCTGGCGCCTGGGTGAAGTGGAATGGACCCTGTGGCCCAGTTGGCGACAGCGACGCAGTACCGGTCGCGTCCTCTTCGACAAACTTGCTTGATGTTTGTACCATCGGTGGCTACGGAGGAGACGTCGCATCGGGAACGCCCGCGAAACTAAAAATGAACACCGAGTGGCTCTTCTCCTCACACGACGCAGGGTTGAAGTTTGCACCAGTCAGAGAAGTTGGTGCTGGCTACACAACTCAGTGGCTAGGAGGTGTTGCAAGTACGCCTAAGGCGACATCCTCCGAGTCGATCTTCGTTGAGAAGTTGGTCCGACGCGGTCAGTCGTCCATTCAGCATCTAGAAGTCTCGCGCAATGACGCCAAGTCGTGGACCACGGTCTCTTCGGTCAGATCAAATGTCTTCAACTCATTTTTTGGACCTGTCTCCTTTACTTCAAAGGGTCTCGGTAGTGAGATTGTCTTAACGTCACTAGAGAAGTCTTCGTTATTCATCTCAACGGATGGGGGTCTGCGATGGGTCCGTTCGGACACCTGACCACCCGGGACTCAAGACACTGGGTCTCCCGCGTTGGCCTCAGCAAATTGTGATTTAGACACCGTTACAAATTCCCGGAGACTTTGCGATGAGGTAATTGGTTGGGGGCATTACTCCCTGCTGAAATTGCGTCAATTGACCAAAATCCAATTCTCAGGGCTCGACAACTTCCCATTGTCGGAGGCCCGACGAGAAATTTCTGCACCGTTGCACTGCTGGTTGGTGCTGACTACTTTTCCGAGGGTGGTCACTTCTCGATGCAGATGACATTCTCTCTCGCAGTCACGTTCGCTTTCACCGCCAACTTGTGAATTCCAAGGCAACGGTACGTTCCGTTGCCGTACATGGGAGAGGCACCAGTCAACTGGTAAGTCCCCACTGGGACTCGAAACTCGAAGTACCCGCTGGTAGGAACTGTGGCGCCAAAGGGCTCACCGCTTCCGGCCGTCGCCCAAACCGTTCCCGGGTACGGCCGGTACCCCGAAGATGGGCTTGGTCCACCATTGGTTTCGAGTCGGCCCTTGATGAGGCCGACGGGCGACTTCGCAATGACCCCGGCCGTGATGTTGAAGTAGTCCTTGGTGCAGACCGGCACCTGCTCGGGTAGGGCGAAGTAGTGCGACGGCCACGAGTCACTGCGGACCTTTAGGTTCGACACCACTTCGATCCCGTCAGCGTATTTCGGAGAGCACGAGCTGCCGTGCTCGCGCATCATCTTCTTGAATGCGGCCGTAGAGATCGATCCGATAGACACACTGGCGTAGGCCAGGTCGCCGTGAGCCAGGACCAACGACGGGTAAGCGACGGCTCCACTCAATGAGCCAATCCCGACCGGCGTGCGGGATGGCCCACTGACGGCCTGCACCGGGACATCGTCGACGAAGAGTGTGCAAGCTCCATCCGCGTTCTGAAACCATAGTGTCGCCCGGAAACCAGCAGACGAAGAGTACGTCCCCTTCAGCGGGCTCATCGAGGGAAGTAGTTGGCCCGGCCGACAGATCGGAGGTGACGTTGCGTGTTTGGTCGTAGCACCGGCCAAAGGTGTGGTGAGTGGGATAACCAAGAGCAACATGCCGACGACGAACGTGACGATCCTGATGCGTTGTTGGCGGGGGGCTAGCGACATGGGTGGACCTTCGTTACTTGGTGGCATTGGCGACGACCTTCATTGGACCGGCCTCGGGGTGGACGAAACGGGTGCTGGATGACGTCGGACCCCGGAGGTCAATGACCTCTCTCACAGACGTAGCCACTGGGCATCCTTGGAACCCAACTGTGTATTCCGGTGCGGTCCCGTACTCGGTAATCGTGATGGATGACAGGAAACCGGAACGCCAAGTCCCGGCGACGGCGTCGCTAACGATGCGACCGCACGGTGGCGGTGAGACGTCGATTACGACGTTCGACGCGCCAACCTTGCCAACGAACCTCCACGGCAGAGAGAACTGCTCCATGGCGTTGGCGAGTTCGGCCGGATAGAGACGTCCGCAGCGCACGCTCTTGGCGATGTAGATCACGGCTGGTGAACCAGAGGACTGGCCCGCGACGACCACCGCCATCCCGCTGTAGGGTGCTTGGCGCAACAGCTGTTGTGTTGACTGTCCGTTCGTCTGCATCGGACAGTGATACGAAGCGGTCTCGTAGGCGAGGCCCACCCACGCCAGAACCCTTGTGACCACCGGCACTCCGGCAACACGCTTGGTGATAGTGACTAATCCGAACCCGAGCGACCCTAGCGGCTGCTTCGAATAACCCTGGAGTTGGGAGGTCGCCCAGATTCGTCTCGAGAACCCTGAAGCGTCCGCCGGCGTCTTCATCGACGCAGGGGCTGGTCCTACGGTGAACGCCCCATTGTCCAGTTGGAACGTGTGGACATAGCGGTTGTTGCTGACATCGAAACCCACGACCGCGCCAGTTCCGGTCAGCGTGACTCCGGTACCCGTCGTGACCTTTTCGTGCGAGACGGTTGTCTGCACACCCCTGCTTGGCCCCACAGCCGTGCTCTGAATGACCAAGGGCGCCGAGCTGAAGAGGGTGACGGCTCCCGCTATCGCAATGGTCGCCGCTGCCGCGCTCGCGCCGACGAGCGCGGGCATCCGTCGCCAGACCGGTATCCGTACAGTCCGAGGCTCGGGTACCGCACCACCAATGCCAGCCGTGATCTTGGACATGAGTTGTTCATGAGGTACGAGACTGTCGAGGGTCTCGTCAGTGAGGTCACGCGCGAGATCGATGCCAGCCATCACGTTACTGAGCAGGTCCTCATTCATGAGTCGGTCCCCTCACGTCGTAGTGGCGACACAGTCGCTTCGACGCTGGACGGATTGAGTCGCTCACGCAGGTGTTGTCGAGCCCTCGAAAGCCTGATGCCAGCGGCCTTCTCGCTGCACCCCAGCGCGATACCCATCTCGCGGTACGAGAGCTTCTCCCAGTAGGCGAACTGAATGAGCTCACGCTCTTCTGGGCTCAGTTCACTAAGTCCCGTGAGCAGCGCCTCGACGTCGTATTCGGTGTAGCGGGGGGTCTCGAGATCACTCTCACGCTCAAAGGCGAGGCGAGCTTCCAGCCGCATCGAGCGCTGACGTCCACGGAGCAGGTTGGCGAGCACGCGCCCAGCGATGCCGTAGAACCAAAACAACTCCTCATCGCGAGGGGGCAGTTCCTCGAATCGTCGCCAGACGATAACGAAGGTCTCGGCCACGAGATCCTCAGCGGTGGAGTGATCGTCGAGACGGCGCAGCCCGTAGCGCAAGAGGGCGTTGCGGTGTGTCGCCACGACTCGCGCGAACTCCTCATCCTTCTTGGCCATCAGTCTCCTCGAATCACCCATCACATCTAAATGTCCGGTGAGCACGAATCCCTTCACCAAAGATAAGGGTCGAATCGCGACGGGAAAATTTGAGTGTGAAACCAGAAGCCTCAGCAGCCCCGTTACTGTCGCCGACTCGCTCAAAGAGCCCGCACCAGACCCGAGAGCAGGTCCTTGTTATTTTGGGTCGCCGAATAACTCCAGTATTGAAATAGGTTGCCCGTCGTTTAAAGTGATAGACTTTATCTATCATGATAGATAAATATAATAACTCCACGGGGGAGGGCGGCCCAGTCTCCTCCGTCGTATTTCGGTTGGACCCGCGTTCGGGCGTGCCCACCTACCTTCAACTCGTCCAGCAGGTAGAGAACGCAATCCGGCTTGGTTACTTGCAACGAGGTGACCAACTTCCTCGAATAAAAGATGTCGTCGTCTCCTTATCCATCAATCCCAATACCGTGCTTAAGGCATATCGCGATCTCGAGCAGAAGGGATTAGTTGGCGCCCATCCGGGTCTCGGTACTTTCGTGGAGGCGGCACCGGAAACGGTGGGACTCCCCGAGTTGACAACGCTGCGACGCAGTCTTGTTACAGGGTGGCTACGCGAGGCGGCGGCGGCCGGCCTCGACGAGGACGGGATCGCCGCGCTTTTCACGAGCGCGTTACTGGATTTTTCTAACCGCTCCGAAGAGCGTCGCCCGACCCGTCGCCCGCGTCGCGTCGTGTTGGACGAGACGGGAGGAGCTGCGTGAACGTCGTTGAGAGCTTCGGGCTCGGTGTGTCCTATCGGGGCACTTGGGCGCTTCGCGACTGCACCCTCGCGGTGCCCGAAGGGCATATCGTCGCCCTCGTCGGGTCGAATGGTGCAGGTAAGACAACGCTGCTCCATTGCGTGGTCGGACTAACCACCCAAACGGCTGGGGAGATAACCGTGCTCGGTGGCATTGAGGCCGGATCGCCCGACGCCCTTGATCGCGTGGCCTTTGTGGCGCAGGAGGCACCGTTGTATCGCCAAATTACGGTGCGAGCGATGCTGACGGTGGCGGCCAACTTGAACCAGAACTTCGACCGAAATCTGGCAGAAACACGCCTGGCGAACCTCGATATCCCGCTCGAGCGCCGAGTGGGCAGACTCTCTGGCGGCCAACAGGCTCAACTCGCACTCGCACTGGCACTCGCTCGACATCCCGAACTTCTCGTGCTCGACGAGCCGCTCGCCCGACTCGATCCGCTGGCGCGGCATGAAGTGATGGCCGTCGTCATGTCCACCGTGGCCGAGGAGGGCCTTTCGGTGATTTTCTCCTCGCACGTGGTGTCAGAGTTGGAGCGAGTGGCCGACTACTTGATTTTGATGAGTCACGGTCGTGTCCAGATGGTGGGAGCGATTGACGACCTTCTCGCCAGGCACGTGGTGTTAAGCGGACCTACAAACGAGGCGGAGAGCGTGGCCGATCAGTTGATTGTCGTCCAGTCCCAGCACGCGGGGCGACAGACCCAGTTCGTCGCCCGGTTAGATGCGCCGATGGAGTTCCCGAACGGTTGGCTGGCCGAGAGCATCTCGCTCGATGAACTCGTGCTTGCCTACCTGCGCGCACCGTCCGCCTCTGCGATGCCCGGCCCGCTTGCGGTTGCGACGAACCGTGCAGGCAGGTGACAACGTGACGACAACAGTCGCCTCTTCTTCAGTCGCCACGAGCGACCGGCACCCGTTGGGGCAACCCGTCTCGTGGCGGCGCCTCATGCGCGTCGCTCTGATACAGCATCGCGCGGCGTTGATTACCATTCTCGTCGCGTTTTTTACCCTCGTCGTTGCCATCGTCATCGGGCGTGACGCGGTTAACGCGCACTACGCGAGTTACCTCGGGGCCGGGTGCACGCTCGCTCATCCGATCGATCTCCAAGTGTGTGCCAACACGGCCAACGAATTTGCCGATATCCCGAGCTTCACGCCGCTCGTCATCGCGCTCCGCTTATTTCCCTTGGTCGTTGGAGCTTTCGTCGGAGCGCCGTTGGTCGCGCGCGAGATGGAACTGGGCACGTATCGCTTCGCCTGGACCCAGGGGGTGGGCCGCACCCGATTGCTGCTCGTGACCCTTGCAATGCTGGCCTTGATCGTGACGCCCGTGGCCGTGGTGCTCGGATTCCTACTCGAGGGATGGTACATACACCCCTACGCCGTGATCAACATTGCGGTTGGAAGCCATTGGCAGGCCGGACTGTTCATGACGACCTGGTGGATGACGCCGGTCTGGACACTCTTCGCCCTGTTGCTCGGGACGTTCATTGGGGCACTCGTAAAGCGCACGGTCGCTGCGATAGCCGCCACCGCACTCACCGTCGGCGGGATCCTCCTCGCGGTCAGTCAGTTTCTCCCGCGAATCCTCGATATCGGTGCCGTGGCGTCATCGCGTTTAATGCTCAGCTATTTCCCGCTCGGCACGATCAACACAGTTGCATCCGAGGGCGTAGGGCCAAGCGGGAGCTTGCTTGTGAATGGCTGGTTCGTCGGTCCTGGAGGACGAGTGCTGGGGAGCCGCGCGGCAAATAGGGTTCGTGATCACGTCATCGGCTTGTACCAATCGAAGGGAGGGGCAAACGATCCCAATGCCGCGAAGCGGTGGCTGGCGTTGCATCATTACGTGTACTGGTTCACGTACCAGCCAGCCGACCATTTCTGGATTCTTCAGGCAGCCGTGGGGCTCGTCATACTGGCCATGACGGCGCTATGCGGCTTCGCGGCCATGCGGTGCATCCGGGGTCGAGGCAGGTAGCTAGAAGTTGGGAGTCCGTTGAACCCCTGAACTGGAGGTCGCAAGTTCAAATCCTGCCCCCCCATCAAGATCAAGGGCCCAGGCTCAGGCTCAGCCTGTACCTTCGTATTGAGAGCAATACCGCAGATCCATCTCGATCAGGCCCACGTCAATTTCATCCGATCCAACACCACAGAAAACACCACACACCACAACTATT
>PLKM01000009.1 GCA_003141095.1 Acidimicrobiaceae bacterium | reverse complement strand
ACATGAACAGCAGGAGAGCCCATTCGTGTCACGTCGGGCTGCCGACACCAACAATCTCCGGTACCTTGAGGCCGACTTCACCAAGCAGGACATCCCCGAGGTGATCAAGGTAGGCGCTATGCGCGAGCAGGAGGCCCCTTGGAAGACAGTAGTGCTGACTCTCGATATCGACACAGACGCGGTTAGTGGTCCGTCGCTCAAATGGCTTGGGTAGTAGGCACGCCGCCCAGAGATGCCGATTCGGCGGTAGTTGCTTCTCCGTGCTTCGTCGAGACAGATGGGGATACGTATGAAGGGCTCGTGCCTTTTCTCTTCGCTGCGCTACCGGTCGAGCGATGCCCGCGGGTCGCGTCCCATGAAGGCGGCAAGGCGTTCCCAGTCGTCGGCATCAGGAGGTGGCGGAACCTCCGCCCCGAAGGGCGATCCCGTCGCCACCATGTCGCGGTACTCCGGTTTGATCATGGCTCGCGCCCCGTCGAGCGCCGACACAGCTAGGGAAGGGTCGAGCCTGTCGAGCTGCCCGGTGGCCAACGCCAGGTCCCAGGCATGGGCCGCCAACTCGGCGAGATACATGTTCACCAACGTCGCACCCGAGTACTCCTCACCCCAGGGCATGGTGAACGACGACGACAACCGGGAATCGTCCCCCCATGCCTGCGCCGCCTCCTCAGCGGCGCGGCGTAGCTGGGCGGGCGCGTCAGCCAGTTCGACGTGGGGCGAGTCGTCTCCGGCCGGAGGGGTCCGGCCCCGACCGAGCGCAGCTGCCCGGTAGGCGGCCTCGACCATGTGGTCGATCAGACCCGCCACGTCATAACCGGGGCATGGAGTCCGGAGGGTGACCTGCTCTGCTGTTATCCCCGACACGATCACGGCAGCGTTCTCGTACGACTCCAGTAGCGGAGTACGACGGTCAGGGTAGGCCATGGGGATATTCCTTCCAGCGACCAGCAAGTAGACGCCACAGTATTCCGCGGGGACAGGGACCCCCCTGCGAGACGTCTTTCGGGCCTGCCACTACGCGTCTGGCGGCCGTCGGCGGAATACCGGTCAACCGATAGGAGGGTCGCCCTAATGGCCCCAAGCCATTTGAGCGACAGACCATTAGAGCCCAAGAAATCGTCTCAAATATTCGTAGTGGCGGGCGTGTCGAGGACGTTGAATTGATCAACGAAACGGCCAGGATTTGGTCGACCGACGCCTTTTTGCAAAGGGAACCTGAGGCCCGGCGCCGATCGCTCGTCCCTTGGGACAGTTTCAGCGTGCCCGGGCAACTTTCGGGTGAGTCCTTGACGCCGCTCACCCCTGAACCGGCCTTGCCCGCTGACGTGACAACCCTTTGCGACGACCGCCATTTGACGGCCCGGCCAGCGGAACCTCGTTTCAGTCGCAACTGCGAATGGCTTTGAAACACGTGCGCACACGCCATGGTCGGGCTGGGGAGATTTGAACTCCCGATCTCTCGGCCCCCAGCCGAGCGCTCTAGACCAAACTAAGCCACAGCCCGCGAAAGATAAATCCTAGCCGGTCGGCCTGCTTACGCCCCTTGGCGATGCGCTCCATGCGCCTGGTCGGGATTAGTGAGCCACGCGCGCGCCTCACAGAGGAACGCGATTGATTCACCGGTGGCCTTCGCACGCAGCGCTTCCAGAATGCGCTCGTCCAAGGCCTCGATCAACTCACTGGTCATCATGTTTGACACCTCTTCTCAGCCACCCGCGGCGGCCGTCACTATCTCGATCGAACTTCCACTTTGTACCACCGTGCTCGTCCAGTCAGAGCGTCGCACAATCTCGCCATTCAGGGCAACTGCAATCCCTCGCGGCTGAATCCGTAACGTCTCGAGCAGCTCCTTCACGGACAAGGGCTCGAGTTCGTGTCCGATGCCATTGACTCGAATCACGCTGGACCCTCGGCGAACTCGACCGCACGCAGGGCGGCAAGGGGAGCGAGGGTGACTCCGTGGCGATAGTGGCCAGAAGACCAGGCCCAACCCTTGTTCGCTAAAACCTCGAAGAACGGTTCGAGGTCAGCGCTCGCGGGACGAAGCCCCATGCGAGTCTCGAGCACACGGGCCGTCTCGAGTTCAGGCACAATGTCGAGGGCGTCTCTGAGCAGACGTTGGAGTTCGCCGACCTCGAGCACCGCGTCGGCTCGCTCCTCGGCGGTCGCTCCGAGGACGCAGTAGCCGCCGAACCTGCTCACCATGTAGAACGCCCGCCCTCGCACGAAGGCTCGAACGGAGGGCTGCTCGCTTCGATCAATTCCCTGCACCCGAACGGTCACTCCTCGTATGGGTCGAACAACATTCGCACCGCTCGTCAACGCTCCATCCGGCAGACGACCCGCTCCAGTGGCGAGTATGCCAAGATCACCTCGAAATTCGCCCGTGCCGGTCCGCACGGCCACGCCCTCGAAGTTCGAACTTATGTCTAAGACCTCCTCGGCGACGACTCGCACACCGAGGAGTTCGAGACCGCGCAGCAGCAGGCGGACAATTTGATCGGGATCGATCCAGGCGTCGTCTGTCATCAACAAGCCTTCGCTTATTCGATGGGTCACGCCCTCGAAGATGTCGGGGGAGTCGTTCCTCGTGACAACGTCCATGGGCGCCTCGAAGCCACTCGCGACCTTACGGAACTGTTCAATAAGACGGCGGTCGCTCGCGTCCCAGCCGACCAGCAGCGTTCCGGTTTGCGCAATTGTGATTCCTTCGCCAGTGAGCTCGTCCAGCGCGTGCGAAACCTCGCGCCACGCGGCGAGAGCGCCTTTTTGCAACTCGTAGTTTGACTGTTCACCGGGCGCGATCTCTGCCCCGGGCGCAACCATGCCCGCCGCGGCCCACGTGGCGCCCTTCGCCACAGCCGGATCGAAAAGCGTGACGCCGTGATGGGCTTGGGCGAGACGAAAGGCGCTGACCAAACCAATAATCCCACCGCCGACCACCAGCACATTTTTTTGATCCTGGCTCACCCGTCCAGCGTAGGGCCCGATGTCACCCGTGATTTTTTCGATATAGTTGAAGCGGGTCAGCGTTGCCCCGCTAGGTAACGCCATGACAGACACTCTTTCTCTTTACGACCCTTCTTTCGAGCACGACGCTTGCGGCGTTGGCATGGTGGCGGACTTGACCGCTGCCGCGACGCACTCCACCGTCGACGACGCGCTGACGATTCTTGAGAATCTCGAGCATCGAGGCGCCACGGGAGCCGACCCTGACTCTGGCGACGGTGCCGGACTCCTGCTCCAGATGCCTGATTCCTTCGTGCGTAGGGTGTTTGGCGACAACGTGCCACCCAAAGGTGAGTACGGCATCGCCTTTTGGATGATTCCGAAGGATCTCGACATCGCGTCGGTGAGAGAGACCATCAACGCCACCTTCTCGAGGGTGGGCCTGGCGTCGATTGGCTGGCGCGACGTGCCGGTGGATTCAACAATCCTCGGACCCACCTCCGCGGCGAGCGAGCCCCATTTTGTCCAACAGCTCATCACCAAATGTGACGGTGCGACGAACTTAGAAAGTGCAATGTTTGCCGCGAGAAAGGTACTCGAGCACGAACTCGCCATCTACGCCTCATCGTGCTCTCCCAACGTTCTCATCTACAAGGGGATGCTCTCGTCACCCCAATTGCGCCTCTACTTTGATGATCTACGAGATGAGCGACTCACGTCCGCGATAGCGGTGGTACACAGTCGTTTCTCTACCAATGTCATGCCGCGTTGGGACTTGGCCCAGCCGTTTCGCTACATCGCGCACAACGGGGAGATCAACACCGTTCGAGGTAACCGCAACTGGATGACCGCACGAGAGACGACGCTCGAAAGTGGCGCGCTCGCACTTCCGATGAATCAACTGACTCCGATCATCACCAGTGAGATGAGCGATTCGGCAAGTTTCGACGAAGTCGTTGAGTTGCTGGTCCAGTCCGGACGGTCACTGCCCCACGCAGTCCTGATGATGATTCCCGAAGCCTGGGAACGTTCGACGGCCATGAGCACGGAACGACGCGACTTCTATCGCTACCACGCCGCACTCATGGAGCCTTGGGATGGACCCGCGTCGGTGACGTTCTGCGACGGCAAGGTCGTCGGAGCGGTGCTCGACCGCAATGGGCTCCGTCCGGCTCGTTACTGGGTCACGAAAGACCATCGGGTCATCTTCGCGAGCGAGGTCGGTGTCCTGCCAATCGAGCCCTCGAACATCGAACGCAAGGGCCGACTCCAACCGGGACGAGTCTTCCTCGTCGACATCGAACAGGGTCGCATCATTGACGACGAGGAGTTGAAGGCAACCCTCGCCGGTCAGTCTCCATACGGTGAGTGGCTGAAGGAACAGCAGCTCTCGCTCGATGAACTCGACGCGCGACCAATGTTGACGCCCAGTCATGCTTCAATTGTTCGCCAGCAGAAGAACTTCGGCTACAGCGAAGAAGACCTGCGGTTGATAATCCGCCACATGGCCCAAGTCGGTGAGGAGCCAATTGGATCCATGGGGTCTGACGCGACATTGCCCACGCTCTCGCGCGAGCACCGCCCGTTGTTCGACTTCTTCACGCAACTTTTCGCCCAGGTCACGAATCCGCCCCTCGACGCAATCCGCGAGGAGTTGGTGACCTCCACGCGCGTCGCCATTGGCGGGGAGGAGAACCTCCTCAGCGAAACGCCCGAACACTGCCATCAGATAGTCCTGCCGTCGCCAGTTCTCAGTGTCGAGGAACTCGCCAAGATCCGCTATATCGAAGAGGACGGTGATGCCCAAGGCTTCAAGGCAGTTGTGGTGGACGGCCTCTTTGACGCGCACGGCGATCTGAACGGCGCTGATCGTCTGGCGCGCGCGATCGATGACGTGACCGGTGAAGTCGTCGCCCACGTGCGCGGCGGCGCCAATATCGTGATCTTGTCCGATCGCAATACCTCGAACGAACACGCGGCGATTCCGAGCCTTCTCCTCGCGTCAGCGGTTCACCATCGCCTCGTCGCCGAGCACCTGCGCACCAGCGCCGCATTGATCATTGACGCTGGGGACGTGCGCGAGGTGCATCACGTGGCTCTGTTGTTGGGTTTTGGCGCCTCGGCGGTATGTCCCTACTTGGCGTACGAGTCGATCGACGCCTTGATAGAAGAAGGTGAGCTCAGCGAGCTCACGGCCCTAGAGGCTCGCTACCAGTACGGCAAGGGGCTCAACAAGGGCATCGTGAAGACAATGTCCAAGATGGGCGTCAGCACGGTGGCGAGCTACGTGGGCTCGCAACTCTTTGAGGCCGTGGGCATCTCCGAGGACGTCCTTCGCAAATACTTTCCCGGCTTCCGTTCCCGTATCGGCGGCATCACCCTCGAGCACATCGCTCGAAGCGTCCTCGACCTGCACGCCAGCGCCTACGAGCCGGTCTCGAGCGAGCTGATCGAAATTCGTTCCCGTGGCGAGTATCAATGGCGTCGCGATGGAGAGATTCACCTCTTTAACCCTCGTACTGTGCAAAAGTTGCAGCACGCCACCCGCGAGAAGCGGTTCGACATCTTCAAGGAGTACACCAAGCTGGTCGACGATCAGTCGGACGCCAAGGTCACGCTTCGCGGGCTGTTTAACCTGACGCCGAGTCCTTCGCCGTTGCCCCTCGACGAAGTTGAGAGTGCGACGTCCATCATCAAGCGATTCTCCACCGGCGCCATGTCCTACGGCTCAATCTCCGCCGAGTCCCACACCACACTCGCTATCGCCATGAATCGGATCGGCGGCAAGTCCAACACCGGAGAGGGTGGGGAGGACGAGGATCGATTCGATACGTCGGACCCGCGCAACAACAAGCGTTCGGCGATCAAGCAGGTCGCTTCGGGACGTTTCGGTGTGACGAGCCGTTTTCTGGTGAACGCGGACGATATCCAGATCAAGATGGCTCAGGGCGCGAAGCCCGGCGAGGGCGGCCAACTTCCCGGATCCAAGGTCTACCCGTGGGTGGCCAAGACTCGCCATTCCACTCCGGGCGTCGGACTCATCTCACCGCCTCCGCACCACGACATCTACTCCATCGAGGACCTGGCCCAGTTGATCTACGACCTCAAGAACGCCAATGACCAGGCGCGGATCAACGTGAAACTGGTCAGCGAGCAGGGCGTGGGAACAATCGCCGCGGGAGTCGCCAAAGCGCACGCCGACGTCATCTTGATCTCCGGGCACGACGGTGGCACTGGAGCGGCGCCACTCACGTCCCTGAAGCACGCGGGCACGCCGTGGGAGCTCGGTCTCACCGAAGCCCATCAGACCCTCGCGGCGAACGGGCTGCGTAGTCGCGTGGTGCTGCAGGTGGACGGTCAGCTGAAGACCGGACGCGACGTCATCATCGCCGCCCTGCTTGGCGCCGAAGAGTACGGTTTCGCCACCGCGCCCCTGGTGGTCTCGGGCTGCGTCATGATGCGCGTCTGCCACCTCGATACCTGCCCGGTGGGCATCGCCACCCAGAATCCAAAGCTACGTGAACGCTTCACCGGCAAGCCCGAGTTCGTCGAGAACTTCTTCGAGTTCATCGCCGAGGAGGTGCGCGAGTACCTCGCGATGCTCGGAGTGCGGACACTCGACGAGCTGATCGGCGACGTGTCGCGCATAACCGTTGACTCCCTCGACGACCCGACAAACGACCTCGACCTGCGCTCACTACTACGACCCGTGCCCCTCGACCAGCGTCGCCAGAGCGTAAAGCAGGACCACGGTCTCGATAGCGCGCTCGACTGGCGATTCATGGACGCCGCCGTGAGTGCGGCGACCAAGAACGTGCCCGTGCGCTTGGCGAGCCCAATTCGTAATGTCAATCGGGCGGTGGGAACGCTGACCGGTAGCGCGATCACGCGGGCTCTCGGCGCGAGCACCTTGCCCGACGATCACGTTCAGATTGACCTCGAGGGCTCGTCGGGCCAGAGCTTGGGCGCCTTCATACCGAGTGGTCTCACCCTGCGACTCACGGGCGACACCAACGACTACGCCGGCAAGGGGCTCTCCGGCGGGAGAATCATCATCAAGCCCTCACCCGACTCTACGTTCGCGAGCGACGAGAACATCATCGCCGGCAACGTCATTGGCTACGGCGCGACGAGCGGTGAGATCTTCATCAGCGGCGTCGTCGGTGAGCGCTGCGCGGTGAGAAACTCCGGCGCGACCATCGTCGTCGAAGGTGCGGGCGACCACGCTGGCGAGTACATGACCGGCGGCGTCGTCGTGGTGCTCGGAAGCGTCGGGCGCAACCTCGCGGCGGGCATGTCCGGCGGCACGCTGTACCTCTACGACCCCGAACGACATGTCCACGATCACCTCAGCGCAGGCGTGTACGAGATTGACCCACTCGAATACGAAGACGACGCGCTGCTAATGTCGCTACTCGAGCGGTACCGTGACGAGACTGGTTCGAAGAAGGCCGCGGAACTCCTAGACCACTGGCGCGAAGTTCGCATGGACTTCGTTCGCATCGAGACTTCTGAGTACCAACGAGTACGAGATGAGATGCGAAATGGGTAAGCCCACGGGATTCCTCGAGTTCCCGCGCAAGGGACCTGCCTCTCGACCGGTTCCGGTGCGACTGCGCGACTGGCGTGAGGTTTACGAGAGCCAAGACGACGCCGCCATCGTCGAGCAGGGCGCGCGTTGCATGGACTGCGGCATTCCCTTCTGCATGCAGGGATGCCCCCTCGGGAACCGTATCCCGGTCTTTAACGACCGTGTTTATAAGGCGCAGTGGGAGCAGGCCTCCAATCAGCTCTTCAGTACCAATAACTTCCCAGAGTTCACGGGACGTCTTTGTCCCGCTCCTTGCGAATCTGCCTGCGTGCTCGGTATCTCGAACGAGCCGGTGACCATTGAACGAATTGAATACGAAGTGGCCGAGCACGCCTTCGCCAACGGCTTTGACGTCGCACGAAACGCCGCGCACGAAACCGGCCAACGGGTTGCTGTCGTTGGATCGGGACCCGCGGGCCTCGCCGCCGCCGCCCAGTTGCGCAGCGTCGGTCACGCCGTCGCGGTCTACGAGCGTAGCGACGCAATCGGCGGGCTGCTTCGCTACGGCATACCCGAATTCAAGCTCGAAAAGAGTGTGCTCGACCGTCGCCTCTCGGTGATGCGCGAGTCGGGCATCAAGTTCCATACCAACGTGACCGTGGGCGCTGGCGGTTCGCCGCTCGCTGATCTGCAACGCAACTTCGACGCGGTGCTCTTGGCCGTCGGTTCGACGATACCTCGCCTCATTCCCGTTCCCGGCGCGGAACTCGACGGCGTGCATCCGGCCATGACGTACCTCGAGGCGGCCAATCGCGCGGTTCGCGATAGCGAGACGTCACCCATCGACGCCGAGGGACGCCACGTCATCATCCTGGGTGGCGGCGACACCGGTGCGGACTGCCTCGGCACTGCCCACCGCCAAGGGGCCGCGTCAATCGTGCAGATCGAGATTATGGACCGCCCGCCCGACGAGCGACCCAGCGACCAGCCCTGGCCGACCATGGCTCGTCTCTTCAAGACAACGCCGGCGCACGAGGAAGGTGGTGAGCGGCGCTTCTCCACCGAGACCCTCGAATTCGTGGGTGACGGTCATCTGCGCGAAATAGTCGTCGTGGACCATCTCTCCGGCGAGACGCTGCGCGCTCCGGCGGACCTCGTTTTGATCGCCGCGGGCTTCGTGGGACCCGAACTCGAGAAACTGGGGCTCAACTCGCCTCCTTTCATGACGCCGAGGGCCACGCTCTGCGTGGGTGACGACTGGCGGGTCGCGGCCGTGCCCGGAGCCACACCGGTCTACGCGTGTGGTGATGCGGTGAGGGGGCAGAGCCTGATTGTCTGGGCCATCGCCGAGGGCCGCAGTGCCGCGGCGGCGATCGATTCGTACCTCAGCGGAACACTTTCGGTCTTGCCGGCACCGGTGGAGCCCTACCTTCTCTCCTGGTAGCGCTTCAAGGTGGTCCAACATTTTGTAGCATCGTCAAGAGGTGTTTTTCGAAGGGGAACCATGCAAAGCACAATGCAAGACGCGCCGCTGCTCATTAGTGACATCATTCGTCATGGCGAGTGGATCTACGCGGACAAGAAGATATTTACCGTCACGCCCGAGGGCGTGAACGTCGCGACTTTCTACGAGGTGTCGAAACGCGCCGAACGCCTCGCCGAAGCACTGACCCAACTCGGTGTGCAGCAGGGAGACCGCGTGGCGACGTTCATGTGGAACAACCAAAGCCACATGGAGGCCTACATCGCGATTCCCTGCATGGGAGCGGTCTTGCACACGCTCAATATCCGACTCTTTCCCGAGCAGTTGGCCTACATCATCCAGCACGCCGAGGACGAGATCATCATCGTCGACAGCTCACTCGTACCGCTGCTGGCCAAGGTGCGCGACCAGATGCCCACCGTTCGCCACATCATCGTGAACGGACCCGAAACCACCGGACTGCTCGGCGAGACCCTCGACTACGAAACGCTCGTGAGCGCTCAAGAGCCGGGCTTCGAGTGGCCCAATCTCGATGAGCGCTCGGCCGCCATCATGTGTTACACCTCGGGCACCACCGGCAATCCCAAGGGCGTGGTGTACTCGCACCGTTCCACGTGGCTACACTCGATGGCCTCGACCAGCGCCAACTCCATTGGACTGTGTGAGAAGGACCGCTGCCTGCTCATCGTGCCCATGTTCCATGTGAACGCGTGGGGTGCGGCGTACACGTCGTTCTTCGCCGGGACCGAGCTGATCATGCCGCAGATGTACCTCCAGGGTGCGCCGATCGTGAAGATGATCCGCGAACTTCGTCCTACGATTTCACTGGGTGTTCCAACGATATGGAACGAGGTGCTGCGGGCGGCGGAACTAGACCCCGACGTTGATTTCAGCAGCCTGCGCGGACTTCTCGGTGGCGGTTCAGCCGTGCCGCGCTCCATGATTGAGACCTTCCGCGACAAGTACGGAATCAAGATGATTCAGGGCTGGGGCATGACCGAGACCAGTCCACTGGCGGCGGTGTCCTTACCCCCCTCCGGATCGTCGCCCGAACTCGACGTCGACTATCGAGTGAAGGCCGGGCGCGTTGTCGCCGGCGTGCAGATGCGAATCACCGCTGACGACGGCCGCGTGCTCGAGCGTGATGGCAAGACGGTAGGCGAGTTCGAGATTCGCGGACCCTGGATTACCGCTTCGTACTTCGGCGTCGATGACCCCGACAAGTTCCACGACGGTTGGCTGCGCACCGGCGACATCGGCACCCTCGATGCCGAGGGCTTCATGGTCATCAGCGACCGCACCAAGGATGTCATCAAGTCGGGAGGGGAGTGGATCAGCTCGGTAGAGATCGAGAGCACCATGATGGGCCACCCGGCGGTGTTCGAGGCGGCGGTGGTGGCGGTACCTGACGAAAAGTGGCAGGAGCGACCACTGTGCTGCGTGGTGTTGCGCCCCAGCGAGACCGCGACCGTTGAGGAACTTCGCGCCTTCCTCGCCGAGCGGGTCGCCAAGTGGTGGCTCCCGGAGCGATGGGCGTTCATCGAGGCGGTCCCGAAGACCAGCGTAGGAAAGTTCGACAAGAAAGTCCTGCGCGCCCAGTATCACAACGACGAGCTCGAGATCATTGAACTCAGTTGATGGACTCGTTCGAGTCGCTCGCTGACGATATCGCCCAGCTTGAGAGCCGGGTGTCTGACGCCATCTTCGAGGCGGTGCGATCCCAGTTGCGTGACGGCGACCAAGCCGCCAAGGAGTTGGAACGGCGTCTCGCGAAGGTGCGCCGGAGCCTCCAGAAGGCGGAGTCGCTTCTTCGAAGCGAAGCGGGCGACTAGCCCGTCCAGGCGTTGACGTCGTCGATGAGCATCCGCAGGCTCACGTAGTTTCGTCCGTCGAAGCTGAACGAGAATTCGTCATCGTTCTCAATTTGAAAGCCGTCGTCAACGGCGAACTTCGGAAACTGTGCCGCAAGTGCCGCGAGTTGCTGCGTGGTCGGCGGTTGACGGACCTTCACCAGAGCTCGTCCGTTGTTGATGGAAAACCCCCGGTAGTTGCGGTAGAAGCTCTCGACCTGAGCAATCGCGTCCTGCACCGAGGTGCAAAGGACGAAGAGACACTTGTCGACGTCCGAGAGATAGCCGTTGGCAATCACCGATCGGTCGATGAAGTCGAGCCAACTCGACCAGTACGTTCCCGTTGGTTCGTCGATCAAGACGATCGGGGCCGGGTCGGTCTTTCCGGTGTGCACCAGCGTCAAGATCTCAAAAAGCTCATCCATCGTGCCGACGCCACCGGGAAAGGCTACGAACCCGTGTGACGCTCTGGTCATCGCGACCTTCCTGGTGAAGAAGAACTTCATGGCGACGTGCATCTGATCGACGTCGATGAACTCGTTCGCGCCCTGCTCGAACGGAAGTTCGATGTTGACGCCCAGCGTGGACTCTTTCCCAGCACCTTTGGCTGAGGCCTCCATGATCCCCGGACCGGCACCCGAGACGGTCATCCAGCCGCGCTGGGCCATCTCGCTGCTGAACTGACGGGCCATCTCGTAGAGCGGGCTGTCCGAGCGCGTACGGGCCGATCCGAAGACGGTCAATTTGGGTCGCTCGCGCCACGCCGCAAAGAGCTCGGAGGCCTCGAGGAGCTCGTTCAGGGCCTTCGAGGCGATTCGCAGGTCCGACGTGTCAGCGTCGAGTTCGGCGAGCTCCACTACTCTCATGACGAGCGAGCGCAGGATCTCGAGCCGCTCGGGCGACTGCTTCGACTCGTTATTCAACTCTTGCAGGAACTTGTCAATCAACTCGGACATGGTTAGAGCGTCTGGTACAGGGTGTTTCGTTGATGCAGGGGCCGACCGAGGGGGGCGACGAGCGAGCGCAACGTCTCCACATCCATCTCTTGACCGTGCGTGGCGCCCGCGGCCCTCGAGATGTTTTCGTCCATGAGTGTGCCGCCCAGGTCGTTGGCGCCCGCCTGAAGAATCCTTCGAGACCCTTCGACGCCCATCTTCACCCAACTGACTTGAATATTGTTGATCAGTGTGGCGTAGTGCAGACGGGGGACCGCGTGCATGAGCACGGCCTCTCGAAACGTCGGCCCTCGGCGCGAGCGGCCCTTCAGAAAGATTGGCGTCGCCATGTGCACGAAGGGAAGCGGTACGAATTCGGTGAAGCCCCCGGTCTCTTTCTGGAGCTCGCGGGTTCTAAGCAGATGTGTCACCCAGCTGTCGACGCCCTCGACGGCGCCGAACATGATGGTGATGTTCGAATTCAGCCCCACGCCATGCGCGGCCCGATGCACTTCGAGCCACTGGTCAGTGTTGATCTTGTCGGGACAGAGAATCGCGCGAACGGAATCGTCAAGGATCTCCGCAGCCGTGCCGGGTAACGTCTTCAGGCCCGCTTCCTTCAGACGGGTCAGATACGACGCAAGGTCCTGTTCGGATCGACGAGCGCCTTCGAACACCTCGAGGGCGCTGAAGGCGTGAATGTGGATCGAGGGGGAGCCGGCTCGCACCGCCGCCACCACGTCGATGTAGTAATCACCGTCGAATTTGGGGTGGATCCCACCCTGAAGGCAGACCTCGGTCGCGCCCTTCGCTTCGGCCTCTCGCACGCGCTCGCTGATCTCATCCAGCGTGAGCAGGTAGGGGTCGCCCCGCAGATTCAGCGAGAGCGGACCCTTGGAGAAGGCGCAGAAGCGACACTTGAACGTGCAGACGTTGGTGTAGTTGATGTTGCGGTTGATGACGAAACTCACGGCGTCGCCAACGAGTTCGCTGCGCAACGCGTCGGCTCGCTCGACGACCGCGTTGAAGTCCGCGCCGCGGGCACTGAAGAGTGTCGTGAGTTCCTCGCGACTGAACTCGTAACCCGGCTCGTAGCGGCCCAGAAGCCCGACCACCGCGCTCGTGCGCGACGTGGCGACCGGTGGCGCCGGTGGTGTCACATCCGAGCCCGAGAACCAATGATCGTCACGGGCGAGGAAACTGGCGTCTGAGTGGGCCAGCACGTACGGACGAACGCTTTCGTCAATGAACTCGGACGTCAGACCGACGAACTCGGGATAGACGGTGAGTCGCGGTACCAGCGCAAAGCCACTCTCGTCGCACTCGCGAACGAGAGTGTCGACCGCGGGCCACGCTCGCTCAGGGTTCACGTGGTCGCGCGTGACGGGCGAGATTCCCCCGAAGTCGTCGATGCCAAAGGCCAGCAGCCGCGTGGGGTTGTCGCTCAGGTTGGGCGGCGCCTGCAAGTGAATGGCGTCGGGCAACAAAAGCCTCGCAACGGCGATGGTCCAGTGAAACTCCTCATCGCTGGCGGCGGGATCGTTGGCCATCTGCGTTCGAGGCTTCGGCAAGAAGTTCTGCACGATGACTTCCTGCACGTGACCGAACTCTTCGTGCAGGGCGCGAATGGCTTCCAGCGCTTCGATGCGATCCGCGCGCGACTCGCCAATGCCCACCAAGAGCCCCGTGGTGAAGGGGATCTTCTGCTCCCCGGCGTAGCGTAGGGTCGCGAGCCGGCGCTGCGAATCCTTATCCGGAGAGAGACGGTGGGCGTTGAGCTCGGCGAGCGATTCGAGCATCATGCCCTGCGATGCGCTCACCGCGCGCAGTTGGCTTAATTCGTGGCTGTAGAGCGCTCCGGCGTTCGCGTGGGGTAGCAGTCCCGTTCCCTCCAAGACCATCTGGGCGGCGCTCGCCACGTAGTCCACCGTGGACTGGTATCCGCGAGCGGCGAGCCAACGCGCCGCCTCGTCGTATCTGAGTTCTGGTCGTTCCCCGAGAGTGAACAGGGCTTCGGTGCAGCCGGCCTCGCGACCGGCCTGCGCCACCGCCATCACCTCATCGAGGCTCATGTAGGGCGACGCGACGTGAGCCGGCGCCTGGGCGAACGTGCAGTACCCACACCGGTCGCGACAGAGTTTCGTCAGGGGAATGAAGACCTTGGGTGAGTAAGTGACCACGTGGCCGTGCGAACGCCGAGCCTTCGCGTACGCCTCTCGCGCCAGTTCATCAAGTGGGGCGTGCAGCAGTTCGTGAGCCGTCGCAATACTTTCGTACGTCGTCATAGTGGCATCCTAGGTCTAGAGGTTAAGAAATCCCGCAGTCTCGTTGAATCGGCCACCCAGAAGGCACTCTGCATCGTGCAGCCCTCCGTGCCAGTGTGCGGCGTTCGAAGTTTTCAAAGGGCGTTGAGTCGCCCGTCAAGAGCCAGGTCGTCAGAACGCGTTCACCGCCTATCGGGAACTTTCAATTTTCTCTCGCACCGTGGCGAGCACCTCTTCGTAGGAGGTGACGAAGGAATCGACCCCATTGGTTTCAAGCTGATCGGTGACGGCCCTGAGCGAAATCTCGTGAGGCAGCGCTTTTAGCTTGTTGGCTTCCGCCGCGATCGATTCAACGCTCAAGAGCAACGACCTCGAGAAGTCGCCGTGATCGATGACTCCCTCGAGCGTCGCGTCGGGCATGGTGTTCACCGTCTCGTCACCAACAATCCAGTCGACGTAGAGCAGGTCGTGATAAGTGGGGTTCTTCGTCGACGTCGACGCCCAGAGCGGGCGCTGCACCTGCGCACCGCCTTCGAGCAGGTCCACGGCCCGGTCGCTGGAAATTCGGTACAGGTAGAGCTCGTAGGCGGCGCACACTTGCGCGTTGGCGGTGGTGCCTCGTCGGGGGTCACCCGGCTCCAGCAGCGCGTCAACCGCGGCGTCAACGCGCGAGACGAAGAACGAAGCGACGCTGGCGATCTCTCGGATGTCGTGGCCGTTCTGGCGCGCCAGTTCTAGCCCCGCCATCCAGGCCGTGAGGACCTCGTCGTAGCGCTCCAATGAGAAGATCAGGGTGACGTTCACATTGATACCCGCACCCAGCACCTCGGTTACTGCCGGCAGCCCCTCTTTCGTAGCGGGAATCTTGATCATCAGATTCTGACGGCCAACGTCGACGGCGAGCCTCTTCGCGGCGGCGATGGTCCCTTGCGTGTCGCGCGCAAGTCGGGGAGAGACCTCGAGCGAGACGAAACCGTCCAGGTAACGGCGAGTCCCGTTCGCGACGTCATCTCGCGAGGCCTCGTGCACCGCGCTCAACACGTCGCAAGCGTCTCTGACGTCATTGGCCGCTAACGATTCGAAGAGGGCTTCGGCGTCGCTGACATTGGCTCCGATCAGGAACTGGTCGTACGCCGATGAGGTGGCAAAGGCCTTGGCAAAGATCGACGGATTCGACGTCACGCCGCGCACGCCCTGGTCCACGAGACTCTGCAAGGTCCCGTCGTTCAACCAATCACGACGGATGTTGTCAATCCAGGGGCTCTGGCCGTACTCGCTGTACAGAGTATGAAGCTTGGTCACTTGACAACCCCTAACACGTTCTCAACGTGGGCCACCACCGTCGCCGGGGTGATGTTGAAGAAGTCGAAGATGTAACTTGCCGGTGCCGACATGCCGAACGAATCGATGCCGATTGCCTGGTCTACGTACTTGGTCCAACCCAACGTGGCCCCCGCTTCCAGTGCCACCGACGGAATCGACCGACGAAGCACCTCGGTCCGGTACTCCAGGTGCTGTTCTTCGAAGCAGGTCCAGCAGGGGAGTGCCACTACGCGAGTGACAATTCCTTTCGCGAGAAGCTCCTCTTGGGCCGCCAAGCAGTGGGCGAGCTCCGAGCCGGTTCCGACGAGAGTGAAGACGGCGTCGTCGCGCTCGCGAATAACGTATCCGCCGCGACGGGCGCCCAACTTCGATGCTTCGCCGTCCGCCTCATTGAAGACGGGCATATCTTGGCGCGAGAGCACGACCGCGGTGGTAGGCGGCTCTTTCGCCGTGAGGAACTGTTCGACGAGGTCGAGCGTTTCGTTGGCGTCCGAGGGGCGCACCACGTGCAGGCGCGGCATGGCCCTCAGGGCCATGAGGTGCTCAATTGGTTGATGGGTTGGTCCGTCCTCGCCGACGCCGACGGAGTCATGGGTGAATACGAAGAGAACACCAGCCTGGCTGAGAGCAGCCAGGCGAATCGACGGACGGGCGTAGTCACTGAAGATGAAGAAGGTCGAACCGGCCGGACGGAAGCCTCCGTGGAGAGCCTGACCCACCATCACTGCACCCATGGCGAACTCGCGGATGCCGTAGTGGATCTGCCGTCCGCCAGGATTTGACGCGTTCTGCGCTGACGAATGGGCGAGAATGACGCCTGTGTTATCGGTGAGGTCGGCCGAGCCTGCGGTCAGACCTTTGGTCTGGGGTGCGAACACGTCCATGGCCCGCTGCATTGCCTTACGTGTCGCGACCATTGACCCGGCGACGAACTTTTCCGCCCCTTCGACAACGGAGGCGGCGCCGTCGGACTCGAGCTGCTCGAGCAACTCGAGTCCCTTCTTGCCCGACGCTGAAACCCGCGACTCCCACGAGACCCGCTCCCCACGCTGCACAGCGAGTGACTCGATCATTTGATGGGGCAGTTCGGGGTCCAGGTGAAAAGGCTCGTTGACCACGCCGAGGATCTTCTTCGCCTCTTCTATGACGGGAGCGGAAAATGGCGTTCCGTGCGCTTCGCGACGATCCATCATCTCGGGCGATGGAAAACCAATGTGCGAGCGGACAATAATCAGGGTCGGGCGCGTCGTTTCGGCAATGGCGTCGCGCGTGGCCGCTTCGAGCGCGTCAAGATCATTGGCCTTTTCACCCACGTTGATGACGTGCCACCCGTACGCTTCGAACCGTGACGCGGCATTGTCGTGCAACGCCAACTCCGTGGGACCATCGATTGTGATGTGGTTGTCGTCGTAGAAGATGGTGAGTCGGTCGAGGCCCAGGGAGCCCGCGAGTGAGGCCGCCTCGTGGCTGATGCCCTCCTCGAGGCAGCCGTCGCCCGCGATGACCCACGTTCGATGGTCCACGAGTCCTTCACCGTAATCACTGCGCAGAATACGTTCCGCGATCGCCATGCCAACGCCGTTGGCGATTCCTTGTCCGAGTGGACCGGTCGTCACCTCCACCGTCGGCGACACACCCCTTTCCGGATGTCCCGGAGTGCGCGAGTGCGGCTGGCGAAATGAGCGAAGATCGTTCGCCTGCAGGTCGTAGCCGAACGAGTGGGCGAGTCCGTACTGGAGCATCGACACATGACCACAACTGAGGATGAATCGGTCTCGATCGCTCCAGTGCGGGTCAGTTGGATCGTGTCGCATCACGCGCGAAAACAACATGACGCCCAGGGGCGCCAACGCCATCGCTGTGCCACTATGGCCTGATTTGGCCGCCGCGGGGGCGTCCATTGCCACGGCGGAAATCTCACGGATTGCGCGCCCTTCCAGTTCGGTCGCACCACGAAATAAGTCGTCAGCCATGGCTACGACAGTAGTGAATCCTGCACCCTCTGTTTGGCAGAGCCCGACGGTAGCCTTGAGCCATGGCCCTACAAATCCCACCGAACTGCGACCTTACGCTCGGACTTACGTGCATTGACAAGACCGTGCCGGGAACCACCGTCTGGTCCATGCGCGTCGACGAACGATTCCTTAACCCCGCGGGCATTGTCCAGGGAGGTTTTCTTTCTGCCATGCTCGATTCCGCCATGGGCGCCTCGGCGGTCACCGGGGCCGGGTCTAGCCGCAAGGTTTCGGTTGCCAACACCGAGATGAAGGTGTCGTTTCTGCGCGCGGCGCAGCTGGGCGACGAACTCACGTGCACGGCCCGGGTCCTAAAGCCCGGCAGCGTGATTTCGTTCCTGGAGGGGCGGATAGTCAATGGCCGTGGCGATCTTGTCGCCACCGCCAGCTCGTCGTACCTCATCAGAGAACGTACTGAGTAGGCTTGAATTGTGAAGAATCCGTCGTGGCGTAAGTTCCTTCGCGGGGCCACCATCCAACGTGACCTCGAGGAAATCCGCGACCTTTTCATCAAATACATCAAGGAAGAGACGATCCAGCCCCTGAAGGAAATGGGTCGTTTCATTCTCTACGGAGCGATCGGCAGCATCTTCGTCGGATTCGGCGTCACAATACTGCTGCTCGGTGCTCTGCGTTTTCTCCAGGAGCAGTTTCGTGTTCTTGACGGAAGCCTCTCGTGGCTGCCTTACATCATCGTTGCCCTCATCGCCGCCGGCGTTGCCGCGTTGACGCTCTGGCGAGTGGTCAGCGGAGCAGCCAAACGACGCCTAAAGGCCCCGAAGTGAGCGAGCCTTCGTCGACGAGGCGCGACCTTGAGGAGTCAATTCGCGCATTGCTGCCTGATGAGCTGTCAACGGGGAGTTCGATGGCGTCGCAAAAGTCAACCACGGCCGCAGTGGGCGTGGGCGGCCTCTTTACCGGTTACGTGTGGGGTTGGATTCGCGGACGCAGGTCTCGTCCGAGGCACCGCCGTTGATCCTGCGCCGACTATTTCGAATAGGCGTGGCTGCGTCGCTGGGACGGGCTTGGGCACAGAAGTCATCCAAATGGGCCTCAATCGCCGCAGCGATGGTATTGCTTCGATTTATAGACAAACGCGCGGCTAACGCCGGTAAACGTGCCAAGGGAAAGAAGAGCGCGTGAGCAATGCGGAACTGAAGGTAGGCGAACGCGTCATGTTGATCGACGCGAAGGACCGCCACTACCTCATCAATCTGCGAGAAGGTGCGGCGTTTCACACGCACGCTGGAATCGTACAGCACGACGACGTCATCGGCGCCCCCGAGGGGTCGCTCATCAAGGGCAACACCGAGAGGAGTTTCCTCGTGCTCCGTCCGACCTTGTCCGACGTCGTACTGAAGATGCCTCGTGGGGCTCAGGTAATTTACCCCAAGGACCTGGGGACAATCCTGATGCAAGCCGACATTGGCCCAGGGATGCGGGTGCTCGAAGCCGGAGTCGGCTCGGGGGCGCTCTCCATGACACTCTTGCGCGCCGGTGCTCTCATCACCGGCTACGAAATACGTGAGGACTTCGCCCAGCAGGCGACCAAGAACGTCCACGACATGCTCGGCACCGATGTCGCGTACGACATTCAAATTCGCGACGTGACGCAGGGAATCGACGAGGAGGATCTCGATCGGGTGATTCTGGACATGCCCGAACCCTGGGAAGTGGTAAAGCACGCGGAGCACGCGCTGCGCCCGGGCGGGATCTTCTTGGCGTACCTTCCGACCATCAACCAGACCCAACTGCTTCGAGAGACCCTGCGCCAACACTCGTTTGGCCTGGAAGAGACGGTCGAGATTTTCAGGCGCACGTGGCACATCGACGGAAGATCAGTTCGTCCCGACCACCGAATGGTTGCCCACACCGGTTTCTTGACATCGGCTCGGCGTTTGGTTCGCCGAGTGGAGAAGGACTAATCCTTCTCGATGAAGATGCACTCGCCGGGGCACTCTTCCGAGGCCTCGGTGACGGCGTCTTCGAACCCGGCGGGCACGACTGCGAGGCCCTCGGCGCCACCGGGGGAGCTCTTCACCTCGTCGCCCTCTTTCACGTAGGCCAGTCCGTCGTCGAGGAGAGTGAACACCGAGGGACAAATCTCTTCGCAGAGTCCGTCACCAGTGCATAGGTCCTGGTCGATCCAAACCTTCATTTTTCGACCTCCATGGCCTAACTCGTTCATTTACATTAGCGGGAGAACTGTTTCACGATGATTATGACAATCGCCCCCGCCTCACCTAGGGTGGCCGTATGGATCGTTCAGATCATTTGAGCCAGCCCGATGGCGAAGAGAACGAAGATCAAATAGTGGTGAGCGCCGCCCGTGACTTCACGCTAAACGACGTTGATCAAGCCAATCGCCGCATTGAGATGCTCGAGGAGAGACTTCTCGAGGCCCGAGGGCAGTTGGCTCAAACCCGCTCGAACAATGAGAAGCTGACCATCACAATCCAACAGACGCGCGACCAGATCGCCGCTCTGCGCGAAGAGGTCGAGAAGCTCACCCAACCCCCGGCGGTTTACGGGACATTCATTGACTTCAACGATGACGGCTCCGTCGACATCTTCGCCTCGGGCCGTAAAATGCGCGTTGCGCTGCATCCGGCGCTTGATCCTGGTCAGATCGAGCGCGGCAACGAGGTTGTCCTCAACGAGTCGTTCTCGGTGATCGGTGTACGCGACTCGGACGGCCAAGGCGAGGTGGTCACCGTCAAGGAAGTCATCGATTCGCGTCGGGTGCTCGTCTACGCCCGAGCCGACGAAGAGCGCGTGGTGGAGATTGCCGACTCCCTTCGCGATATCAAGCTTCGAAGCGGGGACGCCCTGCTGCTCGACCTGCGCTCTAATTTGCTTACCGAGAAGCTCGTCCGTCAAGAAGCCGAGGAGCTCGTCCTCGAAGAGGTGCCGGACATCACGTACGCCGACGTGGGCGGGCTCGACGATCAAATTGAGTCAATCATGGACGCGGTCGAGTTGCCGTACCTACACCGCGCGCTCTTCCAGGACTACGAACTCCCGGCGCCCAAGGGTATTTTGCTCTACGGGCCCCCGGGGTGCGGAAAGACCCTGATCGCCAAGGCAGTTGCCAATTCACTGTCCCAGAAGGTCGCCGAACTCTCGGGTAATCGAAACGTCCGATCGTACTTTTTGAACATCAAAGGCCCTGAACTTCTTAACAAGTACGTGGGCGAGACCGAGCGCCAAATCAGGCTCGTCTTCCAACGAGCACGCGAGAAGGCCGAAGAAGGCGTTCCCGTCATCATCTTCTTCGACGAGATGGACTCACTCTTTCGCACGCGAGGCACCGGCATCAGCTCGGACATGGAGTCGACAATCGTCCCGCAGCTCTTGGCCGAGATCGACGGAGTCGAATCGCTGCGTGATGTCATCGTCATCGGGGCGACCAACCGAGAAGATTTGATCGATCCCGCCATTCTGCGTCCGGGACGCTTGGACGTGAAGATCAAGATTGAACGACCAAACGCCGACGCTGCAGCGCAGATTTTTGAGCGATACCTCCACACCGATCTGCCCATTGACGAGCAGCTCGTACTGGCGCTGGGCGGGGGTGACCGGGAAAAAGCCGTACGTTCAATGATTGAAGAGACCGTGACCCAGATGTACCGGATTGACGACTCCAATCGATTCCTTGAAGTTACCTACCAAGGTGGCGACAAGGAGATTCTGTATTTCAAGGACTTCGCCTCGGGAGCGATGATCGAGAACATCGTTCGCCGAGCCAAGAAATTGGCGGTGAAGCGCGAGATCGCCGGCAAGGGCCGAGGGCTACGAGGCACCGACCTCATCGAATCAATCCGCCAGGAGTTCCGCGAGAATGAGGATCTGCCAAATACGACCAACCCGGACGACTGGGCTCGGATTTCGGGAAAGAAGGGAGAGCGGATCATCTTCATTCGCACGCTGATCAATCGAGAAGAGACAGACGTCAAAGGTGGACGTTCGATTCAACACGTCGGCACCGGCCAATACCTCTAAAACTATGGCCATAGCCAAGGTTCTCGGCATCGAGACCGAGTACGGAATCGCGGGCGGGCCCGACGTGGATCCCATCACGTCGTCGAGCATCATCGTGAACGCCTACGCCCAGCAGGGACGCACGCGAATCAACTGGGATTTCGATGACGAGACGCCTGATCTTGACGCCCGTGGCGTGCTCGGCCTCACGTCGTTTGCACCCATCGTCGAGACCCACCTGGCGAACACCGTGCTCACCAACGGCGCACGGCTGTACGTCGACCACGCGCACCCCGAGTACTCCTCACCCGAGTGCCGTACTCCTCGCGAGGCCACCCTGTACGACGCCGCGGGCGAGGAGGTCATGCGCCGCGCGCTGACCATTGCGAACGAATCGCTCGAGCCCGAACGCGCCATCACCCTCTACAAGAACAACTCCGACGGCAAGGGCAACTCCTACGGGACGCACGAAAACTACTTGGTCAGCCGCGACGTCGAGTTCGCCAGCATCGTTCGCGCCATGGTTCCGCACTTCGTTTCTCGCCAGATCATCGTGGGGGCCGGCAAAGTGGGCGCCGAAACCACTCACGGTCTTCAAGCGGACCCCTTCTTCCAACTGAGCCAGCGTGCCGAGTTCTTCGAAGAAGTAGTGGGGCTCGAAACGACTCTTAAACGCCCGATCATCAACACTCGCGACGAGCCCCACAGCGACGCCGAAAGGTTCCGCCGCCTCCACGTGATAATTGGTGACGCGAATCTGAGCCAGTTTGCGACGCTGGTGAAGCTCGGCTCGACCGCACTCCTGCTGGCCTTGCTCGAAGACGAAGGCCCGCAGAACTTCCCGAGCCCTCCTCGTCACCCCGTTCGCGCAGTGCGTTCGTATTCTCTGGACGTGTCGCTTCGCGCGGTCGAAATCTGCGAGGACAATCAGTGGCGAAGTGCATGGGACCTTCAGGACCAACTTTGGAGCCTGGCGGCGCGCTACGTGGAGCGGCGCGGCGGCGACGCTGTCGCACCGACCGATGAGGTGTCGCTCATCATCGAGCAGTGGCGCCAGATGCTCGACGGCGTTCGCGACGATGCCGCGAGCGTGGCCGACCGCGTTGACTGGGTCGCGAAACTGCGTATTGTGAAGGGAATCCAAGATCGATACACCCTCGACGACCACGACGCCAAGTTACGAGCGATCGATCTGCAGTACCACGACATCCGCCCACAACGCTCGTTGGCCCAGCGAGTGGGGCTACGGACATTACAAGACGATGAACTTGTTCGTGAAGCAGTTCACAACCCCCCCACCACGACGAGGGCATATTTCCGAGGGCAATGCGTAGCTCGCTACCCCGATCAAATCGTGGCGGCAAACTGGGATTCGGTGGTTTTTGATATCGGCCAGGGGCCGCTCCAGCGAGTTCCTATGATGGACCCACTTCGAGGTACCGCCGCACTCACGGCGGATTTGCTAGAAGTATGTCCAACGGCAGATGACCTTCTCGAAGCACTAGACAGGTAGAACAGATGTATGACTGAACAAGAGCGAATCCAAAAACAGCGCACCGAGCGCTCGAAAGAAACCTCCGTGGACGTCTCGGTGGACGCGTCCAAGGGCGACCAATTGAAGGCCGATCTCGATGACCTTCTCGACGAGATCGACGAGGTTCTTGAGGAGAACGCCGAGGAGTTCGTGCGCAACTACGTCCAAAAGGGTGGCGAATAACCGTGGGCTTACCGCTCTTTGACGCCCACAGCGATCCGGGCCCCTCCTTTTTCCATTACGTCGAGGTCGCCGGACTCGACACGCCCCGATCGTCGAGCGCACCCGAGTTACCGCACGCCACTACCGTCATCGCGGTGCGCTATCGCGACGGCGTCGTGATGGTGGGGGATCGTCAGGCGACCGGCCACTACATCGCCAGTCGTGATGTTCGAAAGATCGAAGCCGCCGACCGCTTCACCGCTCTGGCCATTTCGGGTACCGCCGCTCGTGGGATCGAGTTCATCAAGATGGCCCAACTCTCCTTCGAACATTACGAGAAGATGACCGATTCGTCGCTCAGCCTCGAAGGCAAGGCCAACTACCTTTCGCCAATCATCCAGCGAAACAATCTTTCCTCACCCCTGATGGTGCTGCCCCTGCTCGCCGGGTGGGATCCCAGCCATCAGGTTGGCCGTGTCTTCGAATACGACGGCGCCGGGGGATGCTACGAGCGTTTCGATTTCGCCACCATTGGCTCGGGCTCGCCGTTCGCGGAGAGCGCGCTGCGACTGGGTTTTCGCCCCGACCTCGACCGCGAGGCGGCCCTCGAGCTCGGGGCACTCGCCCTCTACGAAGCGGGCGACAACGACCCGAGTACGGGCGGCGCCGACTTCGTACGCAATTTGTTTCCGATGATGGTCACCATCACCGAACAGGGCTTCCAGGAACTCGCCTCCGATGAGGTCGGCGAAAGATTCCGGGCTATCAACGAGCGGCGCACCCAATCTGGGGGAGTGGCCGGGGGAACACTGCGATGAGCAACTACTTCTACGTGTCACCCGAGCAACTTATAAAGGATCGCGCGGAGTTCGCCCAAAAGGGCATTGCCCGCGGACGTTCCATGGTGGCGGCGATCTACGACGTGGGCGTCCTGCTCGTTGCGGAGAACCCGTCAGCCTCACTCAACAAAATCTCCGAGGTCTATGACCGCATCGCGTTTGCCGGCGTTGGAAAATACAACGAGTTCGATCGCCTGCGCGAAGCGGGCATCCGCTGGGCCGATGGCACGGGCTTCACGTACTCGCGCGAGGACGTGGACGCGCGCGCGCTCGCCAATTACTACGCCCAGCACCTCGGCGACATGTTCACCGAGGGTCAAAAACCACTCGAAGTCGAAATCCTGGTGGCTCAGTTGGGTAACAAGATTCGACCCACCAAGCTCTACCGCGTGGCGTACGAGGGCACCATTTCCGACGAGACCCGCTTCGCGGTGCTCGGGGGTGACGCCGAGACCATCAAGGACCGCTTCGCCGCCTCCGAAGAGATCATCCACCCCCTGAAGGAGACACTGAAGAACGCGGTCACCGCGCTGGCCGGACCGGATCGCATCATCGAGACCTCCGAGCTCGAGGTGGGCATCCTCGAAGATCGGGGCAACCGCCGGACCTTCCTTCGCCTCAGTGACCCCGAAGTCAGCGAGCTCCTTAGCTGAGTGATCGGCTACGGCGAGATCATGCTGCGGCGCATCTACGGAATCGAGACCGAGTACGGGATCACTTTCTCGCTTCGCGGACAACGACGGCTGAGCCCCGATGAGGTGTCGCGTTTCCTGTTCCGCAAGGTTGTCGCCTGGGGCCGCTCGAGCAACGTCTTTCTCGAGAACGGCAGCCGGCTCTACCTCGACGTGGGCAGCCACCCGGAGTACGCAACGGCCGAGTGCGACACGCTGCGCGACGTTGTCGCCCAGGACAAAGCCGGGGAGGCCATCCTTCGAGAACTCGTCGAGTACGCCCAGGGTCAACTAGCCGACGAGGGGATTCGCGGCGACATTTATCTCTTCAAGAACAACACGGACTCCACCGGCAACTCCTACGGCTGTCACGAGAACTACTGCATTGAACGCATCGAAGACCTGACTCGACTCGAGCAGGTTTTCATTCCCTACCTGATCAGCCGACAGATCTTCACGGGCGCCGGCAAGGTCGTCACCAACATCAAGGGCACGTCGTACTCAATGAGCCAGCGCGCCGAGCATATTTGGGAGGCAATCTCGTCGGCGACGACGCGCAGCCGGCCAATCATCAACACCCGTGACGAGCCCCATGCCGATCCCGAGAAGTACCGACGGCTGCACGTCATTGTCGGCGACTCGAACATGAACGAGTTCGCAACCTACCTGAAGATCGGCACCGCCGCGGTCGTCCTCGCCATGATCGAGGACAAGACCACGGTGCTGCGCGACTACAACATGGCGTCACCAATAAACGCCTTGCGCGACATTTCCTACGATCTCTGGAGCAAGGAGCCGGTGCGGCTCTTGAGCGGTCGCGATATGACGGCACTCGAAATCCAAGAGGATCTCTGCGAGCGCGCCGAGTCCTTCATTCAGAGTCGCGACGTTCCCGCCGACCAGGTTCACGCGGTGAAACTGTGGCGCGAGGTCATCGAGCAGTACCGCTGTGATCCAATGGGGCTGGCCGATCGCGTTGACTGGATCGCGAAGCTGCAGATCATCGAGCGCGAGCAGGAGCGCAGCGGCGCCGAGCTCAGCGATCCGAAGATCGCCCTGATTGACCTCCTGTATCACGACACCAATCTCCAGCGCGGTCTCTACTACCGCCGTCAGGCTCGCGGGCACCTTCAGCGAGTGGTGAGTGACGACGAAATTGCCCAGGCTTCTCGAATACCACCGTCCACCACTCGTGCGCACATGCGCGGCACTTTCATCAAGGCCGCCAAAGAGTGGCGTCGCGACTACACCGTTGACTGGGTGCACCTCAAGTTGAATGACGAGATGCAGCGCACCGTGCTCTTGAAGGACCCTTTCAAGAGCAACGACGAGCGTTTTCAGAAGCTCTTGAACTCCCTGGAGCGCCACGGCTGAGCCGAGTAGCCTTGCTTAGTGCCTGACGACACCCCTGACCATCAGACTGAGATTCTCAGTGAGAACCCAAGTGCGACGAATTCGAGGGTGGCTCCGATCAGGTCGCGTAGCCGCGGTCTGATCGAATGGGTGGTCATTATCATCGCGGCGGTCGCCGTGTCGTTCCTGATGCGCGCCTACGTGGTGCAGACGTTCTACATCCCGTCGGGTTCCATGGAGCCGACATTGCAGATCGGCGATCGCATCGTGGTGTCAAAGTTGAGTGTCGAATGGGGAACCATCAATCGAGGCGACATCCTGGTCTTCAAGGCACCCCCGAGCGAGCACTGTGGCGCACCGGTCACCGACTTGGTGAAGAGGGTCATCGGGCTTCCCGGCGACACCCTGACGTCCAAGGGCAACACCATCTACATCAATGGCAAGGCGCTGAAGGAGACTTGGACGCACTACGAACCACTGACGCCCGCCATTGGCAAGGTCGTGGTTCCCGCCAACCATTACTTCATGATGGGCGACAACCACCCGGACTCCTGCGACAGTCGCTTCTGGGGCTCCATACCGCGATCAGACGTCATTGGCAAAGCCTTCATCAAAATTTGGCCTCTTTCACGCTTTGGTTTCCTCTAGGCGATCCAGTTGACACCCCTACAATGGTGCGGTGTTCAGTTTGAGTCCAATAAAAATCATGGTCATAGTGGCCGTGGTGTTACTGCTGCTCGGCCCCGACAAACTCCCCGAAGTCGCGCACAAGCTCGGCTCGAGTTGGCGGGCCCTCAAGCGATTGCAGGAGCGAGTCGAGTCCGAGGTCCGAGAGGCAATCCCCGACTTGCCGAGCACGGGTGACATCGCGCGTATTGCGCGAAGCCCGGTGAACCTCTTGAACTCTTTGGCTGATCGAGTTGACGCCAAGGAAGAGGCGGAGAACGCCAAAGCCGCCGAGTCGGAGGCGCCAACGTCCCCGGTCGGCGAGCCGGTCATTGAGCCACCCGTCGTGGCGCCGCCCACTCCTCGACCGGACAGTTCAATGTTGCCTCCCGACCCCTCGATGAATTAAGCGACGATGTCAAAATTCCGCAAGGCCGCCACGGGCATGACGTTGGCCGAACACCTGGCCGAGGCCCGCCAACGATTCATGATCTCGACATTGGTGGTCTTCTTCTTTGGGACCCTTGCGTTCATCTTCTACCCCGAGATCTTGAAGGTGCTGCAGCAGCCGTACTGCCGCGCCAACCCCAAGCACTGCTTCTTCCTGGTGACGAACCCGCTCGACGGACTGACGCTGCGCATAAAAATCGGCTTCTTCGGAGGCTTCCTCGTCTCATCGCCCATCCTCTTTTGGGAGGCGTGGCGTTTCATCACGCCGGGCCTGAAGGCGAAGGAGCGCAAGTACGCGCTGCCATTCGTGGGTTCGTCGATACTGTTCTTCTGCGGCGGTGTGGCGGTGGCCTACTTCATCTTCGGCCGGGCAATCCATTTCCTCGAGTCAATCGGCGGTCATTCGCTCGTCACGGAATATAACCCCAATCAGTACCTGGGCCTCTTCGTGCTCATGATGTTCATCTTCGGGTTGACCTTCGAGTTCCCCGTAGTTCTCGTCGCTCTCGAACTCGCCGGGCTGGTCACGCCGGCTCAACTTCTGAGGACCTGGCGATACGCACTCATCGGGATCACGGTCTTCTCCGCGGTCGTCACCCCAAGCAGCGACCCCTTCTCGATGTTGGCGCTGGCCATTCCACTGACGGTGTTTTACTTCCTGGCAATCGGCATCGGTAAGTTGTTGCATAAGTGACGCCGACTGACTACCGGAGCCGCTTTATTGACGGTCTCGGCTTCGGACCAGACCGATTCCAACTCGACGCGATCGACGCGATCGACCAGCACGTCAACGTGCTGGTCAGCGCTCCCACGGGATCCGGGAAGACCCTGATCGCCAACTACGCCATCGGTCGAATTCTGGAGCGCGGCGAACGCGCCTTCTACACGACCCCGCTGAAAGCCCTGTCCAACCAGAAGTACAAGGAGCTCAGTGAGCTCTTCGGTGAAAAGCGGGTCGGACTCTTAACCGGTGACACATCGCTCAACCGCAACGCCGACGTCATTGTGATGACCACCGAGGTGTTGCGCAACATGCTGCTCACCGAATCGCAGCAACTGATAACGCTGGGGCTCGTTGTGCTCGACGAGGTGCACTACCTCCAGGATCCCTTTCGCGGCGGCGTGTGGGAAGAGGTGCTCATACTCACCCCCTCGTCGGTTCGCTTCGTCGCCCTCTCGGCGACCATTGGCAACGCGGGTTTCGTAGGGGAGTGGTTTCAAGCGGTTCGAGGCTCCACGAACGTGATCGTCGAGAAGACCCGACCGATCAAACTCCACGATCACCTCGCCGTCGTGCGACGCGGTCAACCAATGGCCGACATCGTCGACCTTCTCGATGGCGAGCGACTTTCGGACGAAGCGCGACGCATCGACAACATGATGAAGGCAACCCGTCGCTTCCGGCCCGGCCCCAAATGGAAGGGGCCAAAATCGAGCGCGCCTCCACCACCGTTCCGGGCTCCGCGGCGAAGCGAACTGCTCTTGGCGCTCGAGCGCGAGGATCTCTTGCCGGTGATCGTCTTCATCTTCTCTCGAGCGGCCTGCGACGACGCCGTCCACCAATGTCGACGCGATGGATTGCTCTTCACGACGCCCGACGAACGTCAGGAGATCGAGGCGGTGGCCCAATCCCGACTCGTTGGTTTCTCCGACGACGATCTACGGGCGCTCGAGTACGCGGACTTCATTGACAGTTTGCGACGGGGCCTCGCCATGCATCATGCGGGCATGGTGCCGGCGTTTCGAGAGATTGTCGAGATGTGCTTTGAACGAAACCTCCTGGCCGTGGTGTTCGCCACCGAGACATTGGCGTTAGGGGTCAATATGCCCGCGCGCTCCGTGGCCCTGGAGAGGTTCACCAAGTTCTCTGACGCGGGCCGTAAATTCCTTACGAGTGGCGAGTTCTCCCAGATGACCGGACGCGCCGGACGACGAGGTCTCGACGACGAGGGCCACGCCATTGTCTGCTTCGCCCCCGAAGTGGCGCTGCAGGACGTCGGTCGGGTGGCCCTGGCCCCACCATCGGACCTTCATTCATCGTTTCGCCCCACCTATAACTTCACGGCCAACCTGATCAACCACTTCGAGTTCGAGACCGCCCTCGAGGTCGTTCAGCGCTCGTACGCGCAGTTCGAGACCGACCACCGTCCGACGGGCAACAAGCGCCCCCTCGGCGAGCAGATGATCTCGCGCCACCACGTTCTCGAGGAGTTGGGCTACGCCGAGGGCTGGAAGCTCAACCAGCAGGGCCAGCTTCTTCGGTCGATCTACCACGAGTGCGACCTGCTCATCGCGGAGTCGATCATCGGCGGGGTCTTTGAGGACCTCGAGCCCGCACAGCTCGCCGGACTCTTGTCATGCTTTGTCTTTGAGTCGAAGCGAGCCTCGAGAACGGTCAATGCCGCCCACCACGTCACCACCAAGAAGAAGAGGTCGTTGAACGACCGCCTCGGACGGGAACGACGCGGGAGCATCGCGGAGCGGGTCAACGAGATCCGCGTCACCGCGGCGACGATTCGAGAGGTCGAGGACCGCTTCAGCGTGCCCCACGCCAAGGAACCCGACGGAAAGTTCGCCACCACCATCGCCGCCTGGGCCCGGGGGGCGTCGCTCGGCACGGTCCTTGACGTCGCCGACGCCGAAATCGGCCAAACGTCGCCCGGCGACTTCGTGAGAAATGCCAAGCAGGTCGCCGACCTGTGCGAGCAGCTGTCACGCATGAGCCACCTCACCCGGGTCGCCGAGGTGGCTAAAGAGGCGCGAGACGCGGTTTTGCGCAGCGTAGTGGCCGGCGCCTCCAGCGTCCACCCGCCAGCCTAAAATCGCCCCTAATCTCGTTACTCCATGCATCCATACGTTGCCGAAGAGTTCACCGAGGGCGAGGTCTCCATACTCCGCCGGTATTTCACGAACCTGGAGGGTCCGGTCTTTGCCCTGGTGAACCTGCCAGAAGTCGTCAAAGGTGCGCTCTTCGCTCGTTATTCAAGATCCTCAAAGAGCCTGCGACGCCTCTTTCTCGACGAGTTTGTTGGCGATCTCGACCTCACGGGCGACGCCTCGATTGACGCCACCGTTGGCCTCGATCACGCCGACGAGCTGTACCAGAAGATCTTCTACGAGTACGGTGACGATTCCGTCGCCCAACTCGGGGGAGTGCACCTCGCGTGCGAACAGGCGAGCAACATCTTGACCAAGGTTCTCGAATGGGGCCGCTTGATGAGCTATCTCGAGCAGTCAACCCGTTACCTCGGCTACGACCGTCGCCTGGCGAATGGTCACTACCGCTTCTACCGCGACCATGACGTGCTCGAATCGCGCCTTGGCGCCCGCTACGTCGGTGAGATGGATCGCATGTTCGACACCTACGCCGAACTCTTGCCGGTGTTGACCGAGTGGCTCGCGAGGAAGTATCCGAAGACCCCCGAGGACACTGACTTCGTCTACCGACAAGCAGTCCGCGCCAAGGCGCTCGACGCCGTACGGGGACTGCTACCGGCGAGCGCACTCTCCAATCTCGGTATCTACGCCTCGGGACAGGCCTACGAGTCGCTCCTGTTGCGCATGAGGGCCCATCCACTACCCGAAGTTCGCGAATACGCCCAGATGATGCTCGACGAACTCATGAAGGTGATCCCGTCGTTCCTCAAGCGTGTGGAGGTCGCCGAGCGCGGCGTGGCCTGGACTGACTACTTGGCCGCGACCAAGGGTGCGACGCGCGATCTCATCAGTTCCATGTGGCACGATGTTTCGAACAACGAGCCCGGAGAACACGTGCGCCTCGTGTCCTACGACCCCGAGGGTGAAGCGAGAATCCTCGAGGCCGTGATCTTCGCAAACTCCTCTGTGACCAACGCCGAGGCGGTGCGTCGCGTCAAGGCAATGAGCAACGACGATCGCGCGTCGCTCATGAGGACCTACGTGGGAGATCGCCAGAACCGTCGCCACCGACCCGGGAGGGCCTTCGAAAGCACGGACTACCGATTCGAACTGGTGACCGACTACGGCGCGTTTCGCGATCTGCAGCGCCACCGGCTTCTGACGATTGAGTGGCAGCCGCTCAGCGTCGATCTCGGCTACGACGTTCCCGAGATTGTCCGTGAAGCAGGACTCGCCAATCGCTACCAAGAGTCCCTGGAACGTTCAGCCGCCCTCTTTTATGAGATGCGCGAGGAGTTCCCCGAGCAAAGCCAGTACGCGGTCGCCCTCGCGTTTCGCATCCGCTACAGCATGCAGATGAACGCCCGTGAAGCCATGCACCTCATTGAACTTCGATCGGGTCCCCAGGGTCACCCCAGCTACCGACGAGTGGCCCACGAGATGGCGCGCCTGATTCGAGAAGAGGCTGGTCACGCGGGCGTTGCCGACGCCATGAAGTACGTGGACTTCTCCGAAACGGACCTAGAACGCCTTGAAGCGGAGCGTACCGCGGAAAGAAATCGACTAAATCGCTAATGATTGACCACTATTACGCATTGTTTATACTAAATGGGCTCACTGCGCACAAAAAGGCTCTACACTGCCAGCGCAACTAATAAGGAATTTTATGGCTAGTAATGGCGACACTGAAGAAGTATTTGATGAAGAAGAGCTCGCAGAGGGCTTTGACGAAGAGGTAGTTGGCGAGGAGGAGGACGTCGACGAGACCGAAGGCGACGACGTCACTGATGTCGACGACGGGGTTCTCGTCGCGGTCGCCGTGCCCGAGGAGGACGACCTGGTGGACGACACCGACGTCGAACTTGCCCTCGACGAAGTGCTGGCCGAGACCATTCGACGTACGAGCACGCCCGAAGACGATGAGGAAGCCCCCGGGGAGGTTGACACGTTGGTCGACCCCGCTGAGACGATCCTGCCCAAGCAGGACGACGAGTTCCGATGTAACTCGTGCCGACTGCTCAAAAAGCACAGCCAGCTCGCGGACCGCTCCAAGGGGCTCTGTCGCGACTGCGTCTGAGCCCGGGCGATCAACCCAGCGCAGCCCCACCAGACAGGGGAGTTTGACGTGAAGATAGAAGTAGCCACCGAGCTCACCGATGAAATCTCCGGGCTCGTCCATTCGGCCACGCGATCCGTTTCATCACATCGCGGGGGCGAGGCACTCCTGGTCACCATTCATGGCGACCGTGACACCGACGAGCTCCTACGCGACGCAGTGTCCTCTGGAGGGCTGTTCGTCGCGCGCGAGCACCATACGGTGGTGGGCTTCGCTCTGCGCCGTGACGGCGTTTTAGAGGCCGTCTACGTGAAAAAACATTCGCGGCGCCAAGGAATAGCCCGTGCACTCATCAACACGGTGATTTCGTCGTCAAGCGAGCCGCTCGACGCGTACGCCTTGCCTGGCGACCGAGCAACAAAGTCGCTCTACGAGTCTTTTGGGTGGAAGGCGCGGCTTCTTACGATGCGCGCCGGGTAGGCGCACGACGCGGTGCCCGCGTGGGAGGCGGTGGTGGTGGAACCCTCATGCCGAGCAGCTTCGCGAACTCAGGAATCGCTCCAGCGTTCTTTACCGCCAACGCCTTGCACGCATCGTCATTGGGGATGCCCACCGGTTTCACGTTGCGCCGTATCGAGGTGTCAACCGTCAAATTGACGATCTCCTGCCACTTTGCGATGTCCAGGTCGGCCGTCAGGGCCTCTGAAGTGATGGCGACAACCTTCACGGCCATCTCGGCACTCACACGAGTGGACATATCAGGCGGACGCGCCACCAAACGAAGGGCCTCAGCGACGTTCTTCGATGACACGGCCGCTTCAAGCTTCTCGTTCCACTGTGTTCGCAAGATCTCGAGGCGAACGGTGAGGCTGGCCTGGAGTTCCTTCAGTTGAGTGCGGGCTTCGTCGTCGAGGGACACGGTCTTGGCGGCGGTGACAACGGCGCGAAGGTCACGCAAGCGAAGCTCACGTCCCGCACCAATGGCACCGGCGGCCTTGTCTTTCCAAAGTGCCAGGTTGGTCTTGGCCAAGAGGTCTTCGGCGATCCGATCGATGGTGTTCGGATCGATCGTCGGGCGACCCTGCGCCGTAGCATTCTTGTTCTGCTCGGCGACGGCCGTGCGAACGGCGGGCATTCCGCCGCGCAACAACTGCTCGGCGACTGGCAACTGCTCGGGGGAGAGGGTGGCCAAGAGAGCGTTGCGGTACGTCGTGGTCATCGGTGGCGCGACGGGACCGCTCGGACGCTCGTGACGACTTCCGCTGCGCGGACGCTCGCCACGGGTTGGACGTTCGCTACGGGTTGAACCCTCGCTGCGCGGACGACCTTCGCCACCAGCTGGACGTTCGCTACGCGGGGGACCATCGGTGCGCGGGCCGCGATCGGGTCGGGGAGATACGCCCGGTGCGCGATCTTTTGACTGAGGACGGCCTGCCGGGCGCTTAGAGCCTTCACGACGACCCTCGCCGTCGCGCCCGCCGTCGTCGCGACGGCTACCACCTCGGCCCTTGGGCGCGTACGTGACCACGACATCGGGTCCCTGTTTGGCGCTTGGAATCAACTCAACGCGCTCATTTCGCGGGTCGAGCGGCGAGCCGGTCTTTGGCGGCAGGATTGAGAGGATTTCAATGCCCTCCATGAACTGCTCAACATCAGCACGGTACACGCCGCCAACGACTGGGCCGCCCGGAACGAGGGACGTGCTCAGCACGCCCTTGGGAAGCTTCGCTCCCGCGGCACGCCACGTGGCGACGTCCCCGTTAAGGCTGGTGATTTCGATCTCAATCCGACGGGACATAGGCAACCAATCTAGTCGGTTTGACTAGGCCAAAAATTTCACTGACTTTTAGACCATTTTTAGATTGGTCTGCCTAGCATGGCGTCGTGAGCAATGAGCCAACCGACAACACCGAAGAGACTCCCGCCGAGCCAACGTCTGACGAGTCGCAGGTACCGACTCCTGAGCCGACGGCATCCGACGCGACGCATCACGACGAGCAGGAGGCGTCCGGCCCCACACCGACCGAGCAAGTCCATCGCGACTTTCATGAGCCGATGGTCGCGAGCGGCGCTTTAATCGTTGACGACGTGCCGCTGGCATCCCAGGGTAATCCGGTCCGTTCTCTGTGGTCAACGAGGATCTCGCTGCTCCTCGTCGCCGCACTCGTTGGCGGGCTCGCGGGTCACTTCAGTTCTTCGTCGAGCGGCAACGACGGGATAACCATCAACTCGGTCAATGCCACTCCCGCCGGCGCAGTGCTGCCCAGTGGGCTCAGCATTCCGAAGCTCGTCAACAAGGTGCAGCCGTCGGTGGTCTCGATTGACGTGAAGGGGAGTGGGGAAGAGGACCAGGGCACGGGCATGATCATTACTTCAAATGGCCTGGTCGTCACGAACAACCACGTCATCGCCGCCGCGGTGAACGGCGGAACTATCACCGTGACCGAGACCGGGACTACCAAGAGCCTGAAGGCCACGCTCGTGGGAACCAATCCGATCGACGACGTTGCCCTCATCAGGATTAATAAAGTCAAGAATCTCCCGACCGTGACGTTTGGTAACTCCAACGCCCTCGTGGCGGGCGACGCCGTTGTCGCTATTGGCAACGCCCTGGGTCTGGCCGCCGGCACGCCCACGGTAACCTCGGGAATCGTTTCGGCGCTCGGTCGAACCGTGACCGCCGGAACCAGCACATCCTCAGAAACGCTCGACAACATGATTCAAACCGACGCCGCAATCAACCCCGGCAACTCCGGCGGTCCCCTGCTCGACTCTCGAGGCGACGTCATCGGGATGAACACGGCAGTGGCGGGAACATTGTCCGACGGCACGAGCGCCCAGAACATCGGCTTCGCTATTCCGGTGGCCACCATTGAATCGCTACTCAAGACCTTGAAGGCGGGCGAGAGTATCGTGAATCACGGTGCAATCATCGGTGTCGAAATCTCCTCAATGAGTCCCGAGTTGCAAGCTGAGTACGGCTTTTCCGTCTCCTACGGCGCCGTCGTCATGAGCGTCATATCGGGCACTGGGGCGGCGAAGGCCGGTGTCAAGCAGGGCGACATCATTGTGGGCATCAACAACACCGCCGTGAACAGCGCCCAGGACGTCTCGAGCATCGTCTCGGCGTTGCGCCCGGGTGACCAGATCTCACTGAAGATCATCCGCGGCACCAAGCACCTCACGCTGAAGGTCACGCTCGGAACGGAGCCCAAGACCAGTTAAGCGAGGGTGGCGATACCACCGTCAACGGGAAGTATGACGCCGGTGATGTAGCTCGCCGCCGGCGACGCCAGGAAGATCGCGGTGCCCGCCATGTCCGAAGGTCGTCCAATGCGCTTCATGGGAGCTGCCGCGGCGATGCTGTCGCCGAAGGCGTCGAGCGTGGCCTTCATCATCTTTGACTCAAATGGCCCGGGGGCGATGGCGTTCACCGTGACGTTGGGCGCCATGGCCTTGGCCATGTGACGGGTCAGTTGGTGGACGGCGGCTTTCGACGCCGAGTAGGCGTAGGTCTCCAGAGTGGGCACGTGTATCCCGTCAATGGATCCGATGTTGATGACGCGCGAGGGGACCTCGGCGCTGGCTGAGGCCTCGAGTAGCGGACGCAGGAACTTGGTGAGGTGAAACACACCCTTCACGTTAAGGGCGAGAACCCGCTCGAAGGCGGTCTCGTCGAACTCGGCCATCGGAGCGCCCCACGTGGCGCCCGCGTTGTTGACGAGCACATCAAGGTGATCTTCTCGATTCGCCATCTCCTCGGCGAGTCGGCGACATTCCGCTTCCGTCGAGAGGTCGGCGGGCAGCGAAATGCATTCGCCGTGCTCGCTGAGCTCGCTCGCGAGCGCGTCACAGACTTCGGCCTTACGCGACGAGATGTAGACCTTGGCGCCAGCATCGACGAACCCGCGCGCAATCATTTCGCCGATACCTCGGCTCCCGCCGGTCACCAGCACGACTTTGCCCTTCACATCAAACAGAGAGTTCATGGGCGAAGTGTAGGTCAAGCGGCTACTGGGAGGTTTGGCCCACCAGGTACGCCGTACGAGGAGGCGGGAGGTCAGGCCGCAGTTCGTGAGCGATAACGAGAGCCTCTTCAACGTCATAAGCGCGAACCACCGCCTGGTCGAGGCCCTTGAACAGGTCACCCCAGAGAACCCGGAACTCCGAGGGCTCCGATGCGCTCAACTAGTCACCAACGCGCAGGTTGGTCGTGGCAACCGCGCTGACGCTATCCGACTTTGACGGGGCGAACTGGGCACGAATCGACCAGAC
>PLKM01000027.1 GCA_003141095.1 Acidimicrobiaceae bacterium | reverse complement strand
CAACACCAGGGAACGCCTGACATTGATCAACGATCTGCGAACCGCGATCGACCGTCGCAGTCTGACGCTGCATTTCCAACCGACTCGCCACGTGCTGACCGGGTCAGTGCACGGGGTGGAGGCACTCGTGAGATGGCAGCATCCGACGCTAGGTCTTCTCCAACCGGACGACTTTATACCGCTCGCCGAGAGAACTGGTCTCATCTCGCCGCTGACCCGGACGGTGCTCGACCTGGCAATCCACGAACTAGCCCGCCTTCATCGAAATGGACATGCGCTTCAGATGAGCGTGAACATCTCGCGCTGGGACCTGATGGATCCGCAGCTGCCCGACTCGATCTCTCGCATGCTCGAGTGGTTCCACCTCCCCGCGGACCGATTAGTCCTAGAGGTCACCGAGTCAAGCCTGACCCAAGACCCAGCTCTGGCGAAGAGGAGTCTCGAGAGGCTGAGATCCTTAGGGATCAAGATCTCCATTGATGACTTCGGGGTCGGATATTCGTCGATATCACAGCTTCTGGAACTGTCAGTGGACGAACTCAAGATTGACAAGTCGTTCGTCCTGGCCCTCGACACTGACAGCCGAGCGATCTCTCTCATTCGTTCCATGATCGAGATGGCACGCGCCCTGGGCCTCACCGTGGTCGCCGAGGGCATCGAGTCTTCGCGATCCTTCGATTCGCTGAGCAATGTCGGCGCAGACGTTATCCAAGGAAACTTCGTCGCTTATCCGCTCACCAGCGCTGAACTCGACGTTTTCCTTCTCAACGAGGTGGCTCGGGACACAGTGACGATCGCGGACCCACCGCGATCGGCGGTTGAACGCGACTCCGGCGTCGCGGCCGGGTGATGGCTTCGACGATGGTACTGCCGTTCATCGGCGCACTCCAGGCAGGGCTCTCGACCCCTTCCTAGTTCAGGGACTGATTCCGGAATCCGAAGGCTGAACGAACGTCAAGAACCTCTTCGCCGACGGCCGGGATCTTCTCCACCTGATTAGTCTGGTCCACCGTGCACGTGCCACGATGACGAACACCATTAGACACCCCTTAGTCGGCCCGACGTACATCAGCACTTCATCGGGTCAACCAAGGCATGGTTGTAGAACTGCTGTATCGAGCTTTCGACGTCATCGATTCAATATCGGCGACTTCCGGTTTTCGATCCGAACCGACTCGTATGCTTCACTTGTGACTTCGTCGAAACATCAGTTATCGAGACTTTTGATATTCGGTGGCTTTGTCTTGCTCGCGCTTTCGACCGCAATCAGTTCTTATAACTATCTGAGCCAAGACATTCCTAGCGGGACTGGTTTTAGCATTTATGCGCAACTGATCTTGGAGGCCCTCTCGGCGCTGTTCGCGGCGGCCGGTTGGTGGTTTCTGAGTCAATTGGAGGCCAAGAGCTCGGTGCAAGAATCGCTTCTTGCGAAGGCGTATGCGTTGTTGGGTTTGCAATTCTCTGCTTCGTGCGTCGCCCATCTCGTCGGAGCTGGTGGTGTCATCTTCATCGATCGATTTAGTGCACCATTTTGGATTACTGCACTTGGATTCGGCGTGGGCGCCGGTGGCTTCTTCTTGACTTCATTCACGATGAGGAGCATTGACCTAATGCCTCCGAATTCCTGACGTATCCGTCAAGGGCCTAGCCAGTTACCGAGAGTTCGATGAGGAGTCTTCACCAACTTGAATCACAGGCAGTGCATTGTGGCATTCCCAATGGATCGGGCTTCCGACACCATCAAACCCATTCTTTAATCGGATGTGATGCCTCGGTGGAAGCAGAGAGGCCACGGCCACAGCCACAGTCCGTCCATGTCGAGTGCGTCATCCAACTAGCCGTGCCGTGGCAGAGGGTTAACTATGACGGCGGCCATTCGAGTTGAATCCTCCGTTGGGAAATATCCCGGGGGAGTACGGTCGGGCTCTCTATTGAACAAGAAGTAAGCGAGACGATGTGCCATGCGGCTCAAAGTGCTTACCGATGGAGTTGGTGGCTCGGAACCCGGTTCATCATCCGGTCGTACGTAGTGTTCTGGATTCACAGGATCCTCCCAAAGGCAACGTTGAACCTACGTTGAAGGGTTGCAGACCGATCACGCCGGGCCTCCAACATGATCGCGGTGATCCAGAACATTTTGAGGAATTAGAGCTTGACCCGCGTCCACCGCTTACCACCGTCTTCGGTCCTCCACATCAGGTTGGGCAACCCTCCGCCACGGCCTTGGCTGAGCGCGACACCCTGACGGGTGCTCGTGAACGACAACGACCACCAGAAGAGTCCCGCTGGCAAGGACCCGGCGAACTGGGGCGTTGAGGACTCGCTGGCGACTCGGTAGAGATTCGGTGTGTGCCACTCGTTGATGAAGTAGGCGACCGAACTCGTCACCGGATCGAAAGTGCCAAAGCCGAAACGACCCAGGAGACCACCAGTCTCCTCCATCCACCGGCTCCCGCCATCGGACGAGTACACGATATCGCCCTGCTGCATGCCCTGGTCACACGTTGCCCACAGCACCCGCGTCGACACGGGCAGAAGCCAGCAGTTGTTGACACTGGAAAGGTGGGGCTGGACTCGAACGGTCCAGCTATGGCCCTCGTTGACCGACGTGGCCAGGAACGGTGAGTAGGGAGTTGATGTCTGGTCCTGGGTCGTCAGCCACACTTTGCGGCCGTAGGCCGCCACGGCGATCTCTCCGAGCCAATACTTCTTGAGCGACCGAGGTAACGAAAGGTGCGACCATTTTGCTGCCGAAGCCGGCGAGCGATTGAGTTGGGCATCGGTGCACTCAGTGGTCTTCACCCGACACTGGTCGGTCGTAGCGTAGAACAGGCTGCTCGTTGCAGTCAGGTTAAGTAGCTGAGCGTGCGGGACGATTTCGACCTTGCGCCACGACTTCCCTCCGTTGAAGGTTGCGAAGAGCGCAGACGTCGTCCACGTCCGACCGGTCCTCGAGTACTCCACGGCGTATCCGTCAAAGGGATTGGCGAAGACCAGTTGGCTGATGGGGGACACATTCGCCCCCTGTACCTGGGTGACCGGCGGCACGGTAACGCGGCGAAAGGACTGACCACCGTTGTTCGAGCGTTCGAGTCGAATGCAATCCCTGAGAGTGCAGGATTGGGATTCCCACAGCACGTAAAGTACGTTCGAGTTACCGGCTCGAGTAACGATGGCGGGTGACCATTCATTCAACGTCGCACTCCCAGCGACCGAGGCTTGGCCGACACCGATCAGGGTGCCCATCACGATGATCGCCGCGAGAAGCCCCGCGACGACGGCCAACGTTCGCCCAGGACGTACTCGATCTCGAGGCATGAACCACAACTATAGGTTTCGATAACAGTAGTCAGAAGGTCGAGAGGCTGGCGCCGATCTCGTCGGCAGTGATGGTCCGAGATGGAGAGACCCGGAGTCAATCGGAGTTGGAAGAGACGGGCGTGCCGCCGTCGTGCTCAACCGGCGATCCGAAGCAGCCCAACGATTCCCACAACGTAGAACAGCAGCGCCAAGATTGATTCAGGTCCTAGTCGATGCGGTCGCGAAGGACGCACGATCACACCGCCGACGTACATCACGGTCAGCACCAAACTGAGCGAAGCCAACCACGCAATCGCAGGACCAGTTGTCGGCAGTACCGGTTTCGCAGCAACGAGGTCTGCTATCACGAAGAGACAGAGCTGAAACGCATTGCCCCCAAAAATGTCGCCCATCGCGAGTTGATGGTCGCCGAGACGTACGGCCTCGATTCCCGAACTGATCTCCGGTAGTGCTGACGCTAACGCCAGGACGGTCGCACCGAAGACCACCCCGTTGATACCGGCGCGGTTTGCCAGTTCGTTGCCGCTGATTTCGAGCGCGACACCTGCCATGAATGTCACCACCGCCGATGCGCCGAAGAGTATTGCAACTCGCGTGGTTGAGTGCTTTGCGCGCGCGGCGTCGGCGACCGGATGACGGACGCGGCGATGAGGACGCCCGGGCTGACTGCCCGCCATCACCACTTCCCACTTTGGATGCGATCGCGTCCGGTTCAGTACCCAGATTCCGCCGATCCAGATGACCACGACCGCCAAAGACGCTGGACTTAAGCGTCCCGCGATGACTATCGACTTGGGTAGCAACGCGCCCATGAGCACCACTGACACGGTGAGTACAACTAACAGCCCCTCAAGAACTGGCACGAGGGAACCGACGAGGAATGTCAGAGGTCTCGGGGCAAAGAGATCACACAGGACGAGCACCATCGTTGCTGTCGCTATGCCGCCAATCAGGTTGCCAGCCGCCAGGCCGAGGTGACCCGACTCTGCCGCGGAGATCGTGATCGCCAATTCCGGCAGGCTGCCGGCGATGGCGAGCAGCACCATCCCGCCGATTGCGTCACCGATCCTCAGGCGTCGATCTAGTTCATCCGTCGATTTCGAAAGTTCGACACCGGCGACCCACGTCGCCCCCGATGCTGCGATGAACACGAGGATCACCAGAAATATTGAAACAGACGCCACATTTGAATTATCGCCGACGCGATTGGCTGGATGGTCGATGAGTGACAAATTTCAACGCTCGCACGCTTCGGTCACGCGGACCTTTCCTCAAGCCTCTCTGGCTTTGCGACGTAGTACTTCAGCTCGAATCAAGTCATAGAAGGATCAAGTCGCCAGTACTTGGTGGCCGACCTGGAGCGCCGGGCCTCTGACACCAGCACTCAGACTCTCGACGTCTACGCATGCCGCCGTGGCTCTCTGGCCCGAACCGGATAGGTGAGGGCCGAGTTACCAGGGTTGCGGTGGTCAGCCTTCGGCCAAAGTTGATCCAGTTTCAATAAGTCTGACCAAGACGTGGTGCGAGTCGTCGCTCAGATTCTCTAGCTGCCAGTCGTCAACAGCGTGTCTCTGCTTCGTAGGCACTTTCTCCGCGATCTAGGGCATCCATTGCGAGTGAATCCCGAAGAGCAAGATCGCCACGACTGAGGAGCATTGGTTCCACTGGAGGGTTCAGTACAGGGGGCAATGCCAACTCTCTACTCCCAGTTAGCTGGCACGCGGGCGAGTATTGCCTTCACCTCGTTGGCCGGTACGGCGGGTGAGAAGAGGTAGCCCTGGCCGAGTGCACACTCTAAGTGGCGCAGCCGCTCGAACTGTGTTCGCGTCTCGATCCCCTCGGCGACCAGGATCACGTCGAGTTTGTTGCCGAGCGAGATGATCGTCTCGAGCAGTGTGTCGTTTCGGGCGCTCTCCTGGGGCGGGCTCACGAAGGAACGGTCGATCTTGATGATTTTCGGATGCAGCAGCGCGAGGTAGGAGAGCGACGTGTAGCCGGTGCCGAAGTCGTCGAGCGCGATACCAACTCCGAGGCGATTGAGGTGTTCAATCGCGCCCAACGTCTCCGCGACGTCGAGCAGCGTCACGCTCTCGGTGATCTCGATGATGAGCCGCTCTGGGATAAGTCCGCTTGTTTCTAAGACCTGCTCGATCATCGATACGAGACCCGGATCGTGGAACTGGTGTGCGGAGAGGTTGACCGTGACGTAGGGCAAGGCGACCTGAGTACCTGCGCGCTCCCACGAACTGGCCGCGATCACGGCCTCGTGCAACGCGAAGGATCCGAGCTCCAAGATCAGCTCGCTGTTTTCGGCTAGTGGGATGAACACGTTGGGGGCCACCCACCCCCGCTCGGGATGCCGCCAGCGCATCAGCGCCTCGAAGCCGACCACCTCGGTCGTGGCGAGATCGACAATGGGCTGGTAGTGCATCGAAATCTCACCGGCTTGGAGAGCGAGGCGCAACTCCTGCAAGAGCGCGAAGCGGCTCGTCGCCTGCTCGCGCATGCTGGGAGCGAAGAGAACATGGTGGCCCTTGCCCTCGCGCTTGGCCTCGTACATGGCCACGTCGGCGTCCCGGATCGATTCGGTGTAGTCCGTGCTCGTTGCGTCACAGACCACGACTCCGATGCTCGCGTGCTGTGCGAGATGCATCCCAGCGATGGAAAAAGGTTCGGCGAGCGCCTCAAGGAGACGTTTGGCTACCTGCTCGGCCTGAGTCGGGGAGGTCAGCCCCTCGGCCAGGTAGAGGAACTCGTCGCCCCCGAAGCGGCACAGCGTGTCCGAGGAACGAGTCACCTGGTCGAAGCGGCGCGCAATCGCAATCAGCAACTTGTCGCCAACGAAGTGGCCGAGAGTGTCGTTCACCCCCTTGAAGTCATCGAGGTCCACCAACAACACCGCGTTGAGCCTGCCTTCGCGAAGAACCTTCGCGTGCGCCTGTGCGAGTCGGTCTTCAAAGAGCACTCGGTTGGCGAGTCCCGTGAGCGGGTCGTGCAGTGCCTGGTGGGAGAGCTGGGCGGTGAGCGCCCGTTCCTCGGTAATGTCGCGCTCTGACATGACGAAGTAGAGCGTCCTTCCCTCGGCGTCGCGGGCGGTGGACCTGTGCACCTCGGCGACGATCACCCGCCCATCCCTGTGAACGTAGCGCTTGGCGTAACTCACTTGATCGGTCTCGCCGGAGGTCGCGCGGCGGTGGGCCTCTTCACTGATGCCCAGGTCCTCGGGAAAGGTGAAGGGAGTCGAGTCGCGCCCGAGCAGTTCCTCCCTGGTGCGTCCAACCAACTGACAGAAGGCGTCGTTGACTGCCAGGATATTGTCGTCGACATCGGCGAAGACCATGCCGGCCACGTTGTTCTCGAAGGCGAGGCGGAAGCGCTGCTCGCTCTCCGAGAGCGCCTCGGCGGTGGCCAGTGCATGTCGTTCGAACTCGGTGCGGACTTGCTCTGCGGCCCTCCGGGCGTGGTCATCGCGGATCATCACCACCACCCACTCCCGACCGTCAAGGGCGAGGGGCGAGAGGGCGACGTCGACCTCGAGTTCGTTGCCGTCGTGGCACAAGATCGTGAGACCTAGGCCCCGCCCCATCTCACGTCCGCTGGGGTCTTGGCCGTACTCGTTCCGATGCGCCACATGCGCATCACGTTCCCGCGACGGCACGAGCAGTTCAACGACCTGACCAACGAGCTCGTTGCGCGTGTAGCCAGTCAGGACCGCGAGGTGCTCGTTCGCGTAACGGATCATGCCGTGCTCGTCGACGAAGGCGATTCCGTCGGGCAGCACCTCAAGCAGTTGGTTCCACGAGAGGGGATAATCTTGCATGTAGCTTGAGATGCGAGCCCCCCCGACGTTTTGAACTGGCGAAATGCAATGCCTACCACGCATACTGACACGGAACGGGACCGTGCCCGCGTTAGAGAATCGTGGGCGTTTCACCTCGCAAGGACAGCAGGCTTCGTTCGGACCTTTCCGGTCGAATCCGCCCGTCGCGGACTGTTGGGGCCAGTCGTTCGCCAAGAGCCGGGACATTGCATGATCGTGTTCAAAGAACCCACTTTTATCGCGACCGTTTCGACTCCACCGGACCAAACCGACACCACCGGACGAGATTTTCCTCAAATCCGGATGATTTCGACACCATCGCGACCGAATCTGCCCTCCTCTTAAATGCGCACCATCGAACGGCCGTTCGTAATCAGATCTTTACCCAAGCGCTGGAGCATTTGTGCGGACGGTCCCGAGGGCGATGCGACGTCGGATCAGCCGACGAGCTGATGCGCAGCGGCGCGAACTGCGTTTCGTGACGCTCGGAATTCACTCTTCACACCGGGTCTTTGAACCAATTGGACTGTCCAGACATCTGCGCTCTTGGCGCTTCCCCAATCTAGAAGCAGGCTCCGGAAGTCGCCGCTACCTGCAGGTGGTTATGCGAGTTGGGAGTCCGGCAGTGATCTTCGTGTTGTTGTCGTCGCGAAGATACTTCTCGTAGGCGGGATCGTTCACTAATTTCGCGAGGCTTCTAGAACTGCCTTCTACCACGTAGTCGTAGTAGAGCCCGTCCTTGTCCAGAGCAAGGTAGTCCCGGGCGACGATTCGATTGGCACGAGCATTCGAGGGGGGTTCGGCTGACGCGAGAGCATCCACGAGCGAGGCGCTCATGATGAGGTACTGCGTGAACTGGCTGCGGTTGGTGACACCGTAGAGGGCGTCGTCATGAGCCACGATGTTCGTCTCAGCGGTGCAGTAGGAAGCGGAAGGTGTCGGGAAGATCTTGATGCCGATCACGACGATGAGGACGGGAGCGAGGACGGCGAGGAGGATGAGTTTCCAAGTCCAGCGCGCAGGCAAGAAGCGACGGTCCTTCACCTCGGCCCTATTCGCGCCAGGAATCATGAGCGGCCCCCAATTCGTGAGTATGAAACGCATGCAGCGAGGTGTTAAGAACAGCTGTGATCATCGGGGTCATCAGCATCGGCCCTCAACGTAGTGTCTTGGGCAACTGCGCGTGACTTGATGCCCGCAGTAATGCGCGTCGGCTGGCGATCTGATTCGTGCGCAATCAGCGTCGCATCCATCCGATGTCACCTCGATCTCGAACCCACACTTTCCTCACCTCTCTTCCTTGTCCGACTTCGTTCTCGCTCGTCGCCGTACCTGGTCTCGGCAACCTTGCGAGATGGAAATCTACTGGTCCTTTCTGTGAACGTATCTGAAGAACGAACTGAAACATCAGTCAGAACTACGGCTGCAGATTTTTAGTAAGTCCCCGCCTTCGGTGCCGCGATGGACCCACCCGTCCATCCTCTTGCCTCTTGTGCATCCAAACGCAGCGTGTGGTCAATTACTGGGTCTTCTGCCCTCGACCGCAAGGTCGGCGAAGTCACGACAGTGCGAGCCGTCTGGTCCTAATCGTCCAATGACCTGCCGAGCATCCTTGCGGCCTCCTCGGCAGGCACGGCGGGTGACCATAGGAAACCTTGGCCAAGTTCGCAGTCGAGGTTGTGCAGGCGATCGAGTTGGGAGGAGGTTTCAATCCCTTCGGCGAGCACGGTCATATTGAGTTTGTTGCCGAGCGTGACGATCGCCTCGAGCAATGTATCGCTTCGTTCCTTGTCGTGCTTGGGTCGAACGAATGATTGGTCGATCTTGATGATCCTCGGGTTGAGGGCCGCAAGATAGGAGAGTGAGGAGTAGCCCGTTCCAAAATCGTCGAGTGCGATACCGATCTTGAGTCGGTTCAATTCTTCCATGACGTTGATCGTCTCGGCGATATCGACAAGGGCCACGCTCTCGGTGACCTCGAGGATGAGGCGCTCGGGCTCAAGTCCGCTTCGCTCCAGCTCTTGCTCGATCAGTGAGACGAGGCCTGGATCGTGAAACTGGCGGGCCGAGAGATTCACGGTGACGTAGGGGCGACCGGACCTAGGGTCGCTCGCTTCCCAGGAGCTGGCCGCGGTCATGGCACTTGTCAGCGCGAATGAACTCAGTTCCAGGATGAGATCGCTCTGCTCGGCCAGCGGGATGAACACGTCGGGTGGCACCCATCCCCGCTCGGGATGGTTCCAGCGCATGAGTGCCTCGAAGCCGACTACTGCGGTCGTCGTGAGATCGATGATTGGCTGGTAGTGCATTAGGAGCTCGCCGGAAGCCGCGGCGTGGCGTAGCTCTTGGACCAGCGCAAAACGACTCACCGCCTCCTGGCCAATGTTGGCAGTGAACATGACGATGTGGCCGTGACCTTGACGCTTGGCTTCGTACATCGCGGCGTCGGCGTTCTGGACGAGTTCGACATTGTCCGGGCTCTCGCTATCCCAGATCACGATGCCGATGCTTGCTCGTTGTTCGAGTTTGACCCGATCGAAAGAAAACGGCTCGACGAGAGTGCCGAGCAGACGTTCGGCGATGAGTTCGGCTTCGGCGTGCGTGGTCAATCCCTCGGCCAAGTAGAGGAACTCGTCACCACCGAATCGGCACAACGTGTCCGACGAACGAGTGACCTGCTCGAAGCGGTTCGCGATAGTAACGAGCAATTGGTCGCCGACGAGATGGCCGTAAGCGTCGTTGACCCCTTTGAAGTCATCGAGGTCCAGCAACAAGACGGCGCCGAGCTTTCCTTCACGAGCAGCTCTCGAGCGCGCTTGGACCAGCCGATCATCGAAGAGTGCTCGGTTGGCGAGTCCCGTGAGCGGGTCGTGCAGCGCTTGGTACGAGAGTTGGTCGGCAAGGGCTCGTTCATCTGTGATGTCGCGCACCGAGGAGATGAAGTAGAGCGCCCTACCGGCCTGGTCGCGGGCGGCGCAAATCGACACCTCGGCGACCACGATACGCCCGTTCTTGTGCAGGAAGCGCTTACCGTAGCAATCCTCGTCGATTTCGCCCGACTTGATGCGCCGGTAGACGTCTTCGGAGATGCCGATGTCCTCGGGGTAGGTGAAGTGTTGCGAGTCATGCCCGACGAGTTCTTCCTCGCTGCGCCCACTCATCCGGCAGAAGGCGCCATTGACCGCCAGGAACAAGCCGTCCTGATCGCTGAAGACCATGGGGGCCATATTCCCTTCGAAGGCGAGGCGGAAACGCTGCTCGCTTTGCGCCAGGGCGGCGGCGATGGAGGACTCGGAATCGATCGCATGACCCTCGGTCATGATGTGGGCATTCTGCACTGCTCTTTGGGCAGTTTTGTCACGGATCTCCACGATGATCCACGAGTTGTCGTCGATGGTGAGCCGCGAGAATGCACAGCCGGCTGGTAGCTCACTGCCGTCACGGCGTCGGATCGTGAGGTCCCGATCGCGCACTACCTGGGTGCCGCTCGAATCGTCGCCGAGCTCGCTTCGGGTTATGAAGTGCGTAGTGCGCTCCCGAGGTGGCAGAAGTACCTGGATGTCTCTACCTACGAGCTCTTCCAATGGGTAACCCGTCATGTCTGCGAGGCGCTGGTTGAGATCGCCTATGACACCATGGTCATCTAAGAGGGCGGCCCCGCTAGGGAGCGCCTCAAGTAGGTTCTGCGCTCGAACAGGATGATCCTCGAAGTACCTCACGACGCACTCGCTTTCGTTCGCCCCATCGCGCGCGAAGCGAAGGTTCAAGAAACCACCATACGGACGGACACTAGTGGTCCGGATCTCACGGGGGAGTCATGGTCGCAAGACCTGATTGGCTGGTCTGAAACCGTCACCATGACGTCTCGACCGTAACGTGGTCAAACCGCTCTCGTGAAACAAAACTGTGGGCCCACGGAAAACTGCCTCACTTGCTTCTGCTGAGTGCCATGGTGACGTCCTTTCAGCTGCCTTCTTCACTCGACCGGCGCGCCCACATTCCCGGCGAGTCTCAGGTGGACCCAGAGAACCACGGGGAGCGAGCTAGCAGCGCAGACTAGAAAGCGGCACGACGTGAATGCTCGAGGTCGGGTTGCCACTATTGGGGTAGATAGTCTGGCTCCAAATGAGATCGGTCCCATCCACCCGGAGAGGACCAACCACACCCGAAGAGGCGATCGTCGTTCCAAAGGCGTGTGGTATTTGACACCACAACGTTGACAATGGTTTGAGGCGGAACAGTTCCTGGTCTAGGCCCGATGGCGTCGTTATCGCGGCGAACAACGAACCGTCCGGTGCGAGCAGCAGCGAATTTCTCGATGGTACCGAATCGGGACCATAGTTCGCGGCCGTAATCATGGGAAGCGCGATATACGACCACGTCTGGCCCGAATCCGTTGATTGCAGTAGGGGATACTGCGAGGACGGGTCCAGCAGGAACAGTTCATGCGAGGAGCTCACGACGAGTTGTTGAGCAAAGCAACTATTGACGGAGGTCACCCACGACGAACTCGTCCACTTGACTCCCGAAGGTGCGGTGGCGCCCGCAGGCCCGAGCAACAGAGGTTGCATGTCGTTGCTCATGTTGCAGTTGCCCCACTGGTAGGGACCGAATCTCATGCATGGCCCGTTCGCAGGACAACCAAGGGTTGCGGAGGTCCAACTGAGCCCACCGTTGGACGTGACTTCAGCGGGCACAATCCCATTGTCGGTTCCCGACGGGACGTCTCGGTTGGAGTTGTTGCTGGGACCGGAAAAGAGAGCCACTGTCTGGCTTCCCTCGGTGGTGAAACCGGCAAAATCCTCCATTGACGTGCCCGTCGGAATCGGTACGGTGTGCCAGGTGGTTCCCGCGTTCGTCGTATAAAGGGCCGCCAGGTAAACGGGTGGAATGTTGTCGCCCTGCCCAGTGCCAAAGCCGGCGTAGACACTGTCGCCGTAGCGCGGATCGAGTTGCACCGTGGCGCACTGGGGAATCGATGCAGGATTTGAAAAGATCTTGAGTGTCGAACCCTTTAGGGCCGCCCGCACTCCCACTGTGGGGACGCTGATCCGCGTGGGGCCGCCGGTGATCTCGATTCCCGACGGTTGGCACCACGCGATGAGCTTGGAGCTGCTCGCCGGTTCGACCGCGGACGAGCCGGAAAAGGTCGACGACACATAGTGAATCCGCCCCAAACTGGCCCACGTGGGGCTGGGCTCCACTCGCAATGCCTTTGGCGTCAGCACCACGTTGAAACCCCCGGCTTTCAGATCCTGCGCGAACGCGAGGGAGGGGTAGTTCTTCTTTGCTGAGCCTGGCGTGACCGAGAGGGTGTAGCCAAAGGGTTGGCCGATGATGGTCTGCAGTGGCGCCCACCCCTTGACGAGTATCTTGTTCCCGACCATGGCTTTCGAGGTACTGAGCGACATGGTCTCACAGGGTTGCCCGGCGAAGCACCTCTTGGGTTTGGGAGCGTTCAACTGGATCGTGGTCTTCGCCTCGGCGGCGCCGAGTGCGCACCCCGAAATTGACGTGAGGCACTGTACGCCTACCTCATAGTTACCAGAGGTCAGCGGTTGAACTGTTACCGCACGATGACTACTGACGAGCCACGCCGTCTCGGGTACTCGGAGTTTCATGTCAAAAGTTTTCGATGACGACCAGTGAACTGTTACACCCTGCTCCCGCAAGCCCCCGCAGCCGTCCCAGCAGAGAGTGGCGAAGGACTCCTTCTGTGCAACGGGCATGCTTAAGTGGCCCGTTACGACAACGGTTGCGCCCGGCGTGGCCGTTTTTGGCGACAACGACAACGAGATGTCGTCGTCCTTCGGAGCCGGCGGTGCGACGGTTGTCGTAGGCGAGTTTCTTGGACCAGAGGTTCCGTTCAAATATGTCTGGAGCGCAACGACCAAGGAGGAGCTTTCCAGGTTCGGCACCCGAAAACAGCCGGTGAAGTCACCGTTCAAGGACTGTTCAACGTAGTCGCCTTCATCTGATCCGCATATCGAGCTTGGGTTGAGGCCAGCGGTCGTGATGGGCATGGCGTGCGAGCGAGCATCCGAGGAACTGTTGCGGGCAGTGCCGCAACTTGCGAGCACGACCGCGGCCGCGAGGATCAACGCCCCGCTCTGAACAATGGATCGAGTTCCGAGCTTCCTTAAGAAGGGCATTGCATGACTCCACGTGGCGACGGTCTTGGTACGTCCAATCACCGACGCAACCACCCTAGCGACGCCCTCGAAAAGACGGTGGCGCGGACTCGGGGAACGCTCAATTCGTAGCGGCTGGATCACTGGTCGTGACGCGGACCAAGGTGGTGGGGCCAGGGCGCCGGGCAAGGTGTCAGCTCGCTCCAGGAGCGAATCTTCACTCACAGGCCGTCTCGCGGTGACCGGATACATTCGCAACTCGCATCAACCAGCGCCGACCTCACGCGGCACCCGGCGAAATGGTTACCTCTTGACTTGGTCGTGACGAGACGGTTACCATCAACACCACCTGAAGGTCCTGGTCAGCACCGGGTCGTCATGGAAAATGGGGGATCATGAGACTGGGATCAGTACTACTTGACGGACGACCTGTCCTCGTCGCTCTGGTTGGTGAAGAATTGCTCAACCTGAGTGCCGTCACCGAACGCTTCTATGACGTCAGTGAGGTCTTGACGGCGCCGGACGGCCTCGATGTCGTCGCTGAACTGCTGTCAGCAGAACGCGGTACGTTGATCAAAGAGTCCGACGTGATCTGGCGTCCCTTAACACCGCGGCCCGGCAAGGTGATCTGTCTGGGCCTCAACTATGCGGATCACGCCGCGGAGAGCCCGTACGATCGTCCGGACTACCCGGTGCTCTTCGCTCGATTCACGACGAGCCTGATTGGTCACCATCGACCGCTCGTGCGTCCCACCCTGAGCGACGAGTTCGACTACGAGGGTGAGCTCGTCGCTCTCATTGGCCGTCGGGCCCATGGTGTCACCGGCGACGATGCGCTGGCCTACGTGGCTGGATACAGCATCTTCAACGATGCGTCAGTGCGTGATTACCAGTTCAAGTCGCCTCAATGGACCGTCGGAAAGAACTTCGACGGCACCGGTGCCTTCGGTCCGCTCTTCGTGAGCGCCGATGAGCTTCCTCCGGGCGCGTCTGGCCTGCAGCTCACCACGAAGATCGGCAGCGACATGATGCAGAACGGCAATACCGCCGACATGCTCTTCGGCGTGGCTGAAACGATTGAGATCGTCAGTGCGGCGATCACCCTAGAGCCTGGCGATGTGCTGGTGATGGGTACTCCTGGCGGCGTCGGTTTCGCCCGCAAGCCTCCGGTCTTCCTGCGCCCCGGCGACACGGTGACCATCACCATCGAAGGCATTGGCGAACTGGTCAACGACGTCGTCGACGAGTTACACCCCTAGATCGAGACTGCGAAATCCAAAGGAGAGAGCATTGTGAGCCTTGACCGGGAGATCGAGTCCACTGATCATTCGACCGAGCACATTCCGCGTATTGGTCATTTGGCGCACGTCGGCATCTTCGTGGAGGACCTCGATACCGAAGTGGCGTTCTACCGCGACGTCTTAGGACTGCAGGTCACCGATACGCAACCCGATATGGGGATTACCTTCATGAGCAGCCAGCCCGAGGTGGAGCATCACGAGCTGTTCCTCTGCTCGGGGCGCACATCATCTCGCGACGCGCTCATGGTCCAACAGATCGCGTGGCGTTGCGATTCGCTCGACGACGTTATTGGCTTTCACTACCGTCTGAAGGAGCGTAAGGTGTCGCTCGACATGGAAGTCAGTCACGGGAACGCGATTGGGATTTACTTCTACGACCCGGAAGGCAACCGTAACGAGGTGTACTGGGGCACTGGGCTGAAGGCGAGGCAGGCGTACCTCGCCAGCGTCGATCTCGAGGCTCCCCTCGAAGAGATCCTGCAGCAGGTGAGGGCCAACGTCGAGATCTACGGGGCTACTGGATATGTCGAGCCCGGATTCATGGAACAGCTGCAGATCGGCTCCAGCGACCGATCTCCGTGATCTCTGCGTGACCCCCTCGAACTATCGGGTCACGAGTTCTGCCCGAGGTCTTGGTTGTCGTATCTGACGTACGTGCCCACTGCAGCGAGTCCTTAAGGTGCACCCTTCACTTCATTCGTGGCGTCGAAGATTACAAATCGGTGGAGTCGCGCTCACTGCTCCGTAGCAACCTCAGCGCCAAATTGAATTGAAGGCGAACCTTCACCGGGAGCATCTTGTACGTGCGATAGAGCGTGGCGACCAATCGGAAGTAGAAGGGGTTGACCTTCGGAGGATTGAGTTGCTCTTCGAGCTCAATGAGCGGCGCCATGAGCCGTTCGATCAAGTGGTCACTGCTCGGAACCACTGCACTTTGCGCGCTTTCTATCAAGCGAAGCGAGGTGCTAATGACTTCAGACTGTGCGGCGACGAGATTCCCCTCGAGCTTTTTCCGGTCGAGGTTCAGCGACGATGCCGCAGTGCTGTTCGTCGCACTTGAGAGAGCGCAGCGCAGTTGGCGCTCGGCGTCGTTGAGGTCGGGTTCCGCCCAATGGGCAAGTTCGTCGTAGGGGCCCAGTTCATGATTGCTCTCGCCGACTCTCGCCATTTCGTAGGAGACAGGGAAGAAGCCCCCCTCCATGAACTCAGAGAGCCCCCCGTAGTTGGTATAGACAACGGGAAGACCGCAGAGGGCGGCTTCAATCGGCGTGAGGCCCATGCCTTCGGAGCGATGGAGCGAGAGGAAGACCTCGCAGTTGCGAAGGAGGTTGAAGTATTCCTCATCGGAGAGGTATTCATCAATCAGTTCGGTGCGGTCACTGGTGTCAATAAGTTCGAGAAGTTCCGGTGGCGACACATCTCTCAGATTGGTGCTCTTGATGATCAATCGGTGCTCGGGATAGTCCGCTTGAACGCGTCGCCAAAGTTCCAAGACACCCTCAGGATTTTTTCGACTTAGCAGGCTTTTCGCATCAAACGTCGTCAGGATGTAAAGAGGAGAACGTGTCGTCTCAACGCTCTTCGAGGGTGGCGCGGCGAAGGTGTCGAAAAGATTCAAATCAAATGGGGCAAACCGGTCCACCGGCACCGGAAGAACTTTCGCCATGGCGTGGGCGCTCCACTCGGACAACGCGTGAATCCTCCCAATTTCACCCGACGAAGCGAGGTCGTACATCCCGGCGGGGATGTGCTCGAGTTCCCATGCCCACACGGCTTCTACGCGATGAATCGTTGAATCGACTCGCCCGGTCGAACGGACGTGGTTGTTCCATTGGTCGGCGTTTATGAAGCACAGCACCGAGGCATTCGCCGCCGCCAACGGGTTGTCTCGTTGCAGGAGCTTGGAGAGGTATTCGTTGGAGTCATTCGCGATGAAGATGCGATCAATCGCTGGGTGGATACCGGCGTCCTCGAGTGTCTGCAATGTCCACCTCGCTATTTGGCCAATTCCGGCCGAGTAGGTGAAGTAGCCGACGAGTCGAAGGTCGACCGCTTCGCTGAACGATTTCGCCGCGGCGCCCATTACCTCCGCCGCGAGACGGCCATTCCCCTTGGCATGATCTTGCAGGTGGTCTGAGGCCCACGACAACTGCGCCATGGGCGGCGCGTCATACTCGTGATGCGCTATGCGAAAGAACGCACTGATCGCGTTGGGAACGCCTTCAAGAGAGGGGTGACAGGCCCATCCGGCCAGAAACGATCGGGCTCTCGCGCCGACATTGTGGTGTTCGGCTCCACAGGTCAGACACGTCGACCACTTGCTCTCGTCATCTGGGCAGTAGATCTGCTCTCGCACTTCGCGAAGGCTGACTCCCGCACGGGCATGAACGTCCGCATCTTCGCGCAGACAACGGCTCCAACGGGTTGGGAGCGGATCTTGCGGGGTGGCACCACCCAAGGTGAACGCAACGTGCTCGGAACGTTTTTTCCCCTCTTGCAACATCTCGTCGTACTGGAGGGCGAAGGGCCTGGGCATGGCCCTGCCGAGCACCTGGCGGGTGGCGTGTAGCGAGAGTGAAGGTGACCGGTTAAGCCGGAAGCCACTGAAGTGGAAGAAGTAGAGCGGATGAGTTGACCCGTCATACGTGACCTTCCACCGGTCCTGATCCAAGACGATCGCGCGTTCGTGCAGGTTCCAGTAGGCAACATTGCAGCCAGGTTCTCGGACGGTCTGCACTCTCGCCTTAAGCGGGGCGAGGTCGAGTATTCGTTGATCGGTGAAATATCCCGCGGTGGGGTCGACCAGGCAGTCGAACTGTAGTCGTTCACTCCACCAATCCAAGAATGGCAACGCCGTGAGTCGCACCGAGCAGAAGCCCAGGTTGTAGAAGCCAGCTTGGAGAATGTCGTGCGACGACGGCTTGCAGCCGTCTCTTGGAATATCGGTGAAGAGGTGCGGCGTGAGCGACACATCAACGTGGTCATCTAAGAGATGCGTGAAGTCTTCAAAGACTTGAATATCCGGATCCAGATACGTGACCCGTTCCCACCCTTGACAGAGAAATGACCGCATGAGGGCGGGCTTCACCGAAGTCGCAAACTCCAGGGTGCTGTAGAAGAGCACTGCCGACTCAACGTCAAAATCTCTCCAGTCGACCTCGTCGAGGGTGATCGCCCGATGGTCCGCTTCGCTTTGTGCCGCGACCAGGTAATCATCGATGCTCTGTTGAAAGTAATCAATGTCGGCGCAGTCTTGCAGCACCAGGACCCTCAGGACCGCAGCGGGCATTGCGGCAGCCAATGACTGGCCCAGAATCAAGAATTGACCTAGATAGTTTGGAGTGACGATGGCACAAATGAGATGGGAATCTTCGGAGCTTGGCCTCATCATTGACTTACTTTACTGTTCCTTTCGGGAAATGGCTTAGTTGGGGCCTTGCAATACCGTTAAGACTTGTGACATTTTGAATGGATTGGCATGGGTTGAGCGCTCCGTGTCCAATCAATTACTACAAAAGTGGTACAAATCGCCAACAAGGCAGTCAAGTGACGCGAGATGACGTTGCGCTGCAGCGTTCACTATCTTCGTGGCGAACCGTTCGTTGCTTCATGGCGACCGGGGACACGGGATCGACCTAGTCGGGTGCGCCGGGGCTGTACTCCAAATGGCTCATCAGGTGGCCAGCGACTTTGTGGGAAAACGCCGTCAATGTCTTGGGAATCTCCACATCGATTGGGCGGCCCCACGTGGCGTAGAGTTTCGCAGTCTGGAATACCGGGATGAGTCCATCGTGGAAGACACCCTCCCATACCGCAGCCGTCACGCCGGGGGTGTGCAGCGTGATGATGTCGTCAAAGATCACGAATCCGCCCGGCTTCAAAAGTGACTTCGCCAATAAAAGGTCTGATCGAACGATTTCATATTCGTGTGATCCATCGACATGAATCAGACGGAAGGTCTGTCCGAAGTCATTCGCCGAAAGAGTTGTCGAAGACCCCTCAATAATCTCTGGAAGTTGCTGATGAAATTGAAGGTAATTCGCTTCGAAGCTTTCCCTACTCAGGTCGGAGTACGAGTCCGTTCGGCTATGGAAATTGTCGAGGGTTGGAGTCACGCCCTGGAAGAGGTCACACACGACGAGCCGTTCGTTGGGATTACGTAAATAGCCAAGCAGGATCGTGCTAGATCCTTGGTAGCAGCCGATCTCCAGGATGTCCCCGACGACCCGTGCCTTGCGTTGCGCGAGATCGATTGCGTTGAAGAGCTCTGCATCGCCACGCTCAAACCACCCAGGAACGGACTCGCGGCCTTCGATGATGTAGCGCGAACGATTCATTGGTCCAAACTAGAGCAGATGGCTAATAGTTTCATCACCGGGCTTCCTCACCTCGGACTTGACTTCGAGGGGTCGTGGTCTATCGAGTCAACCCCAGCGGTCTTTCGCATTTCGAAATTGGGCTGCAAATGGAGTCATTTGACACCCACGAAGGTTAAAAATCCGATCGACTCCTTCATCCCCATTGTCCTTCGGTCGTTGATTCCATCCCCACCGGTGCTACCAATGAGATTCGGAATCTTCAGCGATGATGCTGGTCTGATCGATAGGTGGGGCAGATCCTCGTCGGTCTCGTAGGATGGCACGCCGCCAAGGTTCATACTTCCTGAAATTCGATGGGACCGACTGGTTAGTTGACTGTGAGCGGATAGAGAATCTGCGCACTGTGACCGCGCGAGGAATCGACCTCAACACTTCAGACGATGTACCGAGTTGTTCACCAGGCCATAGGCTTTACGTCGTGACTTCCATTTGGCATTATCGCCTTCGCCTCATTTCAATTTCCCTTGCTCTTTGTACGGCCGTACTGGTGGTGGACCCTCTGGTGGCGCAAGCCTCAGTGAAGAACCCGAATGTCAGGTCCGTGCTGAAAGCCACAAGAGCGGCGATATCCAAGGAGTCGGGTGTCCACGTGACGCACACCTCCAAGTCGGGCTCCACCTCTGCGTCGGTTGTTGCCGATATCGGTCAAACCAGTGGGACAGAGCACGTCACGTCGGGCTCGGAGAACGTCACGATTACCGTCACACCCTCCTACGCGTACCTCAGCGGGAACAAGGCTGGCCTTGTCTCCATCATGGGTTTGAGCTCAGCTGAACAGAAAGGGATCGGCAGTGACTGGCTCACCATGAAGGCGGGAACAACTCCTTATAAGGATCTTGCCGCGAGTGCAACGATCTCGTTGGTCACCAGCATGCTTCCTTCGGTGAAGGGCACCACTTACTCGGCGGACAATCTGAAGAACACAAAGGAATACCAACTCAGCTGGACGACGAAGGCAACAAGTTCGACGCCAAAGGAGAAGAGTGTCTTTACCATCTCGGCGGCAAAGGCAGCACTTCCTATCAAGAGCACTATTAGTACCTCGAGCGGCGCAGGGACGACAACTTTCTCCAAGTGGGGAGAGCGGGTCACCGTAACCACTCCGCCATCGTCGTCGACGATTGCCTACTCGAAGGTCTTCGGTTCTTAGCCGCCGTATCTCCATTGCGACCATGCGGTGATGCTGACAGATTATCTTCGAGCGGCCACCGCACAATCACGATGCGAGTGAGTAGCGGCGATCTGTCGAGCGACTCGTCAGTGGTGATGATGTCGGAAGCGACGCCGTAGCGCTCGTTGATCTACCGCCGCGGTCCTGCAGGTTGCGGGCTTGCGAATCAAGAATCCCACGTCCCATCAAGACGCTCCGAGGGGACTGGCGGCTTCAGCCGCCAGCTCAATCGGAGTTCGCGGTGAAGCCGCGACTCGCTCTGTTGATGTAACAGGCTCGCCTTAGGGTGGGACTCGTGATCTCGCTCTGCGCTCGCACGACCAGACCGGGACAGGTTTTCGATGGTCGGGGCACCGCATGGTCGAGTGATACCCGATACCCCAGGACGGCCGGTGGCGTGACGTCGCGGGGGCTGCACGTCGTGCGGTGTCCAAAGTATCGCCGACGAATTCCACGAGGGCCGGTGGCGCGGCGACCGGAAGAACTCCTGGTCGTAGTCGCCGCCGAGCACGGCGGGGGGATTGTCGCATCCGAGGTCGCATCCGATCACGTTCATCGGTTCGTGCGCGTGCGACCCGCAGACTCGCCGGCCCACGTCGCTCGGTTGTTGAAGGCCAGATCATCACGAGTGCGGCGCCAGGAGCTCGCGTGGTGGTGTCACCGCCGGGTTCTCTGGTCCACGTCGTACGTCGCGGCGTCGGAGGGTGACGTCGCCGAAACCACCGTGACGCGATACACCCAACACCAGTGGGACGGCGAAAAATGAGACGCGCCTACAAGTTCCGCCTGCGCCCGACGGCCAAGCAGCACGTCGCCCTGGGTCAATGCCTCGACGCCCATCGCACCCTCTACAACGCTGGCCTGCAGGAACGACGTGACGCCTATGAACTTGTGGTGCGTCGCTCGCCCCACTACTTCTCGAAGGCCCTGCGCCCTAAAGGTCCCGTCAACTACGGACGCCAGTCGGCGCAGTTGCGCGAGATCCGCGAACTCGTGGCCGACCAGGACACGTGGTCCTTCTCGTCCCAGCAGGCCACCCTGCGCCAATTGAACAGGGCTTTCGAGTCCTTCTTTCGACGGGTCAGGTCGGGCGAGACGCCGGGCTATCCGCGGTTCAAGCCCGCCCACCGCTTCGACTCGGTGCTGTGGCCGAAGGACGGCGACGGCGCGAAGTGGGTCTCCGAGACCGGACGGGTCTACCTGCAGGGTATTGGTCACGTGAAGGTGACCCGGCACCGCCAGGTCGAGGGCCGCGTGAAGACCATCCAGGTCAAGCGCGAAGGACGACACTGGTATCTCATCCTGTCGTGCGACGACGTGGCGCAGAAGCCACTCGAGCACACCGGCGCGGTCGTGGGCATTGACGTCGGCATCGCACACTTCCTCGTGACGTCCGACGGTGACTTCGTCGACAACCCCCGACACGCCAGCGTCGGCGGACGGTTAGCAGATGCTCAGCAGGTGCTCGTTCGCAAACAACGTGGCTCGAACAATCGGTGTGCGGCCCGCGAGGTCGTCGCCAACCGGCACCGCAAGATCGCCAACCAACGAAAGGACTTCCACCACCAGGTCGCGCGGCAGTTGGTC
>PLKM01000072.1 GCA_003141095.1 Acidimicrobiaceae bacterium | reverse complement strand
CGGGGCTCCGACTCCGCTTACTCCCTGGTAGCCGCCGTCGCCGATCAGGCGAGGGTGGTGGATGATCTCATCGGGGACCGTCTCACGAACGACGACGGCGTCGTGGCGATTGCCCGGCCAGGTGTGTCCGACGAAGACGACCCGACGGTCTCTTCGTCGACAGACCCCTTGGACGTTGGTGCTACGTCGGTAGTTCTTGAACTCCGCAGATCGGGAGTTCCCGTGTCGGGATCAGGGTGCCGTCTACGATCCATAGATTGCGCCGGTCTCTTGGTGNNGAAAAGGTCGGGGCCGGTACTCGTGTGGGTGACGTCTTAGGCACCACACCCCCGGTCCAAGTTGCCAGGCCAGATCCCATGGGTCCGGGCTGCTCACGTGAACGCCCACTGAGGGCGCCATCGACCAAAAGTAGCGGGCGACCGCGACCGGCGAAGGTGGCGCGACGGCGTGGGCTAGCTCTTCGTCACCCGACTGGGTGATTACGAGTCATCTCTTAGGTGAACTGAACCGCTACGACCTCTCCACCTCGACGTTCGATCGCATTCTCATCAGAAATCCGCAGCAGTAGCGCGACGATGACGTAGTTGGCGAAGAGCGAACTACCGCCGTAGGCCATGAAGGGCAGAGTGAGGCCGGTGAAGGGCAGGATGCGCAGCACGCCCGCCATGATGAGGAACGCCTGAAATCCAATCAGCGCCGAGAGCCCCGTGGCGGCGAGGCGCACGTAGTCCGAGTTCGCGCGCTGGGCGATTCGGAATCCCTCGCCAACGAAGGCGGCGAAGAGGCCGAGTACGAGGATGATCCCTATGAAGCCCAACTCCTCACCAACGGCCGCGAAGATCATGTCCGACGTGATGTTGTAGATGTTGTTCGACTGACCAAGACCGAGTCCGGTGCCGGTGACGCCACCGGCGGCGAGGGAGAACCAGCCCCACGCGATCTGGCAACTCCCACCCTTGGCGCACACCGTCCAGGGATCGAGCCAGATGCTCACGCGAGCGTGAACTTGGCTGAACAGGCTCGCGAGGACGAATGCGCTCCCGGCAAACAGCCCCATGCCGAGCACCACGTACGTCTTGAGGCCGGTCGTGACCCACAGCAGCGAGATGAACAATGCGAAGAGCAGGAGTGCGAAGCCGATGTCGTTCTCGGCCCCGAGGATCGCCATGGCGAGCCCCCACGCGAAGAGAATCGGCAGCAGCACCTTCGGTGGCACGAACAGGCGGCCGCCAATTCGCTGGGTTGGCGTGGAGAGCAACTCTCGGTTGGACGCGAAGTACGACGCGAAGAAGAAAACGAGCAGGATTTTGGCGAACTCCACGGGCTGGAAGGAGATCGGTCCCACCTTCACCCACAGACGCGCGCCGTTGACGTCTTCACCGAAGTGCGGTATGAGCGGCAACAGCAACAAGCCGATCGCCACCACGAGGATCATATACCGGTAGCGATTGAGGTCCTGGGTTCGCCGCACCACCATCAAGGTGGCGACCAGACCGACGGCGCTGATTAGGAACCACAGCGCCTGGTTCCCCGCGAGCGGGGGGTCCCACCGGGCGATCTCGACGTAGCCAATGCCGTTGAGCAACGTGGCGATCGGCAGGAGCACCTGGGACGACCGTGGGGCGAATCGCCGGATGGCGATGTGCATCATCAGTGAGATCGCGACGATCGAGCCCAAGAAGACGCCGAGGCGGACCGGCAGGTGTCCGTTCGCCCCCAGCGACGCCAGTGAGTAGAAGGCGCCGACGATGATCCACGCCAAAAGCATCAGACCCAGTTCGGTGGAGCGTGACGGCTTCGTGACCGAACGCTCAGCGGCGCGGGGCAGCTTGGTACTCGCGTGTTTCGCCACGATTCAACAGTAGTCGTACGATGTTCAAAAGTGTTTTCATCGAAGTGGAAAGAACATCAGCACCGTGACTATCGACCCCGCATCCTTCGGACCCGAGCGGTTCTCGAGTCGCGAGTTGTCGAGACTCGAGTTCGGCGCTCGATTACTGGACCTCGCCGATGATCAGCGCCTGCCGATCCTGGAGAGGTTCAAGTTCGTCGCCATCTTTGCCGACATGATCGACGAGTTTTTCCAGGTCCGTGTGGTGAGCCTGGAGGACAAAGTCGCCGCGGGCGTGCAGACGCCCTCGGTCGACGGCGTCCGTCCCCGCCAGCAGTTGGCGGCGATCCGCGAGCGGGTCCTGTCACTCGTCGAGCGACAGGATCGAATCGTGCTCGACTCGCTGCTGCCCGAACTCGCCCAGAACGGCATCGAGGTGGTTCACTACGTCGATCTGGACGAGACCGAACGTGAGCGCCTGACCAAATACTTCGACGAGAACGTCTATCCGGTGTTGACGCCGCTGGCCGTTGATCCGGGGCACCCGTTTCCCATGATCTCCAACCTGTCGCTCAACATCGCCGTGACGGTGCTGGACGAGGCGACGGGCGAAGAGCGAAGTGCGCGCGTCAAGGTCCCCAACTCGCTGCCCCGTTTCCTCCAGACCGCGGAGAACCGGTGGTGCCTGCTCGAGGACCTCATCATGGCCAACATCGGACGTCTCTTCCCGGGCATGGTCGTGGGTCGAGCCGATCTCTTTCGCGTGACTCGAAACGCCGACCTCACGTTGGAAGAGGACGAGGCGGACGATCTCTTGGTGGCGTTGGAAGTTGAACTTCGTCGGCGACGTTTCGGCGAAGCGCTGCGCGTCGAGATACAGAGCGGGATGTCCCAGGGCTTCCTGGAGCTGCTCGTTGTCCAGCTGGAACTCGACCGGTCGAACGTCTACGTGACCGACGCGCCGCTCGGCCTTCACGACCTCTGGAGTCTCTACGCGATTGACCGGCCCGACTTGAAGGGAGAGGGCTGGTCGCCGCTGACACCGAAGCGTCTGCTCGACGGTGACCACGTTGGCGACATCTTCGCGGCGATGCGCGAGGAGGACATACTGCTCCACCACCCCTACGAATCCTTCACCGACTCGGTGGAGATGTTCATAGCCCAGGCGGCCAACGATCCCAAGGTCGTCGGCATCAAGCAGACGCTGTACCGCACGTCGGGTGACTCGCCGATCGTGGCGTCGCTCATCCTGGCCGCCGAGCGGGGGAAACAGGTCGTGGCACTCGTTGAACTGAAGGCGCGATTCGACGAGGCGGCGAACATCGAGTGGGCCAAGGCGCTCGAAGACGCTGGCGTGCACGTGGTCTACGGCATCGTGGGACTGAAGACGCACTCGAAGACCGCGCTCGTCGTACGAAGTGAGGGCGATACCACGGTCCGCTACGCCCACATAGCGACCGGTAACTACAACTCCAAGACCGCGCGCAACTACGAGGACTTCGGTCTCTTGACCTGCGACCCGCAGATCACCCACGACGTGGGCGAACTCTTCAACTTTCTGACGGGATTCGCCCGCCACGCCAACTACGAGAAGATCATCGTGAGTCCCACGTCCACGCGTACGCGCATCGTTGAACTGATCAACGAGCAGCGTGACCTCGGCGCGCGCGGTCGAATCGCAATCAAGGTGAACGGCCTGACCGATCCGACCATCATCGACGCGCTCTACGAAGCTAGTTCCGACGGGGCGGAGGTGCGACTCGAAGTCCGCACCCTGTGCTGCTTGCGTCCCGGGGTGAGCGGACTCTCCGAGAACATCACCGTGCACAGCTTGGTGGGCGAGTTCCTCGAGCACTCGAGGGTTTTCATCTTCGGCCAGCCCGGCCAGCCCGGCGTGTCGATCTACCTGGGCTCGGCGGACCTGATGGAGCGCAATCTCGACCGTCGCGTCGAGGTGCTCGTCCCGATAGATGACGTTGCCCTGCAGCAAGAGTTGGTGAGCGCGTTTGAGATCACCTGGCAGGACGATCTGTTCACGTGGGCGCTCGGCACCGACCGACGTTGGCGGCGACTTCAGCCGGTGAACAACTTTTCCGCCCAGGCCGAATTCAAGCGGTTGGAGAAGGACCGGGCCCGGACGCCGGGGCAGCTGTAGGGGCAGGTCCACGGCGCCACTGGAGGCTCGCGTACGCGACGCCGCCGATGGGGATCGGTATCCAGAAGTTGACCAAGCGGTACGCGAGCACCGCCAGGATTGCCTGGCTGTGGGGAACTCCGAATCCCACCAAGGTCGGGATCAGCACACCCTCGACAACGCCGAGGCCGCCGGGGGTGAGGGGGATGGCGGCGAAAATATTCGCGAGACCGTAGGCCACCAGCAGGTCAATGGGTGAGATCGCGTGACCGAACGACCAAAGAAAGACCCACAGGCACGCCGCGTCGAGCAGCCAGTTGAGACCGGCCCACGTGAAGGCCCACCACAGGGTGCGCCGGTTGTTGATCAGCAGGGTGATGCGCTCCGCCACCTTGTCGAGGAGACTGGAGAGCCGGTCGGGGTCGAGCGCCGGGATGCGCCGCGCCGCGGCGCGAAGCCAATCGTCGGCGTGGCGCTGGCCGCGCGTGATCAGAAGAATCGTCCCGAAGAAGGCCATGAGGAGAAAGACGCCGGCGAGCGCGGCGAAACCGTAGGCGGGGTTGAAGCCCCGTAGGGGGATCGACACCACGAGAGCGAGCCAGAAGATGATGTTGAGCACCACCGCCGAGCCGGTACCCTGCGCCGCGAGGCCGAAGGCGTTGGTTTCCTTGGGTACGCCGAGCTCATTGAAGATCCGATAGCTGAGGGCACCGGCCGGAGCCGTTCCCCCGGGCACGACGTGACCGATGGCGAGGCCCGCCAGATTCACGCGCAGGGTGTTGTAACGACTGGGCGCGTAGGGATACATGACCGTGCGCGTGAGTTCAACGTAGGCGTAGAGCGCCGTCATTTCGCAGAGGACGGCCAGAACGACGAGCAGCGGATTGACTTGGGCGAGAAAGTGCAGCGATGGTCGGGCCGAGGAGAACTGCGGCAGTACGAGGTACTCGAAGACGAAGACGAGGCAGCCCACGCTCAGGATGATGCGGATCTCGCGAGGCATCGCAAAACGCTTCTTGCCGGGAGAATCAGTCATAAGAGTTCTCTAAACGCATCACTTTCTGGTCATCGTTTGCGGAATCCGACCCTCGCAGTCTAGGGGAGTTCAGTAGAATTTAATGATGCGTACACTCGTGGTTTTGCCCACGTACAACGAGATTTTGAATATTGAATCAATGCTGCGCACCCTTCGAGAGGTTGTCACGGAGGTGGACATTCTGGTGGTTGATGACGGCAGCCCGGATGGCACCGCGCACGAGGCTCTCCTGCTTGGAAAAGAGCTCGGCAACATTGAAGTCCTGGAACGAGCGACGAAGAGCGGACTCGGCGGGGCGTACCGGGCGGGCTTCACGTGGGGGTTGGAACGAGGGTACGACCACTTCGTGGAGATTGACTGTGACTTCTCGCACGATCCACGCGCCCTGCCGGCACTGCTCGTCGCGGCCGAGACGAATGAGGTGGTCATTGGATCTCGTTACGTGAAGGGCGGGAGTATCCCGAAGTGGGCGTTGTCGCGACGACTGTTGTCGCGGGGTGGGAATCAGTACGCCTCGGTGATGCTGGGTCTGGGCGTCGCCGACTCCACCGCGGGCTTTCGCGTCTACTCCAAATCTGCGTTGGAGAAGATTGACTACCAGACAGTTAACGCCAACGGCTACGGTTTTCAGATCGAGATGACCTATCGGGCTCGCAGCGGCGGGGCCTCGATCATCGAAGTTCCCATTTCGTTCACCGACCGCGCCCGTGGTGAGTCGAAGATGTCGAGCACCATCGTCGTCGAAGCGCTGCTGCTGGTCACGATGTGGGCGTTCCAACGACCGTTCAGTCGCCGGACTCGCTAAACGCGATCCACCAACACCGACGACAAAACGCTGGCGAGCTTGTCCTTGGTCTCTTCGCGCTCGGCGATCGGATCGGATTCGCTCACTATCCCCGCTCCGGCCCAGGCTTCGAATTCGGTGCCGTTCACGAATACCCCGCGAATTCCAACCCACCACTCGCCGTCGCCGTGAGCATCGATCCAACCAATCGGTCCGGCGTAGTGACCCCGGTCGTGCTGTTCGAGCCGGCGGATGAGGTCGTACGCGCTGGCGCGAGGGATTCCGCCCACGGCGGCCGTCGGGTGGAGCATGCGAAGTACGTCGAGGGCGTCGGGCGAGGCGGCGCCGTCGTTCGTGCGGGCCTTGATCCACGTACCCAGGTGCGCGACTGTTCGTAGCGAAACGATTGAGGGGTTGGGATCGACGGCGATGTCGTCGTAGTACCTGGAGAGGATGCTCACTATGTCATCGACCATGACTGCGTGCTCGTGGAGGTTCTTCGTGCTGCCGAGCAGCCAGTTTTGGTAGTCGTCCGGCGCCACGTTGGGCGGAAGGGCGATCGTGCCCGCCAGGGGGTGACACGTAATCGTCGAGCCATCGCGTCGGGCCAGCAGCTCGGGACTGGCGCCAACGAAGCGCCAGCCGTCCGACGTGGGCATGCTGTAGATCATGCAGAGAGGCTCGCGCTTGCGAAGTCGCGTGGCGATGGCGGCGGGGTCGAGAGGTTCGAGCACCGATCCGACCACTGCGCGTGCCAGCACCACCTTGTCGATTTCCTTGCGTCGAAGGATCTCAACGGCGAGCGCGACGTTGTGCGCGTACTCTTCGGGCGCTGGCTGGTAGGTGATCGAGCGGGCATTCTGGGTCTCCTGCAGGGGTGCGTCCACGTCGCTCAGCATCGCCGCCCAGTCGTTGGAGCCTTCGAGACGTGTGAGCCACGCGTCGCCACCACGGAACTGGGTGATCACGTAGCGTGGCACGTCCAGTCGACTCAGGGCGCCGCGGTCAAAGGGCAACGCCGCGAAGGCGACCACGCCGGTTCCCGCGGGACCCTCGACGCCGGACATGCGGTGCTGGGCCAGCTCCTTGACGGCGTCGGTCGAGTTCTCGAGGCCGCCCGGAAGTTCGACGGACGCCACCGCACCGCCAAAGCCGACCCGGACCACCTCAGAGGTCTCGACCAGCCACCCGTCCCTCGCTCCCACGGTGCGCAGGGCGTCGAGTGCCACTGGAGCGATCCTCTCGCGAAGGAAGTTCATCGGGCCCTCGTCGCGACGAACTGCTGGCTGAGCCCGCCCATCACGCGGCGATGATTGACAGCCGTGAAGCCTGAGCGGTTGAGCATACGCATGATCTCAGGCGACGTTGGCAGGTAGGCCGTTGACTGGGGCAGGTAGTGATACGCCGCTCGGTCGGACACCAAGGAACCAATGAACGGCACCACGCGGCGGAACCAGATTCGAAAGCCCATCCTCAACAGACCGGACTCCGGCTCGGCGACTTCGAGGAGCGAGATCCGCCCTCCGGGCCGGGTCACGCGAGCCATCTCGTCGAACGTCCCCGCGAGGTCGGTGAAGTTGCGCAACGCGTAGCCGCAGGTGATGCCGTCGAAGCTCTCGCTGCGAAAGGGAAGTCTCGACGCGTCGGCTTGGACGCGTTCGTTCATCTGACGTCCGGCGTGCAGCATGCCGTAACTGAGATCAGCCGCCACGGCTCGTTGACCCTGGCGGTTCAATTCGCGGGTGAAGTCGCCGGTTCCGGCCGCGATATCGAGCACCACGCTCGCCGGGGGCAGGCGCAGGTCGGCGACCGCGCGGCGACGCCAACGAGCATCGAGACCAAACGTCATCAACTTATTCACGAGCTCGTAGCGAGTCGCGATGGCGTCGAACATGGCACGAACCTGACGTGTTTTCTCCTCACCCTGGGGGAGCGGGGTCGTAGGCACGGTCGTTAGAAGTAATAGCGGGTCAAGATTTGCGCCACGCACGCCGGCTTCGGGGCATCCTTTATTTCGACGGTGACGTCAAGAGCCACCTGAATCCCGCCCGCCACCGGCTCCACCGAGGCCAGCGTGGCGCCGGCACGAAGCTCAGAGCCGACCGGTACCGGACTCGTGAAGCGGACCTTGTTGGTCCCGTAGTTGATGCCCATCGAGACGCCGTCCACCTTTATGAGCCCGCCGAGGAGAACCGGCAGCAAGGAGAGCGTCAGGTAGCCGTGGGCGATGGTGTGACCGAAGGGCCCGCCCGCGGCACGTTCGGGATCCACGTGAATCCACTGGTGATCGCCAGTGGCGTCGGCGAAAAGATTGACTTGCTCTTGAGTAACCGTTCGATAGTCGGAGTAACCCAAGTGGGTGCCAACCAAAGCGGCCAGCTCATCGATGTCCTTCACGTGCGTTGTCATAACAACCTCCCGTCAGACTCTACCTTTGACTCCGTATTTGCGAGTGAATAGTGAACTCACGCCTAGGATTGCGTCGTGGCACGCGAACACTACGGTGAACATCACCGCCAAATCTCTGAGGGATGGATACGTGCCTCAATCTTTGGGATCAGCGACGGTCTGGTCACGAACATCTCGTTCATTTTGGGTTTCGCGGGTGCGAACCCCGGCCACAACGTCGTTCGCCTGGCGGGCGTCGCGGCATTGATTGCCGGAGGCTTCTCAATGGGCAGCGGCGAGTATCTGTCGATGCGTGCCCAAAAGGAGCTCTACGAGTACGAGATCGACGTCGAACGTCGGGCCCTGGAGGAGTTTCCGGTCGCGGAGCAACAAGAGCTGCGCGATCTTTTTGTCTCGCGCGGCATCGACGAAGAACTCGCCGATCGTCTCTCCACCGACCTGATGCGAGACCCCGATCTTGCGCTTCGAACGCACACCCGCGAGGAACTCGGGGTCGATCCATCGGCCACGGGTGCGCCGTGGCCCGCCGCAATATCGTCGCTGGGCTCGTTTGCTATCGGGGCGTTGATACCGCTCCTGCCGTGGCTGCTCACTTCGAGCGGCAATCCGATTCTCTGGTCACTGATCTTGGGCGCGATAGCTTCAGCCGCGGTCGGTGCGTCGATTGGTTGGTTCACGAAGCGCGGAACCATTCGCTGGGCGTTTCGCCAACTGGTGGTGACGAGCCTCGCGGCTGGGGTGACGTTCGGCATTGGTCGCCTCGTCGGAACGCATTAGCTCCGAGTGAAGCGGATCAATCGGTCCTCGCGCTCGACGTGGAAGCCGAGCGACTCGTAGAGCGTCTTGGCGCCAGTGTTGGACTCGTCGACGAAGAGTACGGCGTCGTTAACGCCCTTCTTTCGAAGCGCGGCCAGTCCTTGGGTAACCATCACGCGCCCGAGGCCACGACCCTGGAACTTCGGATCCACCGATATCACGTAGATCTCGCCGAAACGATCGGGGTGCAGTTCGTGAACCTTGGTCCAGCACGACGCGGCGAGTTCACCATCGATTTCCAAGAGCAAGAACCCAGAAGGATCGAACCACGGCTCGCGCGTGCGCTCGTCGAGATCGGCCGGCAGCCACTCACCCTGCTCGGGGTGGTCGGCAAAGGCGGCGTTGTTTTGGGCGAGCCACGTAGTTTCGTCACGTCCGGGTTCGAAGTTGCGAAGCACGGCTCCCGCGGGGACCTCAACGATCGGCACCGGTAGCTTGAGGCGAAGAAGTTGCAGGGTGCGTATGACGTCGCCGTTGAAACTGTCACTGGAATTTCGAGTCCACCAATCGACCACCGCGTGTTTCTTCAGAAGCTGCTCGAGTAGGGCTTGGTCGAAGGCTCCGCCGCACATCTCGATGGTGGCGTGCTTGGACCGGATCAGGAGCGCGTAGTTCTCGAGAACGCCATTGTGGTACTCGAGCCAGTGCTCGGCGAGCCAGCCGTGCACGACGGTCCTTCGACGTCCCTCGTCCATGGCCTCTCGGCCCAACGTCACCTCGGTCCGGTTAAGGAGATTGAGAACTTCGAGTCGCTGCTCGGCGCTCAGTGACGCTGCGCACCGCCACGATTCGTTCATTATTTCAGGTTAACGGCGATTCAGTTGACGCGAGTCGCGACCCGGTTGAGACGACGCAAGAGTGCCCCGATCGTGCGCTCGGCGGCGACCAGCTCGGTGTAGACGTCGCTCTCCATGTTCGCGCCCTCGCTCTCGACGAGCGAGGTGATCCGCACGGCCAAGTCGTTCATGGTCGAGGTGATCGTATTGAGTTCGTTCTGCATTGACACTAAAGACCGGCCCTTGGGGATTGCGCGTAATTTCTCACTGGCGAATACTGTAATGGTCTGTGACAAAACCCACCGTGCACGACGATGCCGACGTATTCGAATGGTCCCGGATTCTCGTGAGGGGACCCGACGCCGAGTCGTTTCTTCAGGGCCAACTCAGTCAGGATCTGCGTGAGATTGGCCCGGACGGAGTCTGGTCCCTTCTCCTGGCCCCGAACAGCGCCGTACTGACCTCGTGCCTGGTGATGCGAGACGATCACGGTTTTATCGTGCTCGTCCCTCGCCGACTCGCAGCAATTGCGATCGCGCGACTACGGCGATTCCATCTGCGTACCGCCTGCACGCTCGAACTTGAAGAGGCTGCGAACGGTCCCTTTGACACGGTGGGCGAACAGGTCCGTGGCGCGCTCGCGGGGCCCGACGAGTTCGCCGCTGAACTGACGCCTCAGAGTTATGGGACGGCGTTCGTGGCTGGCATGGTCTCGTTCACCAAGGGCTGCTTCACCGGTCAAGAGCTCGTGGGGCGACTTGACGCTCGAGGATCGAGCGTTCCGTGGCGCTTCGTTCGAGGTCAGGGGCCAACGGTGGAGGCGATCAATGCGGTCCTGGTCTCCAAAGGGCCAGCGGGACCCAGTGGCGTCACCACTGCCGTGCGAGAGGGCGATGGCGTGTTCGCGCTGGGCTTCATTCACCGCAGCGCCCTCGAGGGCGAGAAGTTCTTGCGTGTGGACGACGTCAATGTTGAGGTAATTGGTTGAAGAACTCGATTCCTGCCAATTAGCCTGACGATAGGGAGGCTCCGTGAGATTTAATACCGAGGGACTTTTCATCAAGGTTTCGGGCGTCACGAACGAAGAAGACGCGCTCTTCGCCATTGGTCTCGGCGCGAGCGCGGTTGGTTTTGAATTTGGCCCCACTCCTCGCAAGATTTCAAGCGCCGCCGCCTACGACATTGTGAGACGCTTGCCAAATGGGGCTCTCTCCGTTGGCGTGTTTCGAAACGAAATGCCCCAACGAATTGTGGAAATCGTCAACACGCTCGGACTCTCGGCGGTCCAGATCGAAGGGGCTATCACGAAGTCGTCGCTGGCCTACGTGTCCGAGCGGGTCAATACCGTCATTCGCATGCTCGCGACGGGCCAGGAGTTGCGCAATGACGATCTGATCGAGGGCGTCGACTACTTTGTCCTGCCCGAGACTGATGATTTCGACGCGTTGGTCGACTGCTTGGATGTCTTTCAGGACACATCGCTTCGCACGCCGCTCATGGCCTCGGGCGGTCTGAACCCCTCGAACGTCGTTGAGGTGGTGCAGAACTATCCCGTCTGGGGTGTTGACGTGCGCAGGGGTGTCGAGAGCGAAGTGGGGGTGAAGGATCCCGTGCTGCTCGGCGAATTCATCGCCAATGCCCGCTGGGCGTACGACAATGCCTACGTGCAGCGTCCCCGCACCGGGTGGCCTACTTCTTAGGCCTGAACGCGGCGAAAGACGACGCTGCCGTTATGGCCACCGAAGCCAAAGGAGTTCGACAGCACGACGTCAATCTCGGCGCGGCGCGGCGCGCCAATGACGACGTCGAGGCCAACGGCGGGATCGACCTCGGTGGTACCGGCCGTGGGCGTGATGGTTTGATTAAGCAGTGTCAAGACCGAGACGACGCCTTCGAGGGCTCCGGCGGCGGCGAGGGAGTGGCCGAGGTGTCCCTTGATGGACGTCACCGGGGGAGCGTGTTCTCCAAAGACGCGTCGGACCGCGATCGCCTCGGCGAGGTCGTTGAGAGGCGTTGACGTGCCGTGGGCGTTGATGTGCGACACGTCGGCGGCGCTGATGCCAGCGTCGGCGAGCGCGAGCTCCATGCAGCGAATGGCCCCACTGCCTTTGGGATCGGGTGCGGTGATGTGATGTGCATCGGCCGTTGACGCGGCACCGATGACTTCTGCGTAGATGGTCGCTCCACGAGCCACGGCGTGATCCCACTGTTCGAGAATCAGGATGCCCGCGCCCTCACCCATGACAAAGCCGTTGCGTTGGGTATCGAACGGCCGCGACAGCCCTTCGTTGCTGAGGGCAGTCATGTTACGGAAACCCGCCTCGGCGATCTCGACGATGACGGCTTCGGCTCCGCCCGCCACCGCGACGCTGCAGCGACCCGTGGCGACGAGCCGCGCGGCGTTACCAATGGCGTGGGTGCCCGCGGCGCACGCCGTCGTCACCGTCTCAGCCGGCCCACCGAGACCGAACCTCATTGAAACCGCGGCGGTTGCGGCGTTGGGCATCATCATTGGCACCATGAATGGCGAGACGCGGTCGGGTCCCTTCTCATTGAGCACGCGAAACTGCTCAAGAACGGTCTGGAGCCCGCCAATGCCCGTGGTGACGATGCTGCCCGCGTCGACAATGGGTCCTTCGAGCCCGCTCTGCAACCAGGCTTCGTCCGCCGCCATCAGTCCGTAGAGCGAGAAGGGGTCGAGCCGGCGAAGTTCCTTGGGCCCGCCGATATGGGTCGCGTCGAAGGGTGCGATTCTCTTCGACGGGGGTGCCACGTCCTTTAGCAGAGCGTCCCAGAGCGCCTCGACGCCCACGCCCGCGCAGGTCAGAGCGCCCAGGCCAGTAACGGCGACCCGGTAACCCTCGACCGGCCCCGAAGGGGTGACGGCGACTTTCACTGCAGCTTGGCGTAGATCAGTTCGAAGGCTTCGCCTACGGTGCGGATCTCTTTGAGTTCGTCTTCGGCGACTTCGATATCGAAGGTTTCCTCGAGGGCCATGACCAGCTCGACGAGGTCGAGGCTGTCCGCGCCCAGGTCTTCGAACGACGTCTCCAGGGTCACCTGGGACGGTTCAACAGCGAGAACCTCGACTGCGTTGTCAGTGAACTTCTTGAGTGCTTCGGTACGGTCCATGGAATTGCCCCTTGTTTTCTCTCGCTCTATCGTACTAAATCGCCTGCCCTGCTGCGCCAGGTCGCCTAGTGGCCGAGCGCGAGTCCGCCGTCTACGGCGATGACCGCTCCGGTGATGTACCTGGAATGCTTGCTGGCGAGGAACCCGACAACGCCAGCGATATCAGAGGGTTGACCAATACGCCCCATGGGGATCAATGAGGCCATTTGGTCCTTCGAGGCGCCGAGGTCACTGGTCATGTCCGTTTCGATTAATCCCGGGGCGACCACGTTGACCGTGATGCCACGCGTGGCGACCTCCTTCGCGAGCGCGCGCGCGAGGCCCACGAGACCGGCCTTCGCGGCGGCGTAGTTGGCCTGGCCCGGCACCCCAATGAACGGGCTGATCGAACCGATGAAGATGATCGAACCCTGACGGGCGCGCACCATGGAGGCCATCGTGGCTCTCGCGGTGTAGAACGCACCGTCCAGGTCGGTGGAGAGCACTTCGCGCCACTGCTCGTCCGACATGCGCAGGGCGAGACCGTCGCGCGTGACACCGGCGTTCACGACGGCCACGTCAACCGGGCCGAGTTCGCCAACTGCGCTCTTTACCGCCTGGTTCACCGCCGTCGAGTCGGCGACGTCGACGGCGAGGGACATCGCGCATCCTGCGGGGGCTGATCCCGACCGGGAGAGCGCGACGACGCGATCGCCCTCATCGAGGAAGTGCTGAGCAATCGCGGCGCCTATTCCTCTGCTGGCACCCGTGACAAGGACGTGTCGACTCATATCGTTATCTCCTGCAGGTCGTCGAGTGATACTGGGGCTAACTGGGTCTCGAACGGACGGATCCGCTTGGTCAGTCCCGTGAGCACGCCGCCGGGTGGCATCTCAATGGTCGTCGTCACCGTGGCGGGAAGCGTCAACGTCGCATCGAGGAACAGGACCGGCGAGGTGAGTTGTCGAGAGAGCAGGTCGCGCCACTCCGCGGGCTTGGTGTGGACCAGCCCGTCGACGTTCGCGATGAGCGTGGCCTCCGTTTCGCCCCAGGTGATCGAGTCCAGCACTTCATCGAGCTCTTCTTGGGCGTGATCCATCAGGGGCGAGTGAAAGGCCCCACCCACGTTCAGTGGCGTGGCTCGACGCCAGCCCAGTTCCCTGTGGCGCGCGAGCACGGCGTCCAGGCCCGACCTGGTGCCGCTGACCACAATCTGGTTCGCGCCGTTGATATTGGCGACCCACACTTCGTCAAGCGTCGCCAGGGCGTCGCGAGCTCCCTCGTCGCCTCCCATCAGGGCCACCATGGAGCCTTCCGTGGCCATCGCCGCGCGCGCCATGGCGGCTCCGCGAACGCCAATCAGTCGAGCGCCGTCCTCGATGCTTAAGAGTCCGCTCGCGACGAGGGCGGAGAACTCGCCGAGGCTGTGTCCGAGCAGGTAACGAGGACGGATTCCCATATCTACGAGCTCCAGGTAGCCAATCGTGGAAAGGGCGAAGGTGGCGATCTGCGCGTGGTCGGTACGGACGACCTCGTCGTCAGCGGCCGTGGTGAGCAGCGCCTCGACGTCCAGCCGCGACACCTCACTGATGCGACCAATCTGGTCCCAATGGCTGGAGCGACGCCACGCGTTGCCGGCGCCGCCACTCAACGAGCCCTGACCGGGAAAGAGGACGACGCAGTCGTCGCGAAAAGCGGGATCCAATGATTCAGACATGTTCTAAAGGTAACAGCGTGCCCGGAGTGGGACTCGAACCCACACACCCTCTCGAGTAAAGACTTTTGAGGCCTCCGCGTCTGCCGATTCCGCCATCCGGGCTGCGGCGACAACGGTAGCAGCAACCGCCCACGGCGAAGTTGGTTGGTGGAGGAGTAGGGCAAATACGTCACACCCGGAGGCGATACTGGCTGCATGCCCGAGGCGACTCTCACCAAGGTTCACCAGGGCTTCACTTTCCTGCTTGATCCCACACCGGTCCAACGACAACTGCTCTCCAGCCACATGGGAGCATCCCGGTTCTGCCACAACTTCCTGCTGGGACTCATCATGGAAAACTGGAAGGTGAACCGGGAGAAGAAGGAAGCCGGTGAAGTAGTCACCAAGGAGAACTACCTAGGCACTCGCCAGTTGGACCTCCAGAAGCTCTGGTATGGGCGGCGAGCAGAAGCCGCCCCGTGGTTCACCGAGAACGCCTCGTCGACGTACAACTTCGCGCAGCTGCACCTCGCCCAGGCCTGCCAACTACTTTGCCGGGCGCGCCAAGGTGCCCACGTTCAAGAGCAAGGGTAAGTCGGAGTCCTTTACTCTGGCGGGCGGATCCACACGCCTCGTCGATTCGCACCACGTGCGCCTCGGCCGTGTCGGTGAGGTCAAGACCTACGAGTCGATGCGCAAGCTCTACCGGCACCTGGAACGCGGCGGTGCTCGGATCATGTCCGTCAACATCGCCGAGCGCCGGGGAAAGTACACGCTCTCCTTCACCGTGGAGATGAGTCGCGTGATTCCCGCTCCTCGGGCACCAGAGCGGGTGATCGGTATCGACGTTGGCCTCACGACTCTCTACACCGGGGCTACACCTGATGGCGCGCAGGTGCTGAGTGTGGCGAACCCGCGCAGCTACCAGAGATCGGAAGCGAGGTTGGCCAGAGCGCAGCGTGTGGCTTCTCGCCGCCAGGGCCCTGCTCCGGGCAAGGCCCCGTCGAATCGATGGAAGTCCTCGAATGCGCGCACCCAGAAGATCCACGCAGACATCGCCAATGCCCGCAAGAACTTCATCCACGAAACCACGACAATGCTCACGGAGAACTACGACCGCATCGTCATCGAGGACCTCAATGTGGTCGGGATGCTGAAGAACCACTCCCTCGCCAAGCACATCAGTGACGCCAGTTGGGGCGAGTTCGTGCGCCAACTCGAGTACAAGGCTCCGTGTTACGGCTCGACGGTAGTAAAGGTCGACCGCTTCTTCGCATCAACCAAAACCTGCAGCTCGTGCGGGGCAGTGAAAGCCAAACTGCCTCTCGAGATCAGGACGTATCACTGTGAGACCTGCGGTCTCACTATTGATCGCGACCTCAACGCGGCCATAAACCTGGTCAGGTGGACCAGCCAAGCCGCCTCCGCGGGGACACGCTCCGTGGCTGGACGTCGAGGGGAGGTAAGACCAAGAAGGACTCGTGCCGTCAAGGCTCGCCCCGATGAAGCGTCAACCGAAACGCCAGCACTCGTTGGGGCGTAGGAGATACCACGGGTTAGAACTTGGTCGGTGATTGTGGGGCTATTTGCCTTACTCCTTCACCAACCAACTTTGCCGTGGGGGGCAGCAACCATAAGGTGAGTGTGATGAAGTTGACGCTCTGGCGAGATGACGCGGTACTTCTGCATCCGGCGGCCGCGGCGGCGCAGCGCCACGACACCCGAACTCGGCTCTTCTTGCGGGTTGAACACGAAGGCGTATCGGGTTTTGGCGAAGTCGACCCCCAGCCCTTCTCACTGAATGGCGACCCCGGCACGTCCGAGGTGATCCAAGAGCTGGATGGCGTGGTGCTGCTCCAGATTCAGGGAGCCTTCGAGAGGGAGGGTGGCCTGCCGTCGTGGACTCGGATCGCCAGATTTGCCGGCTCGCGCCCCGGTAGTTCGCCAGCGGTGTGTCTGGTCGAGATGGCGTTTCTCGACCGAGAGCTTCGCTCGCAGGCCAGAAGCGTTCTTTCACTCTGGCCCAAGACGTTTGACACGCCAGTGCAGTCAACGGTGTCGCTCGTAGGGGGCGACGACCAGTGGGTGCTCGATCCGTCGGTGGCGCGAGTGCGCGTGAAGACCGCCCCCGGCGTGCTCGGCTCCTCGGCGATGAGACGCCTGGCGTCGTTGGATCACCCCGTCTTGCTCGACTTCAACTGCTCTGCGTCGAGTGATGCCGACGTCATTGATCAATTGGCCCAGATCGGCGACTCGGCGCAGGTAGTGGCCGTGGAGCAGCCCTTCGCGCCGGGAAACGTCGTTGACCACGCTCGCCTCGCCGGGCAGATTGACGTGGCGCTCAGCATGGACGAAGGCGTCCGCTCCGTGCGTGACCTCGAGCAGATTGCCCGCTACAGTGCCGCGAGCATGGTGTGTGTGAAACCGGCGCGCGTGGGGGGCTACGCCAACGCGCGAACCATGATCATTCGGGCCAAGCAACTGGGTCTGGCCCCGTATCTCGGGGGGTTTTTCGAATCACCTTTCGCGCGCCGGGTTAACCGCCTCCTCGCCGAGCACGCGATCGTCGAGCCCAGTGATATCGAGATCGTGCGCACGCTCGGTGGCCCCCACCTCGACCAGGTAGAGGCGGTTGCGGACGGCTTCGAAGTGGCGCCTTCGGTCCAATTGCTCGAAACGGCAACGCTCATAGCCTCATTCGGTTGAGTCTGGATTTACACTCGGTTCTATGGGTGCACGGCTAGACAAACGTCATTTGGAGGATCTGCAGCGCCGTTTGATGGCGGCCCGGGAGAGTTTGAGCATCCTCGAAGAGCAAGTGCAAGTCTGGAACGATGCGCTCGAAGACGCTCGTATTCGCTCGCTGGTCTCCGAGACCCCTCTCCAGCAGCAAGAATATAGCGAGTTGTCTCGACACGTTGTCGCCGCGAACGCCGAAATGAACCGACGTTCTTCTGAGGTACGTAGCCTGATAGCCGAACGAGACGAACTTTTACGCGAATGGAAGCCTAGGGAAGAGCATGGATAAGCGAGTTGTAATTGCTGACGACGAATCAATCATCCGGTTGGATTTGAAGGAGATATTAGAGGGCGACGGTTACCTCGTCGTGGGCGAGGCCGCGCGCGGCGATGACGCCCTGGCGATGATCCGCGAACTCGAACCGGACCTGGCGCTGCTCGACATCAAAATGCCCGGCATGGACGGCATAGAGGTCGCGAGGGAGCTGAAGGGCTCCAACACCGTCGTGGTGCTCTTGACCGCCTTCAGTCAGCGCGCGCTCATCGAGAGCGCTCGCGACGCCGGCGTCGTTGCGTACCTCGTGAAGCCTTTTCGCAGCAGCGAGATTCTGCCCAAGATCGCCGCCATCATCAATCCCCTCGCGAACGAACCGGTCGAGACTCCTGAGATTACGAACGTCGACGACAAGATCGAGACTCGTGAGATCGTCCAGCGTGCGAAAGAGCTCCTGATGCAAGAACGAGGAATGGACGAACCGGCGGCGTTTGAGGTCATTCAGCAGTCAGCAATGCGGGGCCGCACTCGAATGCGCGACGTCGCGCAGCAGATTCTGAAGGGCGAGTTCGTTGGCTGAAAGCCCAACCGACCAACGGCCGCTCGTGCTGTTGGACGGGATGTCGCTCGCCTTTCGGGCGTTCTTCGCCCTCACGACGGACATCAAGACATCCGAAGGCGTGGTGACGAATGCTCTGCACGGTTTCGCGTCGATGTTGCACTCGCTCATCCGCTCTCAAGAGCCCCGCGCGTTGGCGGTCGCGTTTGACCTGCCCGGCGGGACCTTTCGAGACGCCATGACCGAGGACTACAAGGGTGGCCGCGCCGAGACGCCGGTGGAACTTGAACACCAGTTCGACCTCATCAGGAGTCTCTGCACGTCGCTGCACATTCCGGTCCTGGGCGTGCCTAACTTCGAGGCGGACGACGTGCTCGCGACGTTGGCGACGTGGGGCCGCGACGAAAAGATACCGGTCGTGGTCGTCACTGGCGACCGCGATGCGTTTCAGCTGGTCGAGGATCCCTACGTGAAGGTGCTGTACAACCGACGAGGCGTCTCGGACTACTCGCTGTACGACGAGGCGGGAATCTTCGAGCGCTGTGGCATTGAACCGGCCCGTTACCCGCTGCTGGCGGCGCTGCGCGGCGACTCGTCGGACAATCTGCCCGGAGTACCCGGGGTGGGGGAGAAGACGGCGGCGAAACTCTTCGCCAAGTACCGTGACCTGGACGAGCTCTATCAGCATCTGGACGAGCTCACGCCCAAGCTACGCGAGAATCTGGCGCTCTACGAAGACCGGGCCCGCAACAACGAACAGGTGATGCGACTCGTACGCGACGTGCCGCTCGACTTCACGCTG